>JACMRD010000018.1 GCA_014376645.1 Herminiimonas sp. | reverse complement strand
TGAAACCAAGAGCATAGCAGCACCTGCCGGTTTCGGAGATGTGCACGGATCGCCGGAAGCCACGTAGACCGCAGCCAGCCTCCTGTGGGGCGAGCCTGGTGGGATGCTCCTGGGCAATGCTGCGGCTCAGCATCCAGAGGCTTCGCAACTGCATGCCGCCGCTGTCTGGATCGCGACGGTCACCGGAGCCAAACTCGGCTACCTGACCGAAGCCGGCAACACCGTCGGCGGTTATCTGGCCAATGCCTTGCCGAACAATGGCGGTAACGCCGCACAGTTCCTGGTGCAACCGAAAAAAGCCTACGTCCTGTTCAATACCGAACCTGAACTCGACTGCGCAAATCCACAGGTGGCTCAAGCAGCCATGGCGCAGGCCGACATGGTCGTGGTGATGTCGGCTTTTCAGCACGGCGCGGAATATGCCGACGTGATGCTGCCGATCGCACCGTTCACCGAAACCGGCGGCACCTTCGTCAATTGCGAGGGACGTGCACAGAGTTTTAATGGCACCGTCAAACCGCTGGGCGAAGCGCGTCCGGGCTGGAAGGTCTTGCGCGTACTGGGCAATCTGCTCGAGCTGCCAGGCTTTTCGTACGACACGGTGGAAGCGGTCCGCCAGGAAATCCTGGGCGCGACTGATACGGCGGGCGTCGATCTGGTGGTGCGCCTGAATAATCTGGCCGGCGTCGTACCGCAGGCGGCAGGTTCGTCAGCCTCGGGTAGCCTCGAACGGGTGGCCGAAGTGCCGATCTACTTCACGGATGCGATCGTGCGCCGTGCCGGTTCATTGCAGCAGACTCCTGATGCACGGCAGCCAGCAGTGCGCATCTCGAGCGCTCTGGCGCAACAACTGGGCGTCAGCGACGGCGCCCATGTGAAAGTGTCGCAGGGTTCCGGCAGCGTAATCCTGGCGGCAGCCGTCGATGCCAGCTTGCCGGCTAACGTGGTGCGGCTCGCAGCCGCGCATGCCAGCACGGCAGCCCTTGGAGCGATGTTCGGCCCGATCAGCGTGGAGAGCGCGTAATGGACCATCTGCTGTTGTCGATTCATGCCACCGGCCAGGGCGTGTTCGGCGCGATCTGGCCGCTGGTCTGGAACCTCGTCAAGATCATTTCTCTGGTGCTGCCGATCATGGGTTGCGTCGCGTATCTGACCTTGTGGGAACGCAAGATGATCGGCTGGATGCACGTGCGGATCGGCCCGAACCGGGTCGGTCCCGCGGGTCTGCTGCAACCGATTGCCGATGCTCTCAAGCTGCTGCTCAAGGAAATCATCATTCCGGCCAAGGCCAACAAGGCCCTGTTCGTGATCGCACCGGTCATGACCATCATGCCGGCGCTGGCCGCATGGGTGGTGATTCCATTCGGGCCGGAACAGGCGCTGGCCAACATCAATGCCGGCCTGTTGTTCGCCATGGCCATCATGTCGCTCGAAGTGTATGGGGTGATCATTGCCGGCTGGGCTTCCAACTCGAAATATGCTTTCCTCGGCGCGATGCGGGCCTCGGCGCAGATGGTGTCGTACGAGATTTCGATGGGGTTTGTGCTGGTGATCGTCCTGATGGTGTCGGGCAGCCTGAACTTTACCGATATCGTGACAGCACAGACCAACGGCTACTTCAACCGGATGGGCCTGAATTTCCTGTCTTGGAACTGGCTGCCGTTGCTGCCTATGTTTTTCGTGTATGTCATCTCGGGAATCGCCGAGACCAACCGTCATCCGTTCGACGTCGTTGAGGGTGAGTCTGAGATCGTCGCCGGTCACATGGTCGAATATTCGGGTATGTCGTTTGCCATGTTTTTCCTGGCGGAATACGCCAACATGATCCTGATCTCGGCGCTGGCGTCGCTGATGTTTCTGGGTGGCTGGAATTCCCCGATCGGCGAACAAGTGCCGGTGTTGGGTCTTCTGTCCTACATTCCGGGCTGGATCTGGCTTGGGATCAAAACCTTTTTGGTGGTGTCGATCTTCATCTGGGTGCGAGCATCATTTCCGCGCTATCGCTATGACCAGATCATGCGCTTGGGCTGGAAGATCTTCATTCCGCTGACGCTTGCCTACCTGGTGATCGTCGCGGCCTGGATGCAGACTTCATGGAATATCTGGAAGTGATCGGCGCCTGCGCAGCCGCGCTCAGTCCTGCACCAGGCGTGTTACCTGATCTCTGCCTGTGCAATTACACAATCGAGGTTCAATGATGGAAGCAATCAAGGATTTTTTCGGCAGCCTGATGTTACGGGAGCTGTTCAAGGGGCTGGCGCTGACGGGTCGGTACATGTTCGCCCGCAAGATCACGGTGCAATTTCCGGAAGAAAAAACACCGATGTCGCCGCGTTTTCGCGGCTTGCATGCGCTGCGCCGGTACCCGAACGGCGAAGAACGCTGCATCGCCTGCAAACTGTGCGAAGCCGTCTGTCCCGCCATGGCCATCACGATCGAGTCGGAGCAGCGCGATGACGGCAGTCGCCGCACCACGCGTTACGACATCGATCTGACGAAATGTATTTTCTGCGGTTTCTGCGAAGAATCCTGCCCGGTTGATTCGATCGTCGAAACCCACATCCTGGAATACCACGGCGAGAAGCGCGGCGATCTGTACTACACCAAGGAAATGTTGCTTGCCATCGGTGACCGCTATGAGCCGGAGATCGCGGCCGCGCGCGCCGCGGATGCACCGTACCGTTAAGTTTTCGCAGGTTGCCGTACCAAGTTGATCTTCAACATGTCAGCGCATCGACTGTTCAACCGTAGTTTGCTGTTCTTTCTAGTCTGCCATGGAATTTAAAACTGTCTTGTTCTACGCTTTTTCCGCGATTCTGATCATCGCGGCAACACGCGTGATCACCGATCGCAATCCGGTTCATGCCGCACTGTTCCTGGTGCTGTCGTTCTTTTCCGCGGCTGGCATCTGGATGCTGCTTAAGGCAGAATTCCTGTCGATTGTCCTGGTCCTCGTGTACGTCGGGGCCGTGATGGTGCTGTTCCTGTTCGTTGTGATGATGTTGGACATTAATATCGACAAGATGCGGGAAGGCTTCTGGGCCTACCTGCCGTTTGCAGCGGTGATCGGGGTACTGATCGTGCTCGAGATGTCCGCGGTACTGCTCAACGGTTTCAAGCTTGATGCTACTGTGCCGGCAGCCTCTGCCAACATCGGCAACACCAAGGAGCTTGGCAAGCTGATCTACACCCAATACGTCTATGCGTTCGAGATCGCCGCCGTCGTGCTGCTGGTGGCGATCGTAGCTGCCGTTGCCCTGACGATGCGCAAGCGCAAGGACAGCAAGTATTACTCGCCTTCCGATGCGGTCAAGATCAAGGCCAGCGATCGCATCCGGATCGTTAGCATGAAATCCGAAGCCCGCTACAACGCACCGGCAGAGTCGGCTGCCGTCCCGGCGCCCGCAACCGCACCGGCGCCTGCTGCGCCGAAATGACAATAAAAAAGGGGCTGACGTGTCTTTAACGCTTGCACATTACCTGGTACTCGGCGCGATCCTGTTTGCGATCTCGATCGTGGGCATCTTCTTGAATCGGAAGAACATCATCGTCCTGCTGATGGCCATCGAGCTGATGCTCCTGGCCGTGAACATGAATTTCATCGCGTTTTCGTATTACCTGGGCGACGCGGCCGGACAGATTTTCGTGTTCTTCATCCTGACGGTTGCCGCCGCCGAATCGGCGATCGGCCTGGCGATCCTGGTGGTGCTGTTTCGTAATCTGGACACCATCAACGTCGAAGACCTCGACAGCCTGAAGGGCTAGGGCGCTTTGCCAGTTCCGCTAGTCTCGCCAGTTCCACTTTCTTCACCCAATACACGACAAGGTTCATGATGACGGGGCAACTTAACCCTAGCCTGCTGTTGGCCGTACCGCTGGCGCCGCTGGCCGGCGCCGCGATTGCAGGTCTGCTCGGCACCCAATTCTTCGGCAATCTGGTTGGCCGCAAGATTTCTCATTCAGTCACGATCCTGGGAGTGCTGGTCGCGTTCGTCATTTCGTTCATCACGCTCATGGCGGTGCGCGAGGGCGCGACCTACAACGGCACGCTCTACACCTGGATGACGGTGGCCGGCATGAAGCTGGAAGTCGGTTTCCTGATCGACAGCCTGACCGCGATGATGATGTGCGTGGTGACCTTCGTGTCGCTGATGGTGCACATCTACACGATCGGCTACATGCAGGATGATCCAGGTTACAACCGCTTCTTCTCCTATATCTCGCTGTTCACGTTCTCGATGCTGATGCTCGTCATGAGCAACAATTTCCTGCAACTGTTCTTCGGCTGGGAAGCGGTGGGTCTGGTCTCCTACTTGCTGATCGGTTTCTGGTACACCAAGCCGACGGCGATCTTTGCCAACATGAAGGCATTCCTGGTCAATCGGGTCGGCGACTTCGGTTTCATTCTCGGCATCGGCCTGTTGATGGCCTACGCCGGCTCAATGAATTATGCCGAGGTGTTTGCCAAGAAGGATGCACTGGCCCAATTGATGTTGCCAGGCTCGAACTGGATGTTGTTGACCGTGGCGTGTATCTGCCTGTTCATCGGTGCGATGGGAAAGTCGGCGCAGTTTCCACTGCATGTATGGCTGCCTGATTCGATGGAAGGTCCGACTCCGATTTCCGCTCTGATCCATGCCGCGACGATGGTCACGGCCGGTATTTTCATGGTGGCGCGGATGTCGCCGCTGTTCGAACTCTCCGATACGGCGTTGTCGTTCGTGATGATCATCGGCTCGATCACTGCGCTGTTCATGGGGTTTCTGGGTATTATACAAAACGACATCAAGCGCGTTGTGGCCTATTCCACGCTCTCGCAACTTGGCTATATGACGGTTGCGCTCGGCGCCTCCGCTTATTCGGTTGCGGTGTTCCACCTGATGACGCATGCGTTCTTCAAGGCGCTGCTGTTCCTGGCGGCCGGCTCGGTCATCATCGGCATGCATCACGACCAGGACATCCGGAACATGGGCGGCCTGCGCAAGTACATGCCAATTACCTGGATCACCTCCCTGATCGGGTCGCTGGCCCTGATCGGCACCCCGTTCTTCTCCGGTTTCTATTCGAAAGACAGCATCATCGAGGCGGTTGGTGCGACCCATCTTGCCGGAGCCGGTTTCGCGCAATTTGCGGTGATGGCAGGAGTCTTCGTGACGGCGTTTTATTCGTTCCGGATGTATTTCCTGGTGTTCCATGGAAAAGAGCGGTTCGGCCAGGCCCACGATGCCGATCATGCAGCACCGGTTGCGCACGTGACGCATGCGCCGGCAGCCGCCGGTCATGGTGATGCGCACGGCGATGCTCATGCTGCGAACGACGATCACGGTCACGACGAACACCACGGTCTGGCACCCGGTCAGAAGCCGCATGAAACCCCATGGGTTGTGTGGCTTCCACTGGTTCTGCTGGCGATTCCATCCGCGCTGATCGGTTATCTGACGATCGAGCCGATGCTGTTCGGTGATTTCTTCAAGGGCGTCATCACGGTCGGCGAGTCGCACCATGCAATGGAAGAACTGGCGCATGAATTCCATGGTGCTGCCGCGATGGGCTTGCATGCGTTCACATCGCTGCCGTTCATCTTTGCCGCAAGCGGTGTAATCGCCGCCTGGTACTGCTACCTGGTCAACCCAAAGGTGCCTGCCTGGTGCTTCAAGCACCTGCACGCAATCTATACGCTGCTGGACAACAAATACTACATGGACAAATTCAACGATGTGGTGTTTGCCGGCGGTGCGCGTCTGCTCGGCGGCGAGTTGTGGAAGGTCGGCGACAAGGCCCTGATCGACGGCCTGGTCGTAAATGGTAGCGCACGGGCGGTGGGCTGGTTCTCGCGCGTGACGCGGTTGTTGCAGTCAGGCTATATCTATCATTACGCATTCGTAATGATTCTCGGCGTCCTCGGGTTCCTCACCTGGTTCCTGCCATTCCCGTTGCCGTTCCACTTTGCCAAGTAAGCTGGCGACGTAAAACAAGAAATAATCATGATGCAGTCAACTTTCCCGTTATTGAGTCTCGCGATCTGGTGCCCGATCCTGTTCGGTGTATTCGTGCTGGCCTTTGGTCGCAATGAAAATCCCGGTACGGCGCGTGCCGTGTCCCTGATCGGTTCCCTGGTGAGTTTTGCTGTCACCTTGCCGTTGGTGACGAATTTCGACAATGCCGCGCACGGTATGCAGTTCGTCGAACAGCACGCCTGGATCGAGCGCCTGAATATTTTCTACAAGTTGGGGATCGATGGGCTGTCGCTCTGGTTCATTCCCTTGACGGCATTCATCACCATCATCGTCGTCATCGCCGGTTGGGAAGTGATCGAAAAGCGCGTCTCCCAATACATGGGCGCCTTCCTGATCCTGTCTGGGTTGATGATCGGCGTATTCTGCGCGCTCGACGGCTTGCTGTTCTACGTCTTTTTCGAATCGACCCTGATTCCGATGTTCATCATCATCGGTGTGTGGGGCGGCGCCAACCGGGTCTACGCATCGATCAAGTTTTTTCTGTACACCTTCTTCGGTTCGCTGCTGATGCTAGTGGCACTGCTGTATTTGTATTTCAAGGCAGGTAACAGCTTCGACATCCTGACCTGGCAGCAACTGCCATTGCCGCTCAACGTACAAATCTCGCTGTTCCTGGCGTTCCTGATGGCCTTCGCCGTCAAGGTACCGATGTGGCCTGTGCATACCTGGTTGCCGGACGCCCACGTCGAGGCGCCGACCGGCGGTTCGGTGGTGCTGGCAGCGATCATGTTGAAGCTCGGTGGTTATGGTTTCGTGCGATTTTCGCTGCCGATTACGCCGGATGCGAGTCATTACCTGTCCGGTTTCATGATCACGCTGTCGCTGATTGCGGTGATCTACATCGGACTGGTCGCGCTGGTGCAATCGGACATGAAAAAACTTGTCGCTTATTCGTCGATCGCCCACATGGGTTTCGTCACCCTCGGCTTTTTTGTGTTCAATGACATGGCAGTGCAGGGTGGCGTGATGCAGATGATCTCGCACGGCTTCGTCTCCGGCGCGATGTTCCTGTGTATCGGCGTGCTGTATGACCGCATGCATTCACGGCAGATTGCCGACTACGGCGGAGTCGTGAACACTATGCCGAAATTCGCTGCCCTGTTCGTGTTGTTTTCCCTGGCCAATTGCGGTTTGCCGGCGACCTCGGGATTCGTCGGTGAATTCATGGTCATCCTCGGTGCCGTCAAGTTCAATTTCTGGATCGGTCTGCTGGCCGCTACCGCACTGATCTTTGGCGCCGCCTATTCATTGTGGCTGGTCAAGCGCGTTGTGTTCGGCGCGATCGCCAACCATCACGTGGCCGAACTGGTCGATCTGAACGCCCGCGAATTCTTCATGCTCGGCGTCCTGGCAATTGCCGTCATCGCCATGGGCTTGTACCCGGCGCCTTTCACTGATGCGATGCAGGTGTCGGTTGCCGACCTCCTGAAGCACGTGGCCATCTCCAAAGCGCACTGATCCAACTCTATGAACAACATCAATCTGCTGCCGGCCTCGCCTGAAATCTTCCTGCTCATCGCCACTTCGGCGATCCTGCTCATCGACATGTTCCTGGCCGACGCCAAACGGTACATTACCTATGTCCTGTCGATGGTGACCTTGCTCATCTGCGCCTGGATCAGCATGGACGACGTCAGTGCCGGCACGACCACGTACACGTTCCACAACATGTTCGTCTCGGACCCGATGTCGAGTCTGCTGAAGGTCTTCTCGTACCTCGCGGTCGGCCTGACCCTGATCTATTCGCGCCAGTACGCTACGGACCGTGGCATGTTGGGGGGCAATCTCGGTGGCGAATTTTATGCGCTGGCGTTGTTTGCCTTGCTGGGCCAGATGGTCATGATTTCCGGAAATAACTTCCTGATCATTTACCTGGGTCTCGAACTGATGTCGCTGTCCCTGTATGCACTGGTGGCACTGCGTCGCAATCACACGCAGCCGACGGAAGCCGCGATGAAATATTTCATTCTCGGCGCGCTGGCCTCGGGTTTCATGCTGTACGGGATTTCGATGCTGTATGGTGCGACGGGTTCGCTCGACCTGACCGAAGTGGCCAGAGCTGCAGCGTCGCCGGTGGTCAACAAGACCATCCTTGTTTTCGGCGTGGTGTTTCTGGTGGCCGGACTGGCCTTCAAGCTCGGCGCCGTCCCGTTCCACATGTGGGTACCCGACGTCTACCAGGGTGCACCGACTGCCGTGACGCTGCTGCTCGGTGGCGCACCGAAATTGGCTGCCTTTGCAATTTGCATCCGGCTACTGGTGGAAGGCTTGTTGCCGCTGGCGATCGACTGGCAGCAAATGCTGGTCGTGCTCGCAGTCTTGTCGATGGCGATCGGTAACATCACCGCCATCGCGCAAACCAACCTGAAGCGGATGCTGGCCTATTCGACGATTTCGCAAATGGGTTTCATGCTGCTGGGTCTGCTCTCGGGTGTGGTCAACGGTAACGTTTTCTCTGCGGCGAATGCCTACAGTTCAGCCATGTTCTATTCGATCACTTATGTACTGACGACGCTGGGTACATTCGGCGTGATCATGCTGCTGGCACGCTCCGGTTTCGAAGCCGAGAACATCGACGACTTCAAGGGTCTCAACCAGCGCAGCCCATGGTTTGCGCTGGTCATGCTCCTGCTGATGTTTTCGCTCGCGGGCATTCCACCTGTCATGGGCTTCTACGCGAAATTGTCGGTACTGCAGGCGGTGCTTGGCACGGGGCAGATCTGGCTGGCAGTGGTGGCGGTGCTGTTCTCGCTGGTCGGCGCCTTCTACTACCTGCGCGTGGTCAAGGTCATGTATTTCGACGATCCGGTCGATACCTCGCCGATCGTTCCGACGACCGACATGCGGATCGCACTGAGCATCAATGGTGGATTAATCCTGGTGCTGGGCCTGATGCCCGAGCCTTTGATGCGTGCCTGCGCAACCGCGATCGTCAAGACGCTCGCGTCCTGATTCGCGCGTCCGACGAACGAAATCGGTGGATGTCTCCGCTTCAAGCTGGATCGTGATCGTGTTGGCGCTGATCGGCGCCAATCTTCCTTTTTGCAACGAACGCCTGTTCGCCGTGCTGCGCCTGCGCCGCGCGGGGCAGGCGCAGGACAAGTCGTTCTGGTGGCGTCTGGTCGAACTCTTCGTGCTGTACTTGGCGGTGGGTGGTATCGGCGCGGCGCTCGAAGCACGCATCGGCAATGTCTTTTCGCAGGCCTGGGGCTTCTATGCGGTGACGGGATGCCTGTTCATCGTGCTGGCGTTTCCGGGGTTTGCGTTCCGCTATCTGCGAAAGCAGCATCGCTGAAATACCGTCAAGGAGCAGCGCGATGGACGAGCACCTGATCGAATCCCGTATCGATGGCATCGAAGTATATGACGGCTCGTTCCTGAAAGTGCAGCGCGACCGCGTGCGTCTGCCCAACGAGCTGGTGGCCACGCGTGAATTTATCCGCCACCCCGGGGCGGTCGTAATCCTCCCGCTGTTCGAGGACGGAACGGTGCTGCTGGAGCGGCAGTTCCGTTATCCGCTGGACCAGGTATTCATTGAATTTCCGGCAGGGAAAATCGATCCCGGCGAAGAGCCGCTGCTCTGCGCACAGCGCGAACTACGGGAAGAGACCGGCTACACTGCGCGCGACTGGCGCTTCGTCTGCACCATCCACAACGCAATCGCCTACTCGGACGAACATCTGGATATCTACATCGCCGAAGGTTTGACGCCGGGCCCTAGCGCACTAGACGAAGGTGAGATGCTCGATGTGTTCACGGCACCACTCGCAAACCTGTTGACCTGGATCCGCGAAGGCAAGGTCACCGACGTGAAAACCATCATTGGCGCATTCTGGCTGGAGAAACTGGTTCGCAAGGAGTGGTCCTTCTAGACGGCAGTGGGCAAACCGAATCGCGCCACGACGCGATCTGGTACCGCTACGCCGCTACATGTTCGGATAGTTCGGCCCGCCGCCGCCTTCCGGTGTCACCCATACGATGTTCTGCGTCGGATCCTTGATGTCGCAGGTCTTGCAATGCACGCAGTTCTGCGCATTGATCTGCAGCCGGTCTGCACCGTCGTCATTCTTCACATACTCGTAGACGCCTGCTGGGCAGTAGCGAGCTTCGGGCCCGGCATAGCGCGCCAAGTTGATCTGTACCGGAACATTCGGGTCCTTCAGCGTCAGGTGGATCGGCTGATCTTCGGCGTGGTTGGTGTTCGAGATGAAGACCGACGATAACCGGTCGAACGTGATCTTGCCGTCCGGGCGCGGATAGCTGATGGGCTTGAAATCCGCGGCTGGCTTCAGACACTCGTGATCGGCATGGGTGTGATGCAACGTCCACGGCGCCTTGCCGCGAAACAGCACCTGATCGATACCGACCAGCAGCGTGCCGGTGTACAGGCCCTTGCTCATGAACGGCTTGAAGTTGCGCGCCTTGTGCAGCTCTTCGTGCAGCCAGGATTGTTCGAAGGCTTCGGCATAGGCATCCAGCTCATCGTGCTGGCGTTGGCTGGCCAGGGCATCGAAGGCCGCATCGGCTGCCAGCATGCCGGTCTTGATGGCTGCATGACTGCCCTTGATACGGCTGGCATTGAGAAAACCGGCATCGCAACCGATCAATGCACCGCCGTTGAACGTCAGCTTCGGCAGCGATTGCAGGCCACCGGCCGTGATGGCCCGTGCGCCATAGGAAATGCGCTTGGCGTTCTCGAAAAAAGGCCGGATCGCCGGATGGGTCTTGTAGCGCTGGAATTCTTCATAGGGTGAAAGATACGGATTCTCGTAGCCAAGTCCCACCACATAGCCCACCGCAACCTGGTTGTTCTCCAGGTGATACAGGAACGACCCGCCATAGGTGCTCGTATCCAGAGGCCAGCCGGCGGTATGGATCACCAGGCCCGGCTTGTGCATCTTCGGATCGATCTCCCACAATTCCTTGATGCCGATACCGTAGGTCTGCGGATCACGGCCACGATTGAGATCGAATTTCTGCATCAACTGCTTGCCGAGATGGCCGCGCGCACCTTCGGCGAAGAGCGTGTATTTTGCATGCAGCTCCATACCCAGCTGGAAGGCGGCGGTGGGCACCCCGTGCCGATCCACGCCCATGTTGCCGGTAGCAACGCCCTTGACCGAGCCGTCGTCGTTGTACAGAATTTCCGCTGCGGGGAAGCCCGGGAAGATTTCCACCCCCAGCGCTTCGGCCTGCTGACCCAGCCAGCGCGTGACATTGGCCAGCGAGATCACATAATTGCCGTGATTCTGGAAACATGCCGGGAGCAACCAATCCGGTGTCTTGTAAGCCTTGGTCTCGGTCAGGAACAGGAAGCGGTCTTCGCTGACTTCGGTATGCAGCGGCGCGCCGAGCTCTTTCCAGTTCGGGAACAGTTCCGTCAGCGCTTGCGGATCCATGACCGCGCCCGAGAGGATGTGGGCGCCGATCTCGCCGCCTTTTTCAAGGACGCAGACCGATACGTCTCTGCCTTCGGTGGCGGCACGCTGCTTGAGCCGGATCGCTGCCGAGAGACCGGCCGGACCGCCGCCGACAACCACGACGTCATACTCCATCGCTTCACGGGGGCCATACTGTTCCAGCAGGCTAGGGGTCGGGCTTTGGGTCATTGGTCACCACCATGGTTAAAATTATCGAACGAGTGTTCTAATTGTCGAAGATTTTGCCTAAGATTGCTAGTCAACACACTCTAATCTTGGCCTTTCATGTAATCATGACGGCCAACCGCCGCTGCGGATACCGCGTGCGCAATAATATCAACCAGGGGAACCGGATGGGTATCGAAGTCAATTTTGAAGGAAAGATCGCGCTGATTACCGGCGCCTCCAGCGGCTTGGGCGCGCGTTTTGCAAAAGTACTGGCGCAGGCTGGCGCGCAGGTCGTGCTGGCATCGCGCCGCACCGAGCGGCTCAAGGAACTGCGCGCCGAGATCGAGGCAGACGGTGGCGCGGCGCACGTGGTGCAACTCGACGTGACCGATTATGCCAGCATCAAGTCGGCCATCGCGCATGCGGAAACCGAAGCCGGACCGATCGATATTCTGGTCAACAATTCGGGTGTATCGACGACTCAACGTCTGGTCGATGTCACGCCCGACGATTACGCCTATGTGATGGACACTAATCAGCGCGGTGCTTTTTTCGTGGCGCAGGAAACCGCCAAGCGCATGATCGCGCGCTCCAAGGGCGACCCGAAGTTGCAGCACCGGATCATCAACATCGCCTCGGTCGCGGGCCTGCGGGTATTGCCGCAGATTGGCATCTATTGCATGAGCAAGGCTGCGGTGATCCACATGACGAAGTCGATGGCAGTGGAGTGGGGTAAATATGGCATCAACGTCAATGCCATCTGCCCTGGCTACATCAGCACTGAAATCAATGCCGAACATTTCGAGACCGAGCAGGGCAAGAACCTGGTCAACATGCTGCCGCGGAAACGGGTCGGCAAGCCGGAGTACCTCGATGGCTTGCTGTTGTTGCTGGCATCGGAAGAGTCGCAGTTCATCAACGGTACCATCGTCACCGCCGACGATGGCATGAGCGCGTACTGATGCAGTTGCAGTACACCCTGTCGACAATTCGATCCGTCCGGCGCAGCGCGGCATGACCGCAAAACGCCTGGTTCATCGTTTGCGCATGCCGATTCGCTGGGGCGACATGGATGCGATGGGACACGTCAATAACACGATTTATTTCCGCTATTTCGAGCAAGCGCGCATCGACTGGTTCATGGAGATCGGTGCCCCGGCCGACCCCGTCCACGCCTTCGGCCCGGTGATCATCAACGCGCACTGCGCATTCCTGCGTCAGTTGCGCTATCCGGGCGACATCGAGGTATCGACCTATGTCGGCGCCATCGGCCGTTCCAGCTTCGAGACGATCCAGGAAATCAGCCGCGTCGATCAGCCCGATGTGGTTGCTGCCAGCGGTGGCGCCAAAGTGGTGTGGATCGATTATCGGCTCGAAAAATCGGTGGTGCTGCCGGATCGATTACGCATGCTGCTCGAAGGCGCGGATGACCTGGGCAGCGTGTGCCGCTAAAATGACGGAAACGTCGATGGATCGGCAATTGGCGGCGAACGAATTTCACTTCAAAAAACAAAAGAGGCATGTATGAAAAAAGTGTATCCCGACGCTGCGTCGGCACTGGCCGGCGTCGTCAAGGATGGGCAGACGATTGCAGTGGGGGGCTTCGGCCTGTGCGGTATTCCCGAGGCGCTGATCGCCGCATTGCGTGACTCCGGCGTGCAGAATCTGACGGCCATTTCTAACAACGCTGGTGTCGACGGCTTCGGCCTGGGCCTCTTGCTCGCGACCCGGCAGGTCAAAAAAATGATCGCCTCTTATGTCGGCGAAAACAAGGAATTCGAACGTCAGTACCTGGCAGGCGAACTCGAGCTGGAATTCACGCCCCAAGGCACGCTGGCCGAGAAATTGCGCGCCGGCGGCGCTGGCATCCCCGCATTTTTCACGAAAACGGGCGTGGGCACCATTGTTGCGGAAGGCAAGGAAATCCGCGAGTTCGACGGCGAGCAGTACGTCATGGAGCGCTCGCTGGTTCCGGACATCTCGCTGGTCAAGGCATACATGGCCGACAAGGCCGGTAATCTGATCTACAACAAGACAGCCCGCAACTTCAATCCGAACGTCGCCATGGCCGGCAAGATCACCATCGTCGAAGTGGAAAAACTGGTGGAAGTCGGTGAACTCGATCCTGACCAGATCCATACGCCGAGCATTTTCGTGCATCGCATCGTGGTCAACGCAACCCCGGAAAAACGCATCGAGCAGCGCACGGTCCGGGCGAAATAACACGTTCACGGAGACGGCAGCGCACCAGGCACGGCACTTCAGGCACGGCCGGTGCGCGGCACCAAAGCAGCAGCAAGATCAAGTGGAGAAACGACATGGCATGGACTCGCGACGAAATGGCCGCACGGGCGGCAAAAGAATTACAGGATGGTTTTTACGTCAATCTGGGGATCGGCTTGCCGACCCTGGTTGCCAACTTCGTGCCTTCGGATATGGAGGTCTGGCTGCAATCTGAAAATGGATTGCTCGGTATCGGTCCGTTTCCGACCGATGATGCAGTCGACCCGGACGTCATCAACGCTGGCAAGCAAACGGTGACGTCGTTGCCGGGGTCATCGTACTTCAGCTCGGCCGATTCGTTCGGCATGATCCGCGGCGGGAAAATCAATCTCGCCATCCTCGGTGCGATGCAGGTATCGGCCAAGGGCGATTTGGCCAACTGGATGATTCCGGGCAAGATGGTCAAGGGCATGGGCGGTGCAATGGATCTGGTCGCTGGCGTCAAGAAAGTCGTGGTCTTGATGGAGCACGTTGCCAAGGCCAAGGATGGCAGTATCTCGCACAAGATTCTTGACGCCTGCAACCTGCCATTGACCGGTGTCGGCGTCGTCGATCGCATCATCACCGACCTCGGTGTCATCGATATCACGCCGGATGGCTTGACACTGGTGGAGCTGGCGCCGGGCGTGACCAAGCAAGAGATTCAGGAGAAGACTGGTGCACCGCTCGCAGTCGATGCACTGAAATAAATCACACGAGATTCGTTGTCCAGGAAGCGGCGCCCGAATCGGGCTCCGTTTTTTTTGCCGATTGCAACGTCACAAATTGGTACGCTGTTGCGGCTAATTTTCATCGATGGTACTAGCGTGCATTCTGATTGGAACTGGTGGGCTCGTGTAATTTGCGCGCCGGCTGGTCCGGCGCCGCGGCACTGGTACCGGCTGGCGTCAGGCGGCGTAACCGGTAGATCGTGCCGGAAAAATCGTCGGAAATGTAGATGTTGCCCTTGCCGTCACCGAGCGCTGCGACCGGCCGCCCCCAGCGCTGGCGCTTTTCGGCATCCGTGATCCAGCCGCTGACCAGGTCCATGGCGTCACCCGGCGTGCCGTCTTCGCGCAGGCCATACATCACCACCTTGTGGCCGTTGAGGCGGGTGCAGTTCCAGCAACCGTGCAGCGCCACCAGCATCGCGTTGTTGAATGGGTCGGGCAGGTCCGGTTCCTGCAGAAAATTCAGGCCCAGCGGCGCAGAATGCGCAGCGATGCCCTTGGTGACGCGGTCGATCGTATTGCAGTCCAGCGCGCCGCCATCCGCGTTGAGCTGGACATCCCGGTCGTACGGCATCGCGTCGAGTCCCTGGTCCGGATTCGGATTGCAGTACGGCCAGCCGTAATTGCCGCCATCGCGCACCCGCGTCAGCAGGTCCGGCGGATGCTGGTCCACATAACCGGGCAGCACCTTGCCGTAGTCATCGCTGCCGTCGCCATCCAGATCGCGATGAAACGGGAAGGCGATATTGTCCCGACTGTTGACGGCAGCCCACAGCACATCGGTACCCGGTTGAAACCGCACCCCTTCGGCATTGCGCAGGCCGCGCGCGTAGAGACGGCCGCCGCCGCCGTCGGCGTCGTATGCGTGGATGGCGGCCCGCACCGGATTGGCGCGTAGATCACTGGCACAGACATTGCAAGTGGAAGCGATCGAGACGTAGAGCTCGTCACCATGCAGCGCGATGTTTTTCAGTTGGTGGCCGTACCGTCCGTTGAGCTCTGCGGTCGAGGCATCGGGCAGGTCTGCGACGATCGTTTCGAGCGGGCCGATCTTGATTGCGCCAGGCTGATAGCGGGTGCGCGCGATGCGATCGGACTCGGCGATGTAAAGATAATCGATGCCACGCACGCGGTGCAGCGCCAGGTCGTGGGGATGATGGAGTCCGGATGCGAATACACCCTGGTAGGTGGGCGATGCGCCGGATTGTTCGGCCGGACGAACCAGTGTGATGCTGCCGTTTTCGGGGTTCGAGACCAGCATGTCGCGGTTCGGCAGCATCACCATGAAGCGGGCATCGGGAACCCTGGCCGCAACGTCGATCGCAAATCCGGCCGGGACTTGCAGATGGCGGGTGATGTCGAACGGTGGCAGGCGCAGGGTGCGTGGAACCTGTACTTCGACCCGCTGCATCGGCATGGGAGCGGTCTCGGTTGACTTGGCTGCGTCTGCTGCCTGCACGATGCCGGCGACTGGCAGCAGCATGGCCAGTTGCAACAGGGCTGCGGCGCTACCCGATGCCATTTGGTGGCGGATAGCGATGGGTGGCTCGAACATAGATATGCTCCGGGAATTAAGAGCCGCGACATCGGGGGAGGGAGAGATCTGGCAGCATGCGCGGCGTATTACAATGTTAGCTTCAATCACGCACTTTCACTTTGACTGGGTTCATTCATGGCTCCCCACCAGATCAGGACCGTACAGTGTCTGTCTCCAAGCGGACTTCATTCGATGGCGTACAAGGAATGGGGCGATCCGCATAATCCCAACGTGCTCCTGTGCGTGCATGGCGTGACCCGTGTGTCGGACGACTTCGACATGCTGGCGCGCTCGCTGGCCGACACCTATCGGGTCGTTTGCCCGGATGTGGTCGGACGCGGCCGCTCCGGCAGGCTCGCCAACCCGCAGCACTACCAGGTGCCGCAGTACGTGAGTGACATGGTTACGCTGCTGGCGCGCCTGGATGCGGAAACCGTCGACTGGTTCGGCACCTCGATGGGTGGCCTGATCGGCATCGGCCTGGCCTCGCTGCCGGGTAATCCGCTGCGCAAGGTGATCCTCAACGACATCGGGCCGGCGCTCAATCCGGAGGCGCTCACCCGCATCGGTGGTTACATCGGACAGGAAGTGCATTTTGCGACCTTCGAGGAGGGCGTGCAGTACATCCGCACCATTTCCGCAACCTTCGGCCCGCACACCGACGAAGAGTGGAAGAAACTGGCTTCCGACGTTTTGCGACAGGATAAGGATGGCCGCTGGATTCGTCACTACGATCTGGGATTGGCTGTGCCGTTTAAGGCGGCCACGCCGGAAAGCACCAGGCAGGCTGAGGCTGCGTTGTGGCACGCATACGATGCCATTACCTGCCCGACTCTGCTGGTGCGCGGTGAGCACTCCGACCTGCTGACGCGGGAAGTCGCGCACGCCATGACCGAACGCGGCCCCCACGCCAGGCTGGTGGAGATTGCCGGTGTCGGGCATGCGCCGACATTCATGCATGCCGATCAGATTGCGATTGCACAGAATTTTTTGCTGGACTGAGACGATAAAAGAACCAACCTGCAACCTGATGAGGACCAACATGACTATCGAGCGGCGACAAGTCGGCGACACGCTATCCGAGGCAGCAATACACGCAGGAACGATCTACCTGGCAGGACAGGTCGCCACCGACGGCACGCATAACATCGAGGGGCAAACGCGCGACGTCCTGAGTTCGATCGATCGCTTGCTGGCGGAAGCCGGCAGCGACAAGACGCGCATCCTGATGTGCCAGATTTTTTTGGCGGACATCAAGGATTTCGATGGCATGAACCATGTATGGAATGCCTGGGTCGCACCCGGCAATACGCCACCCCGTGCGACCGTGCAAGCGAAGCTTGCCAGGCCGGAGTGGTTGGTCGAGGTGGTAGTCACGGCAGCGCGCCACTAAGGTATCGATGGTCTCGATTGCATTACCCCGCAGCGACGATGACAGCAGGCTCTGTGCTGGCCTGAGCGAGCAGGACTCGGCGCGGGTATTGGCGGTGCATGCCTTCGTGGCCCCTGTCTATGCAACGCGCATCGTGGTCACCGGAGAAAACGCCCTGGCATTTTCTGAAGGTGTGACCGCGACGCTGGCATCGCTGAAGACAGATGCCGATACCCGCATCGCCGGTCTGCTGTTCGAGCTGCCGGTGCTGGACGCCGCACTCGCCGAAAGAATCGAGCCACTGTTTGGCAAGGAAGTCGCCGACATGGTCGATGGTGTTCGCCAGCTCATGCGCCTGCATGAACTGACCTTTGGCCAACAGGAACTCGAACGCGGCAAGAACACGGCACAACACGCGGCTGCGCAAATGGAAGTACTGCGCAAGATGCTGCTGGCGATGGCAACCGACATGCGGGTGGTGCTGGTACGCCTGGCGTCGCGCGTGACGACCCTGCGCTACTTTGCCGATCAGCGCATGGAAAACAACCGCACGCATTCCTACGCTCGCGAAACCATGGACCTGTATGCACCATTGGCCAACAGGCTCGGCGTGTGGCAGCTGAAGTGGGAGCTTGAAGACCTTTCATTCCGATTCCTGGAGCCTGAAGGCTACAAGCGCATTGCCCGCATGCTGGAAGAAAAACGCATCGAAAGGGAAGGGTTTGTCGACCATGCGATCACGCGCTTGCGGGCCGAGCTGGCCGCGGCCGGGATCGATGCCGAGGTATTCGGGCGGCCGAAACATATCTACAGCATCTGGTCCAAGATGCACGGCAAAATGCTGGATTTTTCAGAGCTCTATGACGTGCGCGCATTTCGCGTGATCGTGGCCGACGTGAAAACCTGTTATGCCGTGCTGGGCATCGTCCACGATATCTGGACGCCCATTCCGGCCGAGTTCGACGATTACATTGCCCGTCCCAAGGCCAACGGTTATCAATCGCTGCACACGGTAGTGGTCGCCGACGACGAGCGTGCCCTGGAAGTACAAATACGCACCAACGAAATGCACCGGTTCGCCGAGTATGGCGTCGCCGCCCACTGGCGTTACAAAGAGACCGGCGGATCGAATTTCGCCAGCCAGAAGTACGACGAAAAGATCGCGTGGTTGCGCCAGTTGCTGGCCTGGAAAACCGAGGTTGTTGATGTGGTGGTGGGACAGGACGACCTGAGCAAGGAATGGGTCGAGCAACTCAAGTCGGCCACCCTCGACGATCGGATCTACGTGCTGACGCCTCAGGCCCGCGTGATTGAATTGCCGAACGGCGCTACGCCGATCGACTTTGCCTATCATCTCCACAGCGACGTCGGACACCGGTGCCGGGGCGCGCGGGTCGATGGCGCCATGGTGCCGCTGAACACCGTTCTCAGGAATGGCCAGACGGTCGAGATCATCACCGCCCGCGGCACCAGCGCCGCCGCCGGGACTGCCGGACCGTCAAGGGATTGGCTCACTCCTGGGTATGCGGCCAGCGCCCGCACGCGTGCCAAGGTGCGCGCCTGGTTCAATGCCATCGATCAGGAAGAAACGCTCGGCACCGGCCGCGCCTTGCTAGAGAGAACCCTGCAGCGCGAAGGCAAGACCGCAGTCAATCTGGAAGAGCTCGCGCACAAACTCGGCTTCGACAAGCTAGACGATTTGTTGTTATCGGTAGGCAAGGATGAATTTAGCCTGCGCCAGGTCGAGCATGCACTTCACGGCGCTGCGCCTGCGCGCCAGACATATCCGGACGTCAGTGTAGTGGCCAAGAAAAGCCGCGCCTCCAGTGTCATTCAGGGTGCAAAGTCGGGCGTACTGGTCGTCGGTACCGAGGGCCTGATGACGCAGCTGGCGAAATGCTGCAAGCCAGCGCCGCCGGACGAGGTGGTGGGGTTCATCACGCGCGGCAAAGGCGTGTCGATTCACCGTGCCACCTGCAAGAATTTTGCCGAGATGTGCGCCAAGGCGCCGGAGCGGGTGATTCAGACAAACTGGGGGGCGCCGGCGCGGGATACCGTATTCCCAGTCGACATCTTCGTCCTGGCGGGCGACCGGCAGGGACTGCTGCGTGATATTTCCGAAATTTTTCTACGTGAGAAAATAAACGTGATCGGTGTCAGTACCCAGAGCGCCAAAGGCCAGGCGCGCATGGCATTTACTGCCGAGGTCGGTTCGACCGCGCAGTTGCAAAAAGCCCTGTCGATCATTCGGGAAGTGGAAGGCGTCCGCGAGGCGCATCGGCAGTAGTGGCGTCGCGCTTCTTAATTCTGATTCGCCTTGGCCAAAAACGTCTTGCTGCCGGTTCCCAGATCGCACTAGCGTAAAGAATAAAAGCTCGCTATACTTCGACTTCTTTAGGCGCGTAGCTCAGCTGGTTAGAGCACTACCTTGACATGGTAGGGGTCGTTGGTTCGAGTCCAATCGTGCCTACCAATCATATTGGTAAATCTGGTAAGACGTTTTTGTAAGAGCGAGAAAGGCATCCCGGTTATGACACCGCGAACTACCATCACCATGGTTTGGGAGCGACGCTAGTCGGGTTCTTTTTCGTCATTGCAACAGGAAAAAGCGCGGCTGGTCCGCGTTTTTTTTCGTCCGCGTTTTCCCATCGTATTCGTCCTTTTCATTCCGCATTCATGCAACGCCGGTTTCCCCGGCGCCCGCCCGGAGAGCATCATGGTCACAGTCAATCTTCCAGATGGTTCACAGCGCCAGTTCGACGCCCCTCTGACAGTCGCGCAGGTTGCCGCCAGTATCGGCAGTGGTCTGGCCAAGGCAGCCTTGGCCGGCAAGGTCGACGGCAATGTCGTCGATACCTCTTTCCTGATCGATCACGATGTGCAGCTTGCCATCATCACCGACAAGGATGCCGAGGGTCTCGACGTGATCCGTCATTCGACCGCCCATCTGTTGGCCTATGCCGTCAAGACCCTGTTTCCGGATGCGCAGGTGACCATCGGTCCGGTTATCGAAAATGGCTTCTACTACGACTTCTCGTACAAACGTCCCTTCACGCCAGAGGATCTGGTCGCCATCGAAAAGAAGATGGCCGAGCTGGTGAAAAAGGATGAGCCGGTCACGCGACGCGTCCTGCCACGCGACGAGGCCGTGGCCCACTTCAAGGCGATCGGCGAAGACTACAAGGCCGAAATCATCGGCTCGATTCCCGCCGACCAGGATGTGTCGCTGTATGCGGAGGGTGCTTTCGAGGATCTCTGCCGCGGACCGCACGTGCCGTCGACTGGCAAGCTGAAAGTCTTCAAGCTGATGAAGTTGGCAGGCGCATATTGGCGTGGCGATTCGAAGAATGAAATGCTCCAACGGATCTACGGTACCGCCTGGGCAAAGAAGGAAGAGCAGGAAGCCTACCTTCACATGCTGGAAGAGGCTGACAAGCGCGACCACCGCAAGCTGGGTCGTTTGCTCGACCTGTTCCATTTTCAGGAAGAAGCGCCCGGCCTGATTTTCTGGCATCCGAAAGGCTGGACTGTCTGGCAGCAGGTCGAGCAGTACATGCGTCATATCTACCAGGACAACGGTTATCAGGAAGTGAAGGCGCCGCAGATTCTCGACCGCAGCCTGTGGGAAAAATCCGGGCATTGGGAGAATTACAAAGAAAACATGTTCACGACGGAGTCGGAAAATCGCTCGTATGCGTTGAAGCCGATGAATTGCCCGGGTCATGTGCAGATTTTCCGTTCCGACATGCGCTCGTATCGCGACCTGCCGCTGCGTTATGGCGAATTCGGCCAGTGTCACCGCAACGAGCCTTCCGGTTCGCTGCACGGCATGATGCGGGTGCGCGGCTTTACGCAGGACGACGGTCACGTGTTCTGTACCGAGGACCAGATTCTCGACGAGTGCGTGGCCTACACGGCGCTGCTGCAACGGGTGTACCTCGATTTCGGCTTTACCGACATCATCTACAAGGTGGAGACGCGTCCCGAAAAGCGCGTCGGGTCCGATGAAGCATGGGACAAGGCCGAAACCGCACTGATCGAATCGCTCAAGCGGTCCGGCTGTGAATTCGAGATTTCGCCGGGTGAGGGCGCGTTCTACGGTCCGAAGATCGAATACACGCTCAAGGATGCGATCGGACGGATGTGGCAGTGCGGAACCATGCAGGTCGACTTCTCGATGCCGACCCGCCTGGGCGCTGAATACGTCGCCGAAGACAATACCCGCAAGATACCGGTGATGCTGCATCGGGCGATTCTCGGATCGCTGGAACGCTTCATCGGAATGCTGATCGAAAACTACTCCGGTGCATTGCCGATGTGGCTGGCGCCGGTGCAAATCGTAGTCCTCAACATCTCGGAAGCCCAGGCCGAATACGCCCAGGCAGTCGCACAAAACCTGAAGAAACAAGGGTTTAGAGTTGCCGTCGATTTGCGTAATGAGAAAATAACCTATAAAATACGTGAGCATTCGGTACAGAAGCTTCCCTATATCGTCGTCATTGGCGACAAGGAGCGGGATGCAAACACAGTGGCCGTGCGTGCGCGAGGCAATCTCGATCTGGGCGTGATGCCCATCGAAGGACTGGTGAAGCGATTGCAAAACGATGTCGACACCAAGGCCTGACCGGGTTTCCGGTAGCGCTATAGCACCGCTTCATTATTTGATTTTAAAAGGAAATTACAATAGCTACTGACAAGTCGCACCGCATCAACGGTGAAATTACTGCACCCGAACTGCGTCTGAGTGGGGTCGAGAATGAAGCTCTCGGTATTGTGACTCTGGCTGAGGCGTTTCGCCTGGCCGAGGAAGCCAACGTCGATCTGGTGGAAATCGCACCGACGGCGCAGCCTCCAGTTGCTCGCTTGATGGATTACGGCAAGTTCAAGTATTCCGAACAGAAGAAAGCCCACGAAGCCAAGCTCAAGCAGAAAATTATTCTCGTTAAGGAAGTGAAATTCCGACCGGGAACCGATGACGGTGACTACAATATCAAGCTGCGTAATTTGATCAAGTTCCTCGATGAGGGCGACAAGACCAAGATCACGCTACGCTTCCGGGGTCGTGAAATGGCGCATCAGGATATCGGTGTGAGGATGCTGGAGCGTCTGAAGCTCGATCTGGTTGAGTATGGACAAGTCGAGCAGTGGCCGAAGATGGAAGGGCGCCAGATGATCATGGTTATAGCGCCAAAGAAAAAGAAATAATTTGCTGGGCGGGGCGCGGCAACTGCACGGTCTGCATTGGCGCCTTCGATGCTTTCCATGCATGTGTGCGCTTTGCAGCGCCACCGCAGACCGCTCGCTACGCCTGATAATTTCGGTTAGCTGCGGCAGTTGGTGTAGTCAAAGGCAGCAACAGCAGAAGCCGCAGAAATCGCAACAGCAACAACAAAATTTGCAATGTTCCGGATTCTTGGAGCACAGCGATGGCAGTGGACTCGATTCCACTGCATAACAAGTGAGAGTAGGCATCCAAGCGCAACGAAATGTTGCCACCTGCAATCATACAAAAATGGAGCTGTCCTCAGGACAGTTTGTGTCATGCCAAAAATGAAGACCAAAAGCAGCGCGAAAAAGCGTTTTCGCGTGCGTCCGGGTGGAACCATCAAGCGTGGTTCGGCGTTCAAGCGCCACATCCTGACCAAAAAAACCACCAAAACCAAACGTCAATTGCGCGGTTCGAAAGCAGTCCATGATTCAAACATGGTATCTGTTCGCGCAATGATGCCGTTCGCTTAACCTCACACTCAATTAAGGAGTAACCATGCCTAGAGTAAAACGTGGGGTCACAGCACGGGCCCGTCATAAGAAAGTCCTCGATCAAGCCAAAGGCTATCGTGGTCGTCGCAGTAAAGTGTATCGAATTGCCAAGCAAGCCGTCATGCGCGCAGGTCAGTATGCGTATCGTGACCGCCGAAACAAGAAACGCGTGTTCCGCGCGCTGTGGATTACCCGTATCAATGCAGCGTCGCGCGAGCACGGCATGACCTACAGCGTCTTCATGAATGGCTTGAAGCGCGCATCGATCGAGCTCGATCGTAAAGTGCTGGCCGATATGGCCGTGATGGACAAGCCGGCATTTGCCGCGATTGTCAATCAGGTGAAAGCCAACATCGCAGGATAAGCATCGATACGCACCGCACACGCGGTGCCAGCAGGATCCCAGCGGGGCAAAGGTCAATCACCTGTGCCCCGTTTTATTTTCGGCATCCCTTCAGCATGGAGCGGGAAAACCGCATGAGCCTTCTAGAACAACTTGTCGTCCAGGCACACACTGATTTTGCGGCAGCCACCGATGCTGCCGCGCTCGAAAACGCGAAAGCGAAATATTTGGGTAAGACCGGCCAGATCACCGAGCAAATGAAGGGCCTGGGCAAACTTGATCCCGATCAGCGCAAACTGCAGGGCGCGGTCATCAACGCCGCCAAGGAGCAGATCGAAGCCGCGCTCATTGCACGACGCGACGCGCTGGCCGATGCGCAGATGCAGGCACGCCTGAATGCCGAAGCGATCGATGTCACGCTGCCCGGGCGCGGGCGTTCGGTCGGTGGTATCCATCCGGTGATGCGGACCTGGGAACGGGTCGAACAGATCTTCGCTTCGATCGGCTTCGATGTGGCCGACGGCCCGGAGATCGAAACCGACTGGACCAATTTCACTGCCCTGAACAGCCCGGAAAATCACCCGGCGCGCTCGATGCAGGACACTTTTTATATCGATGGTGCTGACAACGAAGGCAAGCCGCTGCTGTTGCGCACGCATACCAGTCCGATGCAGGTGCGCTACGCGCGCATGCATGCACCGCCGATCAAGGTCATCGCGCCGGGACGTACCTACCGCGTCGACAGCGATGCCACTCATTCACCGATGTTCCATCAGGTCGAAGGGTTGTGGATTGCCGAAGACATCAGCTTCGCTGACCTGAAGGGCGTGTACCTTGCCTTCGTCAAGGCTTTTTTTGAAACTGACGATCTTCAGGTCCGGTTCCGGCCCTCTTATTTTCCGTTCACCGAACCCTCGGCGGAGATCGATATCGCTTTCGGCAGTGGACCGCTCAAGGGTCGCTGGCTGGAAGTCTCCGGTGCGGGCCAAGTGCATCCGACCGTGGTGCGCAACATGGGTCTCGATCCCGAAAAATACATTGGTTTTGCGTTCGGCTCGGGCCTCGAGCGGTTGACCATGCTGCGTTACGGGATCAACGACCTGCGCCTGTTCTACGAAGGCGATCTGCGCTTCCTGAAGCAGTTCAACTGATCCGCCCGACGAACTCCGCAGCCAGGCGCAGGGTTGCGCTGGCGACCACTCGACGTTCGCTGCGGGCCTTTGCATCCGACCTGCACCCCGTACCAAAGGAACTGAAACATGCAATTTTCTGAAAACTGGTTGCGCACCATGGTGGACCCGCGCATGAGCTCGGATCAGTTGACGCATCTGCTGACGATGTCGGGACTGGAAGTCGAAGAAGTCTCGCCGGTTGCGCCGCCTTTCTCGAACGTGGTAGTCGGCGAAGTCCGCTCGCTGACCCGGCATCCGAATGCCGATCGCCTGAATGTGTGCGAAGTCGATGTCGGAAGCGGTACCTTGCTCAACATCGTCTGCGGCGCACCGAACGTGCGCGCCGGGATGAAGGTACCCTGCGCACTGGCCGGTGCGCTGCTGCCACCCGGCGAGGACGGCAAGCCGTTCGAGATCAAGGTAGGGCTGCTGCGTGGCGTCGAATCGCAGGGCATGCTGTGCTCGGCACGGGAGCTGAAGCTGTCTGAAGATCACGGCGGCTTGCTCGACCTGCCGCACGACGCACCGGTCGGTCAGAATTTGCGCGATTACCTGCAGCTCAACGACTTGAAATTCACCATCAAGCTGACGCCGAACAAGGCTGATTGCCTGTCGGTGCTGGGCGTGGCGCGCGAAGTCTCCGCACTGACCGGCGTGCCGCTCAAATCGCCGACGCACCATCCTGTTACCGTCAGCAGCGACGAGATTCTGCCGGTCAGGATTTCAGCGCCGGACCTGTGTGGACGCTTTTCCGGACGTATCATCCGTGGCCTCGATGCACGCGCTGCGACACCGGAGTGGATGAAGCAGCGCCTCGAGCGCAGCGGCCAGCGTCCGATTTCGGCGCTGGTCGACATTTCGAATTACGTCATGCTGGAGCTGGGACGCCCGACCCACGTGTTCGACCTGTCCAAGATACACGGCGGCCTCGATGTACGCTGGGGTCGCGCCGGTGAATCATTGAAGCTGCTCAACGGCAGCACGGTCGCCGTCGATGACTGGATCGGCGTCATTGCCGACGATGCGGCGATCGAATCGCTGGCCGGCATCATGGGCGGCGACGCCACTGCCGTCTCACTCGACACCACGGATATCTATCTGGAAGCTGCATTCTGGTATCCGGCGGCGATCCAGGGCCGTGCACGGCGGTTGAATTTCTCCACCGATGCGGCGCACCGCTTCGAGCGCGGCGTCGATTACGCCACCACGGTCGAACATATCGAGCGGATCACCGCCTTGATCGTCGAAATCTGCGGGCGGGGTGCTTCCACCCGCGTCGGACCGGTCGACGATCAGGTCGTCAACTTGCCGCAACGTCCGTTAGTCATCATGCGCACAGCGCGCGCCGTCAAGGTCATCGGCGTTGCGCTGACCGATGCCCGCATCGCCGAGATCTTCACGCGGCTTGGCCTGAGCCACACGCATGCCGAGGGTATCTTCACGGTGAGTCCGCCGTCCTATCGGTTCGACATCGAGATTGAGGAAGATCTGATCGAAGAGGTCGCACGCATCTACGGGTTCGAAAACATTCCGGCGCTGCCGCCTGTCGCGGCCAGCCAGATCCGGCTGCCGCCGGAAAACCTGCGTTCGCTGTTCGCCATTCGTCACACGCTTGCCGATCTCGATTACCAGGAAGTCGTGAACTACAGTTTCGTTGACGAAGCGTGGGAAGCCGACTTTGCCGCGAACGCGCAGCCCATCAAGCTGGTCAATCCGATTGCCAGTCAGATGAGCGTGATGCGCTCGACGCTGATCGGTAGTCTGATCGCTAACGCTCGCTACAACCTCAACCGCAAGGTGAGCCGGATTCGTGTCTTCGAGGTCGGCGCCATCTACCGGCGGGACCCTGCCATAACCGACGGACCGCTGGCGGTAGCCGGTTATTGCCAGCCAAAACGCGTCGCCGCCCTGGCTTGCGGCAGTGTCTCTGACGAGCAGTGGGGGCAGGCCACCCGGCCGGTCGACTTCTTCGACATGAAGGCAGACCTCCAGGCATTGTTCGGGCCGCGCACCCTGCGTTTCGATGCGCTTGTGCATCCGGCCCTGCATCCCGGCCGCAGCGCGACTGTGGTGCTCGACGGTCAGGAAGTCGGCTTCATCGGCGAGCTGCATCCGCGCTGGCAGCAGAAGTACGAGCTGCCTTCCGCACCCGTCCTGTTCGAAGTCGACGCCGCCGCATTGCAGCAGCGAATCGTACCGGCGTATCACGAAATTTCGAAATTTCCGGCCGTCGTGCGCGACCTCGCGCTGGTCGTCAAGCAAGGCGTTGCAGCACAGGATTTAAGCGATGCATTCCTAGCGGAACAGCGCGACAACCCGTCATGCCATATCATGCAAGCTATTGTTTTGTTTGATGAATATCGCGGAAAAGGACTGGAAGTCGACGAAAAAAGTCTTGCTTTCCGATTCACCTTGCAAGATACTCAGACGACCCTGAAAGACGACGCGGTCGATGCGGCAATGCGAGCATTCGTGGCCACGGCACAAGAAAAATATGGCGCTAAACTGCGCGCATAAAGCAGCAGGGATCACACATGATGAATGACGCGAATCCAGCCGAACTACAGTCCGTTTTGGCGGCCGATCTTGATCGGGCGGTGCTAGAAGCGCAGGTCCGTTCACAAGCCGAAAAAGACTTGCCTACGCTAACCAAGGCCGAACTGGCCGAATTGCTTTTCGAGCAGGTCGGTCTGAACAAGCGTGAAGCCAAGGACATGGTCGAAACTTTTTTCGATGAAATCCGTAATGCACTTGAAAGTGGCGAGCCGGTGAAGCTCTCCGGCTTTGGTAATTTTCAGTTGCGCGACAAGCCGCAGCGTCCCGGACGCAATCCAAAGACCGGGGAAGAAATTCCGATCACGGCACGCCGCGTGGTGACTTTTCATCCCAGTCAGAAACTCAAGGCGATGGTGGAGCTGGATAATCAGAAGATGATGGTGCGCGCAGCATGATGCACGCTCGTCATGCTGCCCTGCCAACGCAGGTTAAGAACCGATGAACGAGCGCTCGACCAGACCCGAACTCGGCCCGCTGCCGCCGATCCCGGCAAAGCGTTACTTCACCATCGGTGAAGTCAGCGACCTGTGCGGTGTCAAGCCGCACGTGCTGCGCTACTGGGAGCAGGAGTTCACGCAGTTAAAGCCCGTCAAGCGGCGCGGCAATCGCCGCTACTATCAGCACCACGAAGTCCTACTGATCCGGCGTATTCGTGAACTGCTCTATGAGCAAGGCTTCACCATCAGTGGCGCGCGCAACAGGCTCGATAGTCGCCTGGTCGACCAGGTAGAAATGGTACCGGCCCAACCGGTTGCCCCGGATGTTGACATCACGCTATTGCGTGCCGAACTGGCACAGATACTGCAAATGCTGCAACCCTGATTCACATAGCGCAGTGCGTTTTGAGCGCTGCATCAGAAGCGACTGCACGGAGCCGCTACGCTTTCCACTTGCCCATCAAAAAGGGAACCGTCGCGGTTCCCTTTTTGATGCATTAGCCGGGCTGCTCCAGCCTCGCGCTCTTTCAGAAATCCAGTTTGTCACCCGGCTTCATCATCAACACCTTGGTGGGCGCGTCGCCCATC
>JACMRD010000135.1 GCA_014376645.1 Herminiimonas sp. | reverse complement strand
TGAGTGGCACTCCGCCGATCAGGAATCCCGGCGCGTAACCGGCATCGTCCAGTATCCAGGCCAGCATCGAGGCGGTGGTGGTCTTGCCGTGGGTGCCGGCGACCGCCAAGACCCAGCGTTTTTGCAAAATGTGCTCGCCGATCCACTGCGGACCGGAGGTGTAGGGCAGGCCGCGATTGAGGATTTCTTCCATCAGGGGATTGCCGCGACTGACGACATTGCCGATCACGTACAGATCGGGATTCAGGGCAGTCTGCTCGGGACCGAAACCCGCGATCAGGTCGATGCCCTGCGCTTCGAGCTGGCTGCTCATCGGCGGGTACACGTTCTGATCGCAACCGGTCACGCGATGGCCGGCAGCCTTGGCCAGCACCGCGAGGCCACCCATGAAGGTGCCGCAGATGCCGAGAATGTGGATATGCATTGTAGAATTTCGAAATGGAATACCACGATTCTAACCGACCGCACCCCCCTCTTCCACAGCCAGTCGCCTTCACGCGTATCATCACCGCCATGCCAATGAACACACCGTCCGAAACCGAATCGCTGCGTGAAGAAATCGCCATCGCCGCGGCGCGCATGATTGCCGAAGACGGCGCCGATTATGGCAGCGCCAAACGACGGGCCGCCAAACAGATCCTGGGCGACGTGCGTGTGCGCGGCGATTATCTGCCCGACAATGCCCAGATCGAGCTGGAAGTGCGGGCCCACCAGGCGCTGTTCTTCGGCGACACCCAACCGGCCCGCCTGCTGCATCTGCGCCGCGTCGCTGCGGAAATCATGGCCCGGCTGGCGCCCTTTTCGCCCTACCTGACCGGGGCCGTGCTCAACGGTACGGCTGGCGAGCATTCCGAAATCCACTTGCAGCTGTTCGCGGAAAGCACCAAGGATGTCACGGTCTATCTAATGGATCGCAACATCCTGTTCGATGCCTCGGAAAGTGCGCACTTCAAGGGGCGTTCCGCGCCAGTCGAGACGCTGAGCTTCCTGTGGAAGCACGAAGGCGTCCATTTGGCGCTGTATGATGTGGACGATCTGCGCGGCGCCCTGAAAGGCGGAACCGGTGGAAAAATCGAGCGCATGGCGC
The DNA here is from genome assembly GCA_014376645.1 of Herminiimonas sp. Classification (GTDB taxonomy): domain Bacteria; phylum Pseudomonadota; class Gammaproteobacteria; order Burkholderiales; family Burkholderiaceae_D; genus JANXSS01. The sequence continues at coordinate 6,408 of JACMRD010000135.1, read as the reverse complement.
TCGATGGCGTGCTGGCGCTAATTGCCGACTCGGAGCATGCGAACGACGATCAAGGTGAACCTGATGAAACGTAATATCTGGCTATTCGGTGTGATCGGCGTGCTTTTTGCCGTCATTGGTGGCTATGTTGGTACTCGCACAACGGGCGTCCAGAGTGTGCCCGTCACCACGGCGCCCGCCGTCACCAGCCTGTTCGCGCAGAGCATGGCAGACGCCAATGGCGGCACCGCAGGACTGGCGCACTGGAAAGGCAAGCCGATGGTCGTCAATTTCTGGGCGACTTGGTGCGGGCCGTGTGTCCAGGAGATGCCGGAGCTCTCCGCCCTACAGTTGGAGCTGGCGCCAAAGAAAGTGCAAATTGTCGGCATCGGTATCGATTCCCCATCGAACATCAAGGAATTTGCTTCCAAATACAAGATCGCCTATCCGCTGTACGTGGCCGGCATGAGCGGCACGGAGTTGTCGCGCCAGTTCGGCAACCAAGGCGGCGGCTTGCCGTTCACCGTCCTGCTGAGCAGCGATGGCCGGGTCGTCAAGACCTATCTCGGCAAACTCAAGATGGATGAACTGCGGCGCGACATTTCAGCACTCTGAGCGCCGCGCTCTCACCGAACGCAAGTAACCCAAGAGGCGAATCTTTCCACTTGCCAATCGTCGCCATTTGACGGCAAAATGCCGCCTTCATCGTCATACGGGGTACCATCTACATGGCCACTTCCATCCTGTTGCTGAACGGCCCGAACCTGAACCTGCTCGGCACCCGTGAGCCGGACGTTTATGGCAGCACCACGCTGGCCGACGTCGAACGGCTGGCGATCGAGCAGGCCAGCGCCGCCGGTACAACGCTGACCTGCTTCCAGAGCAATCACGAGGGTGCACTGATCGATCGCATCCATGCTGCCGTGCAGGAAGGTGTCGACGCCATCGTCATCAACCCGGGCGGCCTGACCCATACCAGCGTGGCCTTGCGTGACGCTTTGACCGGGGTTGCCATCCCGTTCGTCGAAATCCATATCTCGAACATCCATCGGCGCGAAGCCTTCCGGCATCACTCCTGTCTGTCGGCGGTCGCTGCCGGCGTGATCTGCGGCCTGGGCGTGGACGGGTACGCGGCCGCCATCGCGTTTGCGATCAAAAAGCTTTAATTTCCCTTATCTGCTGATAACCGACATATACTTGGCCCGATATTAATCTGGCAGACGTACCTCATTCCAAAGGATTCCTGATGGATTTACGCAAACTGAAAACCTTGATCGATCTGGTAGCCGAGTCCGATATCGCGGAACTCGAAGTCACCGAAGGCGAAAGCAAGGTTCGAATCGTCAAGTCGTCGGCCCAACCGCACAATCAGATGGTGATGATGCAGCCGCACGCAGCCCAGGCCGCCCCGCAGGCGGCAACCGCGCCGGTGATCGCCGCGGTCGTGACGCCGCCGGAACCGGTCGGCTACGTCGTCAAGTCACCCATGGTCGGTACCTTCTACCGCTGCGCCGCGCCAGGCACGCCGCCGTTTGTCGAGATCGGGTCGAGCGTCAAGGAGGGCGACACAGTCTGCATCATCGAGGCGATGAAACTGCTCAACGAGATCGATACCGAAGTCGGTGGCGTCGTCACCCAGATCCTGGTTGAAAACGGCCAGCCTGTCGAGTTTGGCCAGCCTCTCTTCATCATCGGTTGAGGCCGGCGTCCACCCGCTCCCGGCCGGTCGGCGCGCCGCCTTCGTGACCGTGAAGCCAGCCTTCGAACCAGCGTGGCCGGATGCCCGTTGCGGCGCCTGCCGGCCGGTCCCTGTTGATTTTCTTAACGACTTCTCCTGCGCCTATGTTTGAAAAAATCCTCATCGCCAATCGTGGCGAAATCGCGCTCCGCATCCAGCGCGCCTGCCGCGAGATGAACATCAAGACCGTGGTCGTGCATTCCGAAGTGGATCGCGATGCGAAATACGTCAAGCTGGCCGACGAATCGGTCTGCATCGGACCGGCGTCCTCGGCCCTGAGCTACCTGAACATGCCGGCCATCATCAGCGCAGCAGAAGTTACCGACGCCCAGGCGATCCACCCTGGCTACGGCTTTCTGTCTGAAAACGCGGACTTCGCCGAGCGGGTCGAACGCTCCGGTTTCGTGTTCATCGGGCCGCGCTCGGAATCGATCCGCCTGATGGGCGACAAGGTATCGGCCAAGCAAGCCATGATCCGCGCGGGCGTGCCGTGCGTGCCGGGCTCGGAAGGCGCGTTGCCGGAAGATACAAAGGAAGTGATCCGGATCGCCCGCAAGGTCGGCTACCCGGTCATCATCAAGGCCGCCGGCGGCGGCGGTGGACGAGGCATGCGGGTGGTCCACACTGAAGCGGCGCTGCTTAACGCCGTCACCATGACGCGCACCGAAGCCGGCGCGGCTTTCGGCAACCCCGAAGTCTACATGGAGAAATATCTGGAAAATCCGCGTCACGTGGAGATCCAGATCCTGGCCGACGAATTCAAGAATGCGATCTGGTTGGGCGAACGCGATTGCTCGATGCAGCGCCGTCACCAAAAGGTCATCGAGGAAGCGCCGGCGATCGGTATTCCGCGCAAGATCATCGAGCGCATCGGCGACCGCTGTGCCGAAGCCTGCCGCAAGATGGGCTATCGGGGTGCGGGCACCTTCGAGTTTCTGTACGAGAACGGCGAATTCTATTTCATCGAAATGAATACCCGCGTCCAGGTCGAGCATCCCGTGACCGAAATGATCACTGGCATCGATATCGTCCAGGAACAGATCCGCATCGCCGCCGGCGAGAAGCTGCGCTTCCGTCAGCGTGACATCATCCTCAAGGGTCATGCGATCGAATGCCGCATCAATGCCGAGGACCCGTTCAAGTTCACACCGTCACCCGGCAAGATCGTGACCTGGCATGCACCGGGCGGTCCCGGCATTCGGGTCGACTCACATGCCTACGCCGGGTACTACGTGCCGCCGAATTACGATTCGATGATCGGCAAAGTGATTGCTTACGGCGCCACGCGTGATCAAGCGATCAAGCGCATGCAGATCGCCTTGTCGGAGATGGTGGTCGAAGGTATCCTCACCAATATTCCGCTGCATCGTGAGTTGATGGTCGATGCCCGCTTCGCTGAGGGCGGCACCAACATTCACTACCTGGAACAGAAACTGGCGAACATGCCGGTGCTGCCGAAAAATCAGGGCTAACAAGGTTTCCAATAACGCATGAGCTGGATTGAAATCGTCATCGAAGTCGCCCGCTCCGAGGCCGAGGCACTGTCGGATGCATTGATCGAGGCAGGCGCATTGTCGGTCTCGGTGGAGGATGCCGATCTCGGCACCGAGGCCGAGCAACCGCTGTTCGGCGAGCCCGGCATGGAACCGACCGAAGCGGCCTGGGAACACAGCCGGGTCGTGGCATTGACCGAGGCCGGCGCCGACCAGGCAGCGATGCTGGCAACGGCCGCTGCGGCGTGCGGCATCGATCCGGCGCGGCTGACACATGTGCTGCGTCCTGTGGCGGACCAGGATTGGGTGCGCCTGACGCAATCCCAGTTCGAACCCATCCACATCGGCAAGAACATCTGGGTCGTGCCGAGCTGGCATGATGCGCCCGACCCGACCGCGCTGGTGCTGGAACTCGATCCGGGCCTGGCCTTCGGCACCGGTAGCCACCCGACCACGCGACTGTGCATGGAGTGGCTCGAAGCGCATGCGCCGGTCGATGCAACGGTGCTCGACTACGGTTGCGGCTCCGGCATCCTGGCCATGGTGGCCAAGAAGCTGGGCGCAGCCACGGTGCTGGGCGTCGACATCGACCCGCAGGCGATTACCTCCGCCCGCGAGAACAGCGCGCGCAACGACTGCGCCATTGACTACTACCTGCCGGAAGAATTTGCGACAGCCGGCCTGGGCCAGACCTTCGATGTCGTGGTCGCCAACATCCTCTCGAGTCCGCTCAAGCTGATGGCGCCGATGCTCGCCGGCCGGGTGGCGGCTGGTGGCGCACTGGTGCTCTCGGGCGTGCTGGCGCGGCAGGCGGAGGAAGTATGTGCTGCTTATGCGCCCTTCATCGCCATGACGGTGGCCGCTGAACGGGATGGCTGGGTGGCGCTGGCTGGACGCTTGCCGGCCACGACGATTGCCAGCGCGGGCTAGCAATGGCCCTGGCGACCCGATGTCCGCACTGCCAGACAGCCTTTCGGGTGGCATCGGACCAGTTGAAGCTGCGTGCCGGCCTGGTGCGTTGCGGCACCTGCAAGGAAATCTTCAACGGCATTGAAAACCTGCTGCATCCGGACGACGATATCCCGGCCACGAGCAATGCGTCGGGCGCCGCCGCAGGGAGTCGCTGGCCTTTGTCCGATACGCCGAAGGCGCCCATCCCGACTGCGCCAGTCGCGGCCGTCGACCAGCCGGCGGCGTCCACGTCGGGACCGGCACTCCTGTCAGCGCCGGCCGCTTATGCCGCCGGCTATACGCCGGTGCAGTTGCCGGCGCCGCCGCACGAGCCGGACAGCGCCTCGCTGTGGCTGGCGGCGAGTGACGATTTCGACCTGGAAGCGACGCGCCTTCCCACGGCAGACGGTCTACCGGAAGCGCAAGATGAAGGCGGCGGCGGCGGCGACCGCGATCGCCACGACCTCGGCGCGGCGATTGCCCAGCCGTCGATGAGTCCCATGCCCGGCCTTCTGCGACCGTCCCGCATCGGGGATGCGCATGTGTCGCCGCCGGCCGACGCGCCCTCAGCCGACACGTCAGCCGACTCGCCAGCCGACTCAGCGACCGAACCACTGAATGCCGACGCAACGCTGGCAACGGATGCCATCGATGAAGCTGAACACGTACCGGACTTCGTGGCACAGGATCTGCGCCGCCAGGGTCTGCGGCGCATCGCGCGCCCGCTGCTGGCGATCGCCTCGGTCGTGCTGGCGCTGCTGCTGCTGGGCCAGATGGCCTACGTTTTCCGCACGTCGATCGCAGCGAATTTTCCGCAGACCCGCTCCCTGCTCGACGATACCTGCCGGATGATCGGTTGTAGCGTCGGTCTGCCGATGCAGATCGATTTCGTGACGATCGAAGCCAGCGATTTTCAGCCTCTGCCCGACAAGCGCGATCAGTTCGTCTTCACCGTCCTGCTACGCAACCGCAGCGCCACCGTCCAGGCCTGGCCGAGCATCGAGCTGAGCCTCAACGACGCAGCCGACAAGCTCGTCGCACGGCGCATCATCGCTCCGCGCGACTATCTGCCGCCCGGCGCCGTGACAGCAAAGGGATTCGCACCCGGCAGCGAACAGGCTGTGCGCATGGTCTTTGAGCTGTTGCGACTGAACGCATCCGGCTATCGGATCTACCTTTTTTATCCCTGACATTTTTCTGTCCACTTTTTTCGGCATCTACTCATGACTTCACTGATCTGCGGTTCACTGGCATTCGATACCATCATGTCGTTCGAAGGACGATTCTCCGAGGCTTTGCTGGCTGACCAGCTGCACAAGATCAACGTCTCGTTCCTGGTGCCCGCCATGCGCCGCGAATTCGGCGGCTGCGCCGGCAACATCGCGTACAACCTGCATCTGCTCGGTGGCGACCCGGTGATCATGGCCGCGCTCGGCCAGGACGGCACCACTTATCTGGAGCGCTTGGCTAGCCTGGGCATCTCGGCGCGCTGCGTGCGCACTATCGCCAGCGAATACACGGCCCAGTGCTACATTACGACCGACATCGACAGCAACCAGATCACGGCCTTCCATCCGGGCGCCATGATGCAATCGCATCAGAATCAGGTCGCTGATGCCGGCGCCGTCAAATTCGCCATCGTCGCACCCGACGGTCGTGACGCCATGATCCAGCATGCGCGCGATTGCGCGGCTGCCGCCATTCCGCTGATCTTCGATCCGGGCCAGGGACTGCCGATGTTCAATGGTGAAGAACTGCTGCACTTCATCGACCTGGCGACCTACGTCGCCGTCAACGACTATGAAGCCGAACTGCTGACCGCGCGCACCGGGCTGAGCCTGGCGCAGATCGCCCAACGGGTCGACACCTTGATCGTCACCCGCGCCGAGCTCGGTGCCGACATTTTTACCGGCGGCAGGCATCTGCGCATTCCATGCGTGCCGGTCGATCAGGTGGTCGACCCGACCGGCTGCGGCGACGCCTTCCGTGCCGGTGTGCTCTACGGACTGACCAAGGGAATGGATTGGGAAACCACCGGCCGCCTCGCAAGCCTGATGGGCGCCATCAAGATCGTGCACCAGGGCGGCCAGAACCACGCACCGTCAAGGGCAGAAATCGAAGGCCGTTTCGAGCAAGCGTTCGGTTATCGTTGGTAGACCGACGGCCGTGGCGAACGGCTAGAGCAGCTGGGCCGTCAGGGCTGAGACCAGCCGCAGGGCGATCTGGAGCAACACCAGCGCCGCCAGC
>JACMRD010000134.1 GCA_014376645.1 Herminiimonas sp. | reverse complement strand
CCGGCATCGTCCTCGGACACGCCAGCACCGGCAGCGACCCGACCGCCCACCGAAGCCAGCCTGTGGAAGCAAGTTCACGCAGCGCACAGCCGGCAAGGCTACCAGGCCTATCTCGACCACTATCCGACGGGCCAGCATGCGCAGCAGGCTGTCCAGGTCCTGGCCGCCATTCAAACGGCTCGCAGCGCACCCGTGGGGGCGCCAGCGCCCGCCCATGCACCGACAATAGCGCCACGTGCGGCGACCGAAGCGGCAACCTGGCAGAGCGCGACCATGGCCGGCAGCAAGGCCGCTTACGACGCCTATCTTGCAGCCTTTCCGGATGGACAGCACGCCCGCACGGCACGCAACCGGATCGAGGTCATGAAAGACTCGAGCGCCGCCGCGCCTGACCCGCCCATGCCGGTGGCTGCCCAGCCCGTGCCGATCCCGAAGGCGGCCTCCCCGCCCGCCGGGTCTACGCCCGGCAGCGCACCTCCCGCAACGGCGCAGGTTGCCGGCATCCGCCCAACCGAAGCGTCACCGCCCGCCGCCAAAGACCTGGCCGGCACGACCATCCAGGTTCCCGGCCAGACCTTCACCGGCAACTTCAGTGTCGACCCCGCCACCGGCATCGTCTCCGGTAGCGGTCGCGTCGCATGGCGTAACGGCGACCGCTTCGACGGCACGATGGTCAACGGCATCAAGCAGGGACCGGGCGAGTTCGGCTGGGCGAACGGCCAGCGCTACAAGGGCCAATGGGCCAGGAATCTGCCGAACGGCGCCGGCGCCCTGCATTTTTCAAATGGTAACGAGTATGTCGGCCAGGTCCGTGACGGCGTCCCCAACGGCAAAGGAGCGCTCACCTACGCCGCCGGCGGCCGTTACCGGGGTGGCTTCAGCAACGGTCAGCCGGACGGCCTGGGCACCAGCGAATTCAGGAACGGCGACGTGTATGGAGGACACTGGAGCGAGGGCAAGAGCAGCGGTCATGGCAAATACACTTGGGCCAACGGCGATGCTTGGGAAGGCGAATTCCACAACGACGAGCGCACCGAGAGCGGCACCATGACCTACGCCGCCGGCGCCACGCGGCCGAGCCTGCCCGAGGCCAGCAACACGGTGGCTGGGCCGGACAGCAATCCGACGAAATAGCGGTCGTGCCGACCCGCCGGTGTCGCGCCTGCAGGCCAGATCGCATGTCCTCAACGCGATCCCGATCAGCCGCCTACAATGTAGAATGACCTCGACTGAAGGGGACGCGCATTCATCGCGAAGGATTCCATCATGGACAGTATCAACCCGCATTCCGGGCAGACCATCGCCACCTACGAACCATACGACGATGCCAGGGTCGATCACCTGATCACCGCCGCCGACACCGCCTTCCACGCCTGGCGCACCACCCCGTTCGCCGAACGAGCCCGCCTGATGCGCGCTGCCGGCGCCGTGCTGCGCGCACGCCAGGACGAACTCGCCATCCTGATGGCCGATGAAATGGGCAAGGTCTTGAAGGACGGCCTCGCCGAGATCGGCAAGTGCGCCGATTGCTGCGACTTCTATGCCGTCAATGCGGAACAATTCCTGTCCAACCAGGTCGTCGCCACCGATGCCGCCAAAAGCTATGTTGCCTTCGATCCGCTGGGCGTGATCCTGGCGGTAATGCCATGGAATTTTCCGTTCTGGCAGGTGTTCCGCTTTGCCGCGCCCTCGCTCATGGCCGGCAATGTCGGCCTGCTCAAGCATGCGTCGAACGTCTGCGGTTGCGCGCTGGCGATCCAGGAGATTTTCGAGGAGGCCGGATTTCCGCGCCATGTGTTTACGACCTTGCTGGTCGAAGGATCGCGCGTCGAGCCGGTGATCCGTCATCCGTTGGTACGCGCCGTGACTCTGACCGGCAGCACCCCGGCCGGCAAATCGGTGGCCGGCATCGCCGGTTCAGAGCTCAAGAAAAGCGTGCTCGAACTCGGCGGCAGCGACGCCTACATCGTGCTGGAAGATGCCGACCTGGCGCTGGCGGTGACTGCCTGCGTCAAGAGCCGGCTGGTCAACGGCGGCCAGAGCTGCATCGCTGCCAAGCGCTTCATCGTCGTCCGGCCATTGATTGCAGAATTCACACGCCGCTATGTCGAACAGTTCAAGAAAGTGCGCTTCGGCGACCCGAAAGACGTCGCCTCGGACATGGGCCCGATGGCACGCGCCGATCTGCGCGACCAGATCCACGAGCAGGTGCAGCAGAGCGTGGCACAGGGTGCGCTGCTGCTAACCGGCGGCGCCATTCCGGATCAGCCCGGCGCGTATTATCCGCCGACGGTTCTGGCCGGCGTCAAGCCCGGCATGCGGGCCTTCGACGACGAGATTTTCGGACCGGTGGCATCGATCATCGAAGCCACCGACGAAGCCGACGCAATCGCACTGGCCAATCGCTCGGTGTTCGGTCTGGGGAGCGCGGTTTTCACCGCCGACAAGGACCGTGCCGACCGCGTTGCGCGCCAGATCGAGGCCGGCAGCGTGTTCATCAATGGGCTGGTGAAGTCGGATGTGCGGCTGCCTTTTGGCGGCATCAAGCAGTCCGGCTACGGCCGCGAACTGTCGTCGTACGGCATCCAGGAATTCGTCAACATCAAGACGGTGTTCCACGCCGCCGCGCCGAAGTGACGGTGTACGGCGAGGCTGTCACCTGTTCGCCGACGACGCGCTTGATCAGGTCCGGGTCCGGATTGTCCGGATCCCCAACACCATCTCGTCGCCCACCTTGGGTTCGCCAACTTCCAGTACTTTCCGGTTCAGGATCGGCAGGCGGATGCCATACGCAAACTTGTTGACCGCGATGAAGTCTCCCACCAGCAGCAACCGCAAGCCGAATAGTTCGACATCGATCCGATCAATGATCAGGGCGTACAAGTAGGCAGCGCAGAGCCCGATCGGCGCCAGCATGCCCGCAACGATCCAGCCGAGATGCGTGAAATCGCCAGACCTGCGTGGCGCAAACGTGGCACGACGCTTCGAGGGCAGTCCGATGGACTTGCCGATCCGGCGGTAACCAATCGTACGGAGCAACGCATCGAGCGCCAACCAGCACAGCGTCGACCCCAGTAACGCCTTCACAACCCAGGTATCGTCCGGCTCAGTGGACCGCATGTAAATGAAATACAGCTCGAGCCCGTCCCGGCCACGAACGCCAGCGCAATCGACCCTCGCTGGCTTGAATGGCGCTTTGCCATGTGCGCCGGATCGGCGGATCATGCCGGATTGCGGGCATGAAATTCCTGGCTCATCTGTCGCATCCCGAACGGTGCCGCAAGCTAATAAAGCACCACGATCTGGCTCAGCAGAACCGCATCGACGCACCAGCTCGTTTCGCGCTCTCTTTCGCAGCGAAACCGATCGCGACGACGGCCTGGAACGTGCCATTCAGCTAAGCCGTCGTCAATCCCTTGTCGCGCATTGCATGCACCACCTGTTCAAAGGCCCGGAAGGCTTCCTGACGCAACAATGCCTCCACGCGCTGCGGCGCATCGGCGCTGATGAACGTACCTTTCGGACCTGCCGTGCGGATCACCAGATCGCTCTCGAGCAACTTGTAAGCCTTGGCGACCGTATTCGGATTGAGTCCCAGATCGGCGGCGCATTGCCGGATCGGTGGTAGCGGTGCGCCAGGCGCAAGTAATCCGCGCTGTATGCCCTGATGCACCTGGCGCACGATCTGTTCGTAGACCGGCTCCGCGCTGGCTACGTCGATTTCCAGTTCCATTCCGTCTTCTTCTCAGCCTCGTACTATTACCTGATAGCACAATGCTGGCGTCGGATTCCAGTGATTACCAAATCTATTTTTTTGGCCTGTGGAGGCTTCGCCGCAGGCGAGCCTAGTGGAGTGCGTCGTTACGCAACAGCTTGCGAAAGTCGCTGTGGGGTACCGCTCGAGAAAACAGGTAGCCCTGGCCGAAATCGCAGCCGGCCTCGATCAGGATCTGCTTCTGCTCTTCTGTTTCAATGCCT
>JACMRD010000017.1 GCA_014376645.1 Herminiimonas sp. | reverse complement strand
TCTGCGCCGTGTCGATAAAGTCGGCCCAGTCGCGCATCAAGTTACGGCGCTTTTCAAACAGATCAGATCGTTGATACGCACTCACTGTGTCGTTGCCAATAGCGTGCGCCAGCGCCATCTCGCGCACCTCCGCCGGATAAGCGGTCGATGATGCCACCCTGCTTGAGAACGTCGATCTGAACCCGTGCGGCACCGCATCCACTGCCATATCCCGCATCGCCTTCGTGAGCGTCATATCTGACAACGGCGTGCCGGCCTTTCGGCCCGGAAAAATCAAGGTCTCGCCGTCGAATCGTGGCAATGCCGCCAGCAACTTGATAACTTGATCCGATAGCGGTACCTGCTGTTCGCGCTGCGCCTTCATGCGTGCTCCTGGAATTGTCCAGGTGCGGGTTTTAAAATCAATCTCTGCCCACGTTGCCAGGCGCGCCTCGCCTGATCGGCACGCGTTCAGAATGGCGAACTCCAGGCATTTCGCACCGGTCTTCTGCACTATACGTAACCGAGCCATGAAGCCGTGCATCGCATCCGCTGCCAATGCCCGGTGACTGACTACAGATGCGACAACGGATCGCTCAGCCAAATGCTGATCAAGGTTGCCCTTCCACCGTGCCGGATTGTCGCCGCTGCGGTAACGGCGCACGGTTTCCCAGTCCAGCACTCGCTCGATGAGGTTGCGCACCCGGTTGATGGTTTCATTTTTGGTTACCCAGTGCGGCTCGATGACTTCGAGAACATGCTCGAACTTGATTGTGCTCACCAGCATGTTGCCGATGACGGGATAGGCGTATTGCTCAAGGGTACTAGGCCATTGCTTTGCATGCTTGGCGTTGCGTCAGCCGGGTGCCTTCGCTTCGATGTAAGCCTTGGCGCACCGCTCGAACGTCCATGCCAGTGCTTTCGCCTCGATCTGCTCCTGAATCACGGCTTGCCGGTCGTTGGCGCGATTCAGTACCGGGTCAATACCGCCCTTGATCTGATCCCGACTTCCTGCGCCTTCGTCTTAGCCAGCGCCAGCCCGACTCCAGGATAGGCAGCCAATCCGATCTCGCGCCGCTTGTCGCCAACCCGGATTCGAATCAGCCAAGTGCAACCGCCCTTCGACGATATTTGCATCATCAGGGCAGCCACATGCCCCACGGCGTGATACCCCGGCACCGCCGAAGTTGCCAGATTCTTAATTTCCAGCGGCCCTAATTCCCTCGCTACTATCGGCATACCCAAGCCCCCATGATCCTACCCCTCACCTACCCCCCAAAACTTTGCGCTTGGGTGAGTTACCATAACACAAGGTAACACATGGTCGGATTTACAATACCGTTGTTTTATATAGGTTTACTGGCATTTTTAGCCTATTTTTTAGGCATCTGATACTTGGTAATAGTGCAATATGGCGGATACCGCTTCCGCCAGCCCCTCTACGAGAACTCTCTCATTTTCGCTGCCCCCCCAACCCGCCTCCAAAAAATTGTGCTTGAGAAATGCATCGACCAACGACGCCTGGCTGTTCATGGCTGCACGATCGCAATGCTGCTTGAAAAGCCGCTGCTGCTTGGCAGTCAGTCGGATATTGATGTGAGCTACCAATGGTGAATCGTCCTGCCGCGTCATCTTCGCAGGCTCGGTGCTGCTCCCCTCTTGCCAACAGTCGGTCGGTTCAAATCCACCAGATTGTGTAAATACGATTGAACAAAGCGATCTAGCGCGCCTCCGTTTAATACGAATCTAGCTACTGTCGTCGAAGTTTCGCGTCTTCCAACATTATCCGAAACGCGTGCCGGTCTTTCGCGCCGATCTCGGACCCCTCTCCGCCTCTGACCGGTGACCGCGCTCGCCCCCAATTTAAATTTAAAGGAATTATCAATGAAATCGATCCATCCTCCCCTACAGCTGGTACTGGCAGCGAGCGCACTCGCCCTGTCCATTGGCAGCGCCTTTGCTGCCGGTAATCCGAACGTCGATCACGAGGTACAGGCGTTCCTGCAGAAGCTCGAAGCCGGCGGCGGCAAGCCGATGGAAACGCTCTCGCCGGTGGAGGCACGCAAGGTGCTGTCCGGCGCGCAATCGGGCGTCAAGCTGACCCTGCCGAGCGCTGATGTGTCGGAAAAAACCATCAAGACCGCGGGCGGCGACGTCAAGCTGACGATCGTGCGGCCGGCCGGTGCCGCAGGCGTTTTGCCGGCATTCATGTTCTTTCATGGCGGCGGCTGGGTGCTGGGCGACTTTCCGACCCACGAGCGCTTCGTGCGCGACCTCGTCGTGCAATCCGGTGCCGTCGCGGTGTTCGTGAATTACACGCCTTCACCCGAAGCAAAGTACCGCGTCGCCATCGACCAGGCCTATGCAGCAACGAAGTGGGTGGCGGAACATGGCAAGGAGATCAAGGTCGACGGTTCCCGTCTGGCAGTTGCGGGCAACAGCGCCGGCGGCAATATGGCAACAGTGGTCGCGCTGATGGCGAAAGAAAAAGGCGGGCCGAAGCTGCGTGCGGAAATCCTGTTCTGGCCCGTGACGGATGCGAATTTCGACACGCCGTCCTACAACCAGTTCGCGGAAGGCCATTTCTTGACCCGCAACATGATGAAGTGGTTCTGGGATAACTACACGACCGATGCCGCCAAACGCAAGGAAATCACCGCCTCGCCGTTGCAGGCGACCGTCGAGCAGCTAAAAGGCTTGCCGCCGACCCTGATCCAGACCGCGGAGAATGATGTCCTGCGCGACGAAGGCGAAGCCTATGGCCGCAAGCTCGACGCCGCCGGCGTGCAGGTGACCAGCGTGCGCTACAACGGCATGATCCATGATTTCGGACTGCTCAATGCAATCAGCCAGGTACCGGCCGTACGCTCGTCGCTTGAGCAAGCAGGCCAAGAATTGAAGAAGCACCTGAAGTAACGTCAGCTCGGGTCAAGCCAACTCGGCAGCCAGGCTGCTGGCAGAGCGTTCTACCTTTGCATTGCCGGTGCGATTCCGGCAGCCGAATCGTCAAGGGCACTGTTCGGCCGACGTGTGGTCCGATGTGCCGTTTTAGCGAATGGGTTGGTCGACCTGATAGAAAGAGGAATGGTTGCGGTAATCAACGTCGTCAGCAGTCATCAGCAGTCGTCACCCTCCCTGCGAATCAGACCGTCGATGTTGTCGAAATGTTCGCCAGAGCACAAGGTCATACATGATCTTGAGCGAGCCGCAAACCACCAATGGTGTGGCCAGCATCCCCGCTGAAAAGAGCGCGCCACCGATGATGGGAGCAGCCGCTGATGCGAGGCTCTTCGGCACGAGCGTGAAGCTCGCCGCAGCGGCACGCTCCCCAGGCGTCACAACAGCCATCACGAAGGCGCTTCGGGCTGGTACATCCATCTGGGAGAGTAGCGAGCGAACGATCAGTAACGCCAGCGCTGCATGCAGATTCGGCACGAAGGCCGCTGCAATCAGACAAACACTTGCCGGGATGTGCGTGAAGACCATCGTGTTGAGCAGCCCGATGCGTCTTGCAAGCCGTGGCGCAGCGAGTTGGGAGGCTGCGGAGCACAGTCCGGACCAAAAGAAAAACTGACCCGCCGAGACGACCGACATCTCGAAGCGTTGAAACAGCCAAAGGGCAAGCAAGGCATTGACCACCAGACCACCCGCAAACGAGTCCACTGAAAAAAGCATCGCCAACCGCATGACGATCTTACGGGAAGGACCAAGCGGCGCCGGTGGCTTTGGCTCCTCTTCGTGCGGCTTCGGGAGCCGGCGATAAAGTATCCAGACCGTGAGCCCAATGAATCCATAGAGCGCGAACATGCTGCGCAGCGCGTCAAGCGGCGCAATGCCGATCCACGCCGTCAACAGTCCTGGCAAACCGGCAGCCAGTGCACCAAAGGCGGAAAGCAGCGATCCCATCAAGCTGTAGCGCGCGAAAAGCGTTGTGCGAGCGTCGCCATCGGCAGCCTCGGCGATGCGCGAATGTTCCAGTGGAAGGAACAGGCTGACGTCACCGGCACTGGGGTTGAGCGTCCCGACAAATGCCACGAGCAGCAGCGGCCAGAACGTTGAGCTCGCCGCAAAGGCAAAACCTGTCCCGCACATCAACAGTGCCGCGCCGAGAAGCAAGCGGCCGTGATGCACGCGATGTCCCCACGCGCCGATGGCGAGCGTCGCCAGCGCGGACCCGAGCAAGGTAGCGGTGGCCAGGGCGCCGACTTCCCAGGTGCCAAGCCCGAGGGCAATGAGATAGACAGGTAAAAGAACGGCGACATAGCCGTCTGCAAATGCCCGCAGTGCGCGGGCAAACAGCAAGGGCAAGACATCCGGATGCACGCCATCCGGCAGAAGCCAGCGCGTCATCGGGAGCCCATTGTTGTCGCGGGATACGCGTGCGGTGCCTGTGAGCCGGGTGCATGCCGGACGTTGCGTTGCCAGGGAAAGCGCGGTTTTTGCACGGAGATTTCAATCAACCGGTGGTTCGTTTTGCATTGAAAAAACGGGATTTCAGGATAACTGATTTGGTCAGCGCAGTCGCTTTCGCGGCCACTGCGCATGGTCTCATCCTCATCCTTATCCATCTATAAATCCTGCCCTGTTCTGATGCAACCCATCGACTCTGTATTTTTCAGCGCTTCAGATACCGTTTCAGATAAAAACTGTTGTCGCTGTCATTGACGCACGGACCCGTTTCATAGAGTGCGTCCTTGTCCAGCAGATAGATCGGTGCACAGAATGCCCCATCACCACCCTCAATCAAGAGGCAAGCTACGCGTTGCCGTGGTCAGCACGGCGAAGTACTTCATGCCGCGACTGCTCGGCAGTTTCTGCACCAGGCATCCGGGGATCGATGTCTCGTTGGAGATCCTGAACCGTGATGGCGTGGTGCACCGCTTGCGCGAGAACATGGACGATCTCTACATCATGTCCATGCCGCCAGCGGACATGGATCTCGGTGACGAGGTCTTCATGCCCAATCCAATCGTGCTGATCGCGCGGACCGTTGATCCCCTGGCCAAACGCCATCTAGTGCCGCTGAAGGAACTCGCACTGCGCCGTTTCATTCTGCGGGAAAAAGGCTCGGCCACGCGGATGGCAGCAGATCAGTTTTTCAGGAAGATGAAGTTCCGCCCGGATGTACGGCTCGAACTGGGAGGTAACGAAGCCGTGAAGGAATCGGTGGCCGGCGGACTGGGCATCGGACTTGTCTCGCGCCATGCGCTGCATGGCCTGCAAAAAGAGCATGGCGTGAGCGTCGTCGACGTCGAAGGCTTTCCGTTGCCGTCAGCTTGGCGCATCGTTCACCCAGCCAGCAAAAAGCTTTCGCCGTTAGCTCTGGCGTTCAAGCAGCATCTGCTGGAGGAGGTCAGCCGGCGCAGGTGGAACTAGGCTTGACCGATACGGATTTCATGGTAGGGCGTTTGCAGCGAAAGCTTCGGCCACCCGAGGAGCAGCGCTGCCGTTCCCCTCGGTCTTTACCTAACGTTCAAATATCCATTCGCATCGTCATCATTACTCAAGACGCAGCACAAGTGTAATTCGACGCTATGTCGATACTGCCCGCGCCTTTGTATTTCGGGAACAAAGGATAGACGCACAGAGGACGCGTGCGGCCAGCAGTTGCCGCGTTCGTATCTGTTCCAATCAGCGTGCCTGGCGCCGTCCCTTTCGTTACCCATGTGTCCAAAGCGCTAATCGGGTCCCATGACGGTACGAACGCACCACTTCCATGACCAAATCCTGGCACCGTGTAAAAGCGCCAGAACGCATCGACCGATGTCTGACTGGTTTTGGCTACCTGCGCTTTATAAAAAGCGATAGCCGGATTCGGGCTGATCACTTCGTCGGCGAGACCATGCAGGACGATGAGCTTGCCACCTCGTGCCTGGAAGGCCGAAAGATCCGGATTCATTGCACCAACAGTCGACGACAGATCGATTAACCGTTGCAGGTAGTTCCCAGGATTGTTCAAATCGAATGCCTGGGTGTTCAAACTGGCGTCTTTCGCAATGAAATACTTCAGGTAGCCGTCACCCTGAGTGTACAAATAGCCGTTGGTAGCCACGGTAGGTGGCGTCAGCAATGTCGCGGAGCCGCCGAGCCCAAGACCCCCGGAAAAATCGGCACCTTGCAAAATGTTATATCCCTGATGACGATTGACGTTGAACGCAAGCGAATAGGGCAGCGTCAGATCATCTGAAATCGCTTTGACGGTGTTGATCTGCGCCACGGACAAGCAAGTATTGCCTTCGTCAGCACCACTAGGGCAAGCCAACGCATTAAGGATAGCGGCCTGTTTGGCGCGACATGCTTCCACATTGCTTACGATCCTGTCAGCCGCACCGTCATCCGTATCACACGTATCGACAGCGGTTTTCAGAATGAGCTTTTGTTTGGCAGGGTTCAGGAAGCCTGCGCCATTGTTGCTGTATGAGGCTTGGCCAATCTTCACGCCCTGAAGGCGTACCCCTGAAAAGTTGATGGCCGGAGCATTGGCAATGATACCGTCATAGTCCTGCGGGTAACGCTCAACAGCCGTCATACCCTCACGACCACCGGTCGATGCGCCCGCGAAGTAGGATTTATCCGCGGCTTTTGCATAGCGCAGCTTGATCAGCTCAAAGGCAGTGTCTTTGGTTTTCTTGAGATGCTGATATCCGAAATTATCGATGGCCGCCTCGTTCAGTGCGAAGTCGGCAGTCGCACTATTGCCTACATGCCCAGAATCCGAGCCAAACGTTGCATAGCCTTGTGAAAGTGGCGTAACCCCGGGCGCAAAGGAAACCGCACCAGTCGCGGTGACGACCGTGCCGTTATAGCCACCTCCACCCATATGTACCGTTTTACCGTTCCATTGCGTCGGTAAGTTAAGCTGAAATTTGATATCCGGCGTGCCCGCTGCAGCGGTGGCGCTTGGAGAGATTTTGCCCTCCACCTTGCAGTACTCGCCGTTGATGTTGCCGGCGTCAGTGGAGTTGACAACCGTCGCCGATTGCACCGACGCACCCCCGGTTGCAAGGCCGATCGCCGACGCCGGGACAGTCTTGCCGGCCAGGTCGGCACAGACCACGATTTGTGCGGCTTGCACTGGAGGCGGGCTGCTTGAGTTACTGCTACCGCCGCATGCTGACAATAGAACGGCAGTCGAAGAAAAAACGATAAAACGCGAGGCCGGCTGATGCGAACCAAATGGCAGGTACATGATGTCTCCGTTGTTTTTTTTATGCCCGAATGCAGAACAGGTTGAACGAGTATAAGGCGAATAATCGCCAAGAAGCACTAAATTTTCCAAGCCAAAAATCCCGGCGCTGACCGAGCGGGCTTGGGGCGATGGTCTTGTGGTCGCGTATCAGCAGACCCTTGGCCTCGGCCGCGTCGAGTGCCTGTTCGACGCGGTCGATTGGCAAACCGGTGCGTTCGCTGAACTCGTTGACCCCGAAGTCCACCGTCAGTCGCAGCGCGTTCAACATAAATTTGAAACCGAGTTCACCGCGGGCGATTTCGACTTCCTCCTGAACGGCAGAGCCTGCAGCAATGTGTTCGCCGTAGCTTTTCGGTTGCTTGAAGCGTGACTGGCGCACGATCCGGTGCGGGAACGAGAGCCTGGGATGAGCGCCGACGCCGATGCTGAAACAATCGCCGAACTGCCAGTAGTTCAGGTTGTGGCACGCTGCCCGTTTGGGCTGTGCATAGGCCGAAATTTCGTAGTGTCCGTAGCCCGCTGCGGCAGCCATCTGCTGCATGTCGCCGCAGCCGTCACGCCGATTGGAATCGATGCGACGGTGAAGCTGATCGGGATGATTGATACTGCGTTTTTCCTGACGCACTGTTCCGGTTTTGGGCCGACAAGTCGTCAATGAACATCCATGAAGTACCCGCTACTTCAACGACTTCTCACACCCGTCCCGGTAATCCGGCGTGCGCGCAGTACACGTAATGACCAGCTGATTGGCCAGCTTCAGGTTCCCGCTTTTCTTGTAATACGCGATGCGGGCAGCCTGCAAAGTCGGCGCTTCGTGGAATTTCTGGAACCCGGCTTCCATCATGCCGTCCTTTGCCTTCTGGTCGGCCTGACTGTGTTCCAGGTAAAAATCGTATTCCTTCCAGGTCGGGTCGTCGGCGCGGGTGATGAGGTTGAAGGTGGCGTCGGCGTCCTTGGTCTGGCGCAGCGTCATCTGGGCCTGGAACTGCTGCGCCAGCGGATAGGCGTGCTTCGCCGTCGGGCCGCTTGCTGCAAGTCGTGCCAGTTTCAATGCTTCCTTGGCATCGCCGTTTTTGAGCTTGATTTCTGCTTCCCGGGCTTTTTCGTAGTTGGCGAACAATTGCTTGTTCTCGGTCCGGACCTTCGCCAGTCCGCCCATGTCAGGCCGGATGCGCACCGGCTGGCTGGCGGTCGGGTAGAACAGATCGCGGTAGGTGTCGATCGACAGGCTGCGCTCAGCGGCCGAGGGATGCGTGGCCGATTTGAGCTGTACCAGCAGCGGGTCGAGCAGATCGCCCCAGCTGAACTTTGCGGCAGCGGCAGCGGCAGCCGCAGCCGGGTCCGGGGTCTTGATGGTTTCCTTGGCCGCCTTTTCAGCGGCCAGCTTCATGGTGGTGTCCTGCGCATCGACATGCTCGAAAAAATCCGTCAGTCCTTTCGGTGCGCGTTTCATCTGCATCAAGGTGTCGAGCGCATATTTGTCGGCATCGAGTTCCTGCGCCCGCTTCCAGCCCGGGTGGATGACCGCATCCATCACCTGGATCAGGTTCTCCTGGGTCTTCAGACGGTCAGTGTCGCCCTTCGTCAGGGTCGCCGAGGCGTTGCCGGTGTTGACCACCTGACGCAACACGAAGAAGCCCGTCGACAGCAGCTTCAGCCGTTTCTGGTTGTTGGCGATTTCGTCGAAGTCGTAGTGGTGCAGCGCGATGTGGCCATATTCGTGGGCGAGCACAGCCAATAATTCATCTTCGCTCTCAACCTGTTTGAGCCAGCCAAGGCTCAGGAAAATGTTCCCTGCCGGCGTGGTGTCGGCCACCAGTGTGTTGTCGTAGAGCGCATAGACATGCGCGGGCAGATCGGGGCGCGGTGAAGCTTGCCTGACCCGTTGCAGCAAGCCGTTGAGATACGCCGAGAGCGGTGGCGACGGCACGATGTAGCTGTAGATGCGGCGGTTATCAAGATCGGCCAGCGGGTCAGGTGGCGCTGTCGGTGGTGTCGCAGGCGCAGGACGGACTTTGTCAGCCGCGTCTTCGGCGCGCAGGCGCTCAACGATGGTCTTGTCCTGCTTTGGCGTGAAGCCGGGGATGGCCGGCATCTTGTCCGAGATCGTCGTAGGAACTGCGGCGCAGCCCGCGAGCAGGACACCGAGGCTGAGCGTCACGGCCCGTGCCGCGCGCCTCTGGATGCGTTGGCGGCTCATTGGCAGGCGCCCTGCTTCGAGGCCCCGCGTGCACCGGCTACGGGCTGGGCTGCGCCGGCCGTGGCAACCGTCACCGGCACGCAATCCACGCCCTTGCGGGCGACGCGAATCCGTTCGCGATCCAGCCAGACCGGCTTGCCGTCGGCCGTGACCTGGACGAAGTCGCCCTTGGCTGCCTGGATCTGCAGGTTCATGGCCGTGACTTCCTGACTCGACCATTCGCCAAGCTTGACCTTACCTTCGCTGTCGCCGAAATAGGCAAGGCGCGCGCCGGTCGGGCCGCTCACGCGTAGACCGATGTCGTCGGCCTCCACGTATGCCGTCGTCATCGTCAATACGCATGCCAGTGCTGCAATCAATATCTTCAATCCGTGCCGCATGTTCATCTCCTCAGTTTTTTAATGGCGCCTTACTGGCGGCTTCGTTCGCGTTTGACTAACCATAGTTGCAATGCTTTTTCGGTATCGACGAATATTTTTTCGACCCGCGGTCCAACAAAAAGGAAATGGCAGAGAATCGGAAAGAATACGAACTCTGCCCACGTCAGCGGGCCGAAATCGAGCCGGCTGTAACCGACGTAAAAAATCATCAGCGACAGCGAGGCGGTCACGAGTATCTTGATGATCGGGATGGCCAGATGTGCAGTAAAGACATAGCGCGCCTCGCGTCGCAGCGCCGCCGGACGGCTCTCGGATGTGCCTTCATGGCTGGTCTGACTGCTGGTGAAGACGCTCTTGACCCGGTCCGTAACGGCAATCGCCATCAACATCGGATTGGCCAGCGTGACGTTCTCCACTCCTGCCAAGGAGGACTCTTCTGCTTCCTCGTGATGCTCAGCCACCGGGTGCCGGCGCTTGTGCCCGTCCGCCCCGCCGCTGGCATCCGAGTGCCGCCGTACAAGCTCGACCTTCTTTTTCTTCCCTCCGGCCAATGTCCCTTTTAGAACGGGCAGATACACGTCCATCACCGCGGTCGCGATGCACAGCACCAGCAGGGTCAGCATGGCGAACCAACCGGCACGGTTGTGAAAGAATTCCAGCTCGGCGTGTTGCTTGTAACGCTGGCCGAACACCATCAGATTGTCCAGTGCCATAGCGTGCAGAAAGACGCCCGGCACCGGCATTTCGGCCACCGGTGAATAGACATAGTCCTGCAGTCCGGCCACATCCAGCGCAAGCATCACGACCCGACCCTCGATCATGCGGTCGAGCTCCGCGGGCGGGGCCTCGCGCAGCTGCGTGATCGGTCGCGTCCTGTGATAGAAGCACTCGGCGGCATTGTCCTTGCCCATCTTGTTCGACGAGACCATGCGCGCGAAAAAATTGAAGACGACCTTGTGCCATCCCAAACCGTCCGGGTCGCACGTTAGCTTGCGCGCAGCGCTGTTGTCAGATGCCTGGAGAATGGCATTGTCGGGATGCGGTCGGGCGCCCCAGATCAAGGCCATCGATTCGGCGTCGTGCAAGTCGAGCTTGCCACCGAGATCCTGATAGATCTGCGCTGCCACCGTCACGCGTGCCTGACCCTTGACACCCCGGACGTTGGCGACGGGCTCCTGCACCAGCGAGTACTCCCAGGCGGAGGGATCGAATTTATCGGTCGGCTTCGGAATACCGACCTCGGTAAAGCAATTGGCGTTGCTGCCATCGGCCAGGACGGTGCGCGCGCCAGCGATTTCCGGACGGGTCTGCAGGCCGCGCGGCGCCAGTGACCCGATGTAGACCGGAATACCATCACGGCGCAGGCTGCAGGCCTGTTCGACGAAACCGCCGAGCGTCGGGTCATTGCGTTTATCGATGAAGAAAACGTCGAGAAAAATCGCCCGCGGCCGGTACTCGGCCAATGTCGCCAGCCGTCGCGCCCAGAATTTGTAACGCACCGGATAGGGCTCGTCGTATTGCTCGAGGTCGGCATCCTGCACCAGAAAGACGGTTGTCAGGTCCTGCGCTTTCGCCAGCGGCCTGGTGCCGTTCGGTACGATGGTCGGCGCGCGGCCATCGTACATTTTGGAGAGGACGGGCGCGAGCATCTTGGCGTAATAGCGGATCGTCACCTGTTCGGAGAAAACGTGATCCGACAGGCTGATCAGCACCAGCGCCACGGCAAAATAAATCGCCACCAGTCCGGCGCAATGCACTGGGCGTGCGAATGCGCTATGGCGCAGGCGTTGCATAAAAAGCAATAGCGAGGCAATCATCGTCCTGGTGAATCTCTCTGCGGTGGCTGTGACGATGTTCGGTGTTGGGCCTGCAGGCCCGGACTGCCGGAATACCATGCTGTCCGGACGCGGCAGGCGGCATGTTCGATCCGGCAGCAAATTTTCTTTTTTACAATATTACTACGGGTGATATTCGTTGAGCAATTGCTGAAAGGCGGTATTGCTCATTCGCGCCGTGCAATGGCGGGCAGGCGCCCCGGAATCGGGGGTTTCGCTGGTGCGTCAGTCCAGCAGGAAGAGTTGCTGCAAGTCATTCAGGAAACGCTGGCCGAGCGAGCTCGGGGCGATGGTCTTGTGGTCGCGTATCAGCAGACCCTTGGCCTCGGCCGCATCGAGTGCCTGTTCGACGCTGCTGATCGGCAGACCGGTACGCTCGCTGAACTGATTGACCTCGAAGCCCGCCGTCAGTCGCAATGCGTTCAACATGAATTCAAAACCGAGTTCACCGCGGGCGATTTCGACTTCCTCCTGGACGGCAGAGCCTGCAGCCATGTGTTCGAGGTAGCTTTTCGGTTGCTTGAAGCGTGACTGGCGCACGATCCGGTGCGGGAACGAGAGCTTGGAATGAGCGCCGGCGCCGATCCCGAGGTAATCGCCGAATTGCCAGTAGTTCAGGTTATGCCGCGCGGCCCGTTTGGGCTGAGCATAGGCCGAGACTTCGTAGTGCCCGTAGCCGGCCGCAGCAGTCATTTCCTCGATCATTTGCTGCATGTCGGCACTTGCGTCGTCGTCGGGCAACTGCGGCGGGAATTTCGCGAAATACGTGTTCGGCTCGAGTGTCAGGTGGTACAGCGACAGGTGCGGTGCGGACGCTGCGATGGCGGCGGCGACATCGGCCTGCGCCTGGGCCAGCGTCTGGCCCGGCAAGGCATACATCAGGTCGAGGTTGAAATTGTCGAAGTGGCGATGCGCGATCTCGACCGCCCGATGCGCTTCGGCGCCATCGTGAATCCGCCCCAACGCCTGCAGATGCCGCGCATTGAAACTCTGGATACCGATCGACAGCCGGTTCACGCCGCTGGCGCGGTACGACTTGAACTTCTCCGATTCGAAGGTACCGGGATTGGCTTCCATCGTGATCTCGGCGGCGCCGTCGAGGGGCAGCAAGGTGCGGATATCCGACATCAGCCGGTCGAGTCCGGCCGCCGACAGCAGGCTCGGCGTGCCCCCGCCGATGAAGACCGTGTAGATCTTGCGGCCCCAGATCAGCGGCAAGGCGCTTTCAAGATCGGCGCGCAAGGCGTCCAGATACGCCTCTTCCGAAAACGCTTCCTTGTTCTCGTGCGAATTGAAATCGCAATATGGACACTTCTTGACGCACCACGGGTAGTGGACGTAGAGCGAGAGCGGCGGCAGGGTCGTCAAGTTCAACGTGCCCGGTTGCAGGTATGCATTGGCCGCCCGCGCCGCATCGGGTGCCGTGACCACAGTGCGCGCAGAGGATGTCTGCAGTAGCTTGCCGCTGGCATCGACGGGTCGGATCGGAATCATTTCAGCTTGTCGAAAAGGGTGCGCAATGCCTGGCCGCGATGGGAATGCAGATTCTTTTCCTCGGGCGAGAGTTCCGCCACGCTGCGGCCAAGCGCCGGCAACCAGAAATGCGCATCGTAGCCGAAGCCGCCGGAGCCGCGCGGCGTGTCCATCACTTCACCATGCCACTGGCCGTCCGCGATCAACGGCTGCGGATCGTCGGCGTGGCGCACCAGGACCAGCACGCAATAATAATAAGCGGACTTGTCGGGATGCGGCGCCAGCTGCTCGACCAGGAACCGGTTGTTGCGCGCATCCGATTTCGGCGCGCCGGCAAAGCGTGCCGAGCGTACTCCGGGCGCACCGCCCAGGGCATTGACGCAGATACCGGAGTCGTCGGCCAGGGCCGGCAAGCCAGTCGCGCGCGCGGCGTGCCGCGCCTTGGTCAGAGCGTTCTCGAGGAACGTCAGATAGGGTTCCTCGGCCTCGCTGACATTGAATTCGCCTTGTGGCTTCAGGACCAGGCCAAGCGGTGACAGCAGCGCGTCGAACTCCCGCAATTTGCCGGCATTGCTCGATGCCAGCACGACCTCATGCAAGCGCATCACGTGAGACCGAGCGCCGTTTTTTGCAGGCCGATCAGGGTTGCGATGCCATCCTGCGCCAGGTCGAGCAAGGTATTCATGGTCGCGCGATCGAAGGCGGCGCCTTCGGCCGTGCCCTGGACTTCGACAAAATGTCCGGCATCGGTCATCACGACGTTCATGTCGGTATCGCACGTGGAGTCTTCCGGATAATCGAGGTCGAGCACCGGCGTACCCTGGTAGACACCGACAGAAATCGCCGCCACGAAATGCTTGACCGGCATGGCCGGGATCACGCCGCCGGCAACCAGCTTTGCGAAGGCATCGTATGCCGCGACCATGGCGCCGGTAATCGACGCGGTGCGCGTGCCGCCGTCGGCCTGGATCACGTCGCAATCCAGATGCAGCGTGCGTTCGCCGAAGGCTTCGAGATCGAAGGCAGCGCGCAGCGAACGGCCGATCAGGCGCTGGATTTCCTGGGTGCGGCCGGACTGCTTGCCACGCGCCGCTTCGCGGTCCATGCGGGTGTGGGTCGAGCGCGGCAACATGCCGTATTCGGCCGTCATCCAGCCACGCCCCTTGCCCTTCAGGAAGCCGGGCACCTTGTCTTCGATACTGGCGGTGCAGATCACCTTGGTGTCGCCACACTCGATCAGGACTGATCCTTCGGCATGGCGGGTGAAATCGCGCGTGATGCGGATGACGCGCAGGGCGTCGGCGGAACGGCCGCTCGGACGATCAGCAGCCATGACGCTCACTCCTTCGACGTGATGCGGGCGGATTTTTCGACGGCGAGACGAATTTCTTCGATGGTTTTTTCAATTTCACTTTCGTTGAATGTGTCGACAGCTTCGGCCTGGCGCGTCAGATCGGGCGATCCGGCGTCGGCATCTGCGTGTTCGAGGTCGGCATGGCGCGGCGCCTGGATCGTGGTCGTGACGCTACCGATCGGGAACGCATGGGTCGTAATTGTATTCGATCCCTCGCCGGTGTCGCTGGCCTCCCACATCATTGCAAGAGCCGTGACGTTGTCTCCGCTCTTGCCGCCGATGCCGACGGCGCTGCTGACCAACTCCGGCACGGCGCGCACGATGGTGCTGGTGGCCAGACGCTGCGCCAGTACCTCGTCGGGCAGCACGGACCACAGGCCGTCCGAACACAGCAGCATGATGTCCCCGGCCTGCAGGCTCGATCGCCGCGACACCTCGACCATCGGTGGGTTCGGTGCGCCGAGGCAGTTGAACAGCTTGTTCCGATCAGGATGGGTATCGCGCTCCGATGCATCGACCTTGCCCTGCGCGATCAGAGTTTCAATGCGGGAGTGGTCACGGGTGCGCGACAGAATCTGGCCATTGCGCATCCAGTACAGGCGCGAATCACCGCAGTGCGCCCAGAAGGCGTTGTTGTGCTGGATCAGGCAGGCAATGATCGTGGTGCGCGGCGTCTCCGGCAGATTGTGGGTATCGCGGTAGCGGTGGATTTCGCGATGGGCAGCGAAGAAGCTGTCTTCCAAAAACTGTTCCGGCTTCTTGACATAGGGCGTGGCCTGGCGCTGGAACAGCGAGCCGATGGTCTGTACCGCGATACTGGCAGCCATCTCGCCCTGGATGTGGCCACCCATGCCATCTGCCAGGATCAGCAGCAGCGCATCGCGCGTGAAGCTGTACCCCATCCGGTCCTGGTTGTTCTTGCGGCCGCCAACATGGCTTTCTTGATATACGGAGAATCGCATGTCGTCTCGCGGTGAAGGTTGGTCGGGCGGAACACCGCAGGCGCGGCCGTTCAGATCGAATTGCGGTCCTCGATGGTCGTGCCGCTGGTGCTCGGGGTCGGCCTGCCGAAGCTGGCGAAAAAGCCGCGCACCTTGCGCGATACCTGCTCCAGTACATCGGTTCGCGCCTGTACCGCCACCGGCTCGCGCAGCGCTTTCTGCAAGGCGAAGACGCTTTGCGGGCGCTCCAGCGGATCGAGCTTCAGGCTCCAGCGAATGACGTCGATGAGCTCCGGCGAATAGATCGCCTCAAGCTTGGCGAAATGGCTCTCCATCTTGTCGTTCTGATTGCGCTGGTCGGCCGGCTGCGGCGGTGCGCCGACCATGCAGGCGAAGATCGAGGCGCCGATGCTGTAGATGTCGGTCCACGGGCCCAGGGAGGCATTGCGCACGTACAGTTCGGGCGCGGCAAAACCTGGCGTATACATCGGATAGAGTTTCGGCAGATCAGTCTTCAACGTCTGGCGCGCCGCGCCGAAATCGAGCAGGATCGGCGTGCCGTCGACCCGCAGGTAGATGTTGGCCGGCTTGAGATCGAGATGCAGCAGCTTGTTGGTGTGGACCTCACGCACGCCATGCATGACCTGGCCGAACATCTTGCGGATGAAACGTTCCGAGACCAGCGGTTTTTCCCCCTTGTCGCGGCGGCGCAGGATATGCTCCTGCAAGGAGCGGCCCGACTCATAGGCCATGACCATGTAGACGGTATCGTTGGCGCGAAAAAAATTCAATACGCTCACCACGTTCGGATGCGCGATGCGCGCCAGCGCCCGGCCCTCCTCGAAAAAACATTTGAGTCCGATGCGAAACGTCGCCAGGTTTTCCTGAGAAATCGTCGGCACCAGTTCACCCGGCGCCCGCAGCGCCAGAGCACTCGGCAGGTACTCCTTGATCGCCACCGCATTACCGTCTTCGTCATAGGCGAGATAGACAATACTGAACCCGCCGGAAGCAATCTTCTTTACAATGCGGTAGCCGGAAATTTCAAGCCCGTCTGGCAAGGGAGCGTTGTTTTGCGCAGTCATGACTTCCTCTGATGATGTGACTTGATTGTGTGGACATATTTAGTGTTTGTAAAGCAAAAACCCAGGATGAGATTTTGACAATTTCAAGCATGACCGGCTTTGCCGTCGTGACCCGCGAGACCGCCGGCGGCACGCTGACGATTGAACTCAAAAGCGTCAATTCCCGCTTTCTCGATTTGCAATTTCGCATGAACGACGACCTGCGCGCACTCGAACCGGGCCTGCGCGAAGCGATCATGGCGCGCGTCACGCGCGGCAAGGTCGAGTGTCGCGTCAGCTTTGGCCGCAAGGCTGCCGGCGGCGCGGCGCAGGCCCTGAACACGGGCGTGCTTGACGGCGTCGCTGCCATGCAGGCACAGGTTCGGCAACGCTTTGCCGATGCACCCGCCCTGTCGGTCGGTGAATTGTTGCGCTGGCCAGGCGTGATCGAGGAAGCGCAACTCGGTCAGGACACCTTGCAGGCCGCCGTCAGCGCGGCGATGCAGGATGCGATGGCCGCTTTCATCGAGAGCCGCGCGCGCGAGGGCGCTGCGTTGCAGGCAATGCTGGAAGCGCGGGTCGACGATTTGCAAAAAATCGTCGTGCAAATTACTCCGCTGGTGCCGCAAATCGTCGCGCAATTCCAACAAAGAGCGATTGAACGCATGCAGAGCGCGCTCGGTCTGGCGGTCGACGGCGCCGCCGCATCGGCATCGGCAAAGCCCGCGCCAGCGACCACGCGCGACGATGCGCTCGACCGCATCCGCCAGGAAGTCACGCTCTACGGCATCCGCATCGATGTCGCCGAGGAGCTCACCCGGCTGGGCGCCCATCTGAGCGAAACCCATCATCTCCTCATCAAAGGTGGCCAAGTCGGCAAGCGTCTGGACTTCATGATGCAGGAATTGAATCGCGAGGCGAATACCGTCGGCTCCAAGGCGTCTGCCAAGGAATTGTCGGATGCTGCCATGGCGATGAAATTACTGATTGAACAGATGCGCGAGCAAGTTCAGAATCTGGAATGACGATGCGGGTCAGTCCCACGTAAGTCTTATTTATGAATTCAGTGAGGTAAAACATGGCTGATCTCGAACCCGTAGCCGGCAGTCTGTTCATGGTGGTGGCGCCCTCGGGTGCAGGCAAGTCGACGCTGGTCAACGCCCTACTTGAACAGGAAGCGGCCATTCGGCTGTCGATTTCCTACACCACGCGCGCGCCACGGCCGAAAGAACAGCATGGCCGCGAGTACTACTTTACCGACACGGACGATTTCCTGGCGCGGCGCGCTGCCGGCGAATTCCTGGAATCGGCCGAAGTACACGGCAATTACTACGGTACATCGCGCCTGAAGATCGCCGACCAGATCGCGGTCGGCGTCGACATTCTGCTGGAAATCGACTGGCAAGGCGCCCAGCAGGTCAAGAAGCAGTTCCCGC
Source organism: Herminiimonas sp. (assembly GCA_014376645.1). Classification (GTDB taxonomy): domain Bacteria; phylum Pseudomonadota; class Gammaproteobacteria; order Burkholderiales; family Burkholderiaceae_D; genus JANXSS01. The sequence continues at coordinate 2,821 of JACMRD010000017.1, read as the reverse complement.
AGGCGGTCGGCATCTTCATCCTGCCGCCGTCGATCGAAGCCCTGGAAGAGCGCCTGAAAAAGCGCGGCGAGGACGAACCGCACGTGATTACGCGCAGGTTACTGGCTGCCGGCGGCGAAATCGCGCACGCCCCCGAGTTCGAATATGTTATTATTAATCAAGAGTTTGCAAGCGCTTTGACCGAACTTCGATCCATCGTCAAGGCGACCCGTTGCCGTATCCAGCAACAGGCGGCACGCAATGCGTTACTCTTCGCCCAACTCGGCATTCATGCTAATCCAAGCTGACCGGCCACGCCAAACCCTCGCACGGTTTTGCGGATCGTTCCGCAATTCTCACCCGTTATTTCAGGAGCCTCCATGGCACGCATTACGATTGAAGATTGTCTGAAGCATATTCCAAACCGTTTCCAACTCTCGCTGGCCGCCACGTACCGCGCCCGACAACTGCTGCAGGGGCATACACCCAAGGTCGACGCCAAGGACAAGCCAACCGTTGTCGCCCTGCGCGAGATCGCCGCTGGCAAGGTCGGTATCGAAATGTTGAAGAAAGTCCCGAGCTAACACGGGAAAAGCGCCCCAGGCCGCATGAACCTGACACCTGCCGATTCACTCCAGCCAGTCACTGGTGCGCCACGCGCACTGGCTGAGGGTGCGCAAACCCGGTCCGGCCAGACCGGGCGTTTTCCGATCGAATCTCCTGCCATGCCGCCCGGCGTGGCGTCAGTGAGCCAACTCACCGCCAAGCTGGCCGAGTACCTCACACCATCCGAATTACGCAAGGTCAAGGAAGCCTATCGGTTCTCCGATGAGATGCATCTCGGCCAGATGCGCATGTCCGGCGAACCGTACATCTCGCATCCGATCGCGGTCGCCGAAATCTGCGCCGATTGGAAGCTCGACGCCCAGGCCATCATGGCGGCCCTCTTGCACGATGTGATGGAAGACCAGGACGTCAGGAAGGATGAACTGATCGAGCGCTTTGGCGCACCGGTCGCGACCCTGGTCGACGGTTTGTCCAAGCTGGAAAAGATCGAGTTCCAGAGCCAGATCGAGGCGCAGGCCGAAAACTTCCGTAAGATGCTGCTGGCCATGGCGCGCGACGTGCGGGTCATTCTGGTGAAGCTCGCCGACCGCCTGCACAACATGCGCACGCTAGGCTCAATGGCGGGCGAAAAGAAGCGCCGCATCGCACGGGAGACGATGGAAGTCTACGTGCCGATTGCGCATCGCCTCGGACTCAACAACATTTATCGGGAACTGCAGGACCTGTCGTTTTCGCATCTGTACCCGGTGCGGTACCGCACCCTGTCCAAGGCCGTCAAGGCCGCGCGCGGCAACCGACGTGAAGTCGTCAGCAAGATCCTTGACGCGGTCAAGAACACGCTGACTGCCACAGGCATGCAGGCACAGGTCTATGGCCGCGAAAAGACTTTGTACGGTATCTACCGCAAGATGCGCAACAAGCACCTGTCGTTTTCCCAGGTTCTGGACGTGTATGGCTTCAGGGTCGTGGTCGACAGCTTCGCCAACTGTTATGTCGCCCTCGGTACCCTGCACGCGCTGTACAAGCCGATGCCGGGCAAGTTCAAGGACTACATCGCGATCTCCAAGCTCAACGGCTACCAGTCGCTGCACACCACCTTGATCGGACCGTACGGCACGCCCGTCGAGTTCCAGATCCGCACCCAGCAGATGCACCGCGTGGCCGAATCCGGCGTAGCGGCGCACTGGCTCTACAAGACCGATGACAGCGGGCTGTCGGAACTGCAGCAGCGCACCCATGCATGGTTGCAGTCGCTGCTCGACATTCAGAAGCAGACCGGCGACTCGGCTGAATTCCTGGAGCACGTCAAGGTCGATCTGTTCCCCGACTCGGTCTACGTCTTCACGCCGAAATCGAAGATCATCGCTCTGCCGCGCGGTGCGACAGCGCTCGATTTCGCCTACTCGATCCATACGGACATCGGCGACCAGACCACCGAGGCCCGCATCAACCACGAACCGGCGGCGCTGCGCACCGAACTGCGCAACGGTGACATCGTCGAAATCGTCACCTCGACCAACTCGCGGCCGAATCCGAACTGGCTGACCTTCGTTCGTACCGGCAAGGCGCGCTCCGCGATCCGCCACCACCTGCGCACCATCAACCTGCAGGAGTCGGTCGAGCTAGGCGAGCGCCTGCTGGCACAGGCACTGGTGGCACTCAATCTCGATCCGATCCTGCCGCCGCTCCTGTGCGAGCGGCTGCTCAATGAGTCGAGCGCGAAATCGCTGGACGAGCTGCATGCCGACATCGGCGTCGGCAAACGCATGGCGACATTGGTGGCGCGTCACATCCTGGGCCTGGTCGAGGATGCCGCCGGACCCGACACGCCGCGCACGAACGGTACTGCGCTCGCGGCCGGACGGCTCGAACCGGTGGTGATCTATGGTAGCGAAGGCGTGTCCGTCCACCTGTCTCCGTGCTGTCAGCCGATTCCTGGAGACGGCATCATGGGCCAGCTCAAGCGCGACCAGGGCCTTGTGGTCCATAGCACCGACTGCGATATCGGCAAACGCCAGCGCGCCAAGGAGCCGGATCGCTGGATCGAAGTGGTATGGGGCGAAGACCTGAACCGCCGCTTCGATTGCCGCATCCTGATACTCGTAAAGAACGAACGCGGCATCCTGGCGCGGGTCGCTGCCGAAATCGGCGAATCCGATGCCAACATCGTCCATGTCGCCATGGATCAGGACGAAGATCAGATCATGACCCAGCTGCGCTTCACGGTGCAGGTCGAAGACCGGGTCCACTTGGCGCGGTTGATCCGCAACGTGCG
>JACMRD010000133.1 GCA_014376645.1 Herminiimonas sp. | reverse complement strand
TGGCTCCCCAGCGACCCCCGCCTGGAAAGCCTGAAGGACGACCTGCATCACTTCATCGTGATCGCCATCGACTTCCCGAAATTCACTGACGGCCGCGGCTATTCGATCGCCTACAACCTGCGCGCACGCCTGGGCTATCAGGGCGAAGTGCGCGCCATCGGCGACGTGCTGCGCGACCAGTTGTTCTACATGTCGCGGGTCGGCTTCGATGCCTTCGCCACACGCGAAGACCGCAGCATCGAGGATGCCCTGAAAGGCCTGACCGATTTTTCGGAAGCCTACCAGACCTCGTGGGACCAGAAGACGCCGCTGTTCAAGCGCGTGGCCCGGGCAGGTGTATCGACATGAGCGCCGACTTGAACACGATCGCCACGCCGTCGAGCCTGTCGCAACTGGTGGCCGACACCAATGCGACGCTGGCGCGCATCGCCGTCGACTTCACACCGGCTGTCTTTGCATCGAGCCTGGCGGCCGAAGACATGGTGCTGACCGACCTGATCCTGCGCGCCCGTCTGCCGATCGGTATCTTCACGCTGGAAACCGGTCGCCTGCACGCCGAGACACTGAGCATGCTCGACCGAATCCGCGAGACCTACGGCTACGACGTCACGCCGTACCGGCCGGACCCGGCTGCCGTCACGGCGTATGTCGAGGGCCACGGCCTGAACGCGTTTTATGACAGTGTCGACCTGCGCAAGGCATGCTGCCGCATCCGCAAGGTGGAACCGCTGCAGCGCGCACTGGCCGGCAAAAAGGCCTGGATCACCGGCCAGCGCCGGGCACAATCGACCACCCGCGCCGGACTCGACGTGCAGGAGCAGGACGATGCCCACGGCCTGGTGAAATTCAATCCCCTGGCCGACTGGTCCGAGACCGATGTCTGGGACTATATTCGCGCCAACGCCGTACCGTACAATCCGCTGCACGACATGGGCTTCCCGTCGATCGGCTGCGAGCCCTGCACCCGCGCCATCGAACCCGGTGAAGACGTGCGCGCCGGCCGCTGGTGGTGGGAAAATCCGGACTCGAAGGAATGCGGCCTGCATGTCGTCGATGGCAAGCTGATCCGCATCAAGCCGGTGCCCGCCGACCCGGTCGTCGACCTCGATTCCCCTTCTACTTTGTCGGAACATTCATGAATACAGCTGTCGCCCAGATCCTCCCGGACGCCCACGGCCAGGTCCACATCAACGAACGGCACCTGGACTGGCTGGAGTCGGAAGCCATCCACATCATGCGCGAAGTGGCGGCCGAATGCGCCAACCCGGCGCTGCTGTTCTCTGGCGGTAAAGACTCCGTCGTCCTGCTGCGTATCGCCGAAAAGGCCTTTCGCCCGGGCGCGTTTCCGTTTCCGCTGGTGCATATCGATACCGGCCACAATTTTGCCGAAGTCATTGCCTTCCGCGATCAGCGCGTGGCTGAACTCGGCGAGCGCCTGATCGTCGGCTCGGTCGAAGACTCGATCAAGCGCGGCACGGTCCGGCTGCGCAATCCGCTGACCGATTCGCGCAATGCGGCCCAAGCCGTGACGCTGCTCGAAACCATCGCCGAACACAAGTTCGACGCCTGCATCGGCGGCGCCCGCCGCGATGAAGAAAAGGCGCGCGCCAAGGAACGCATCTTTTCCTTTCGCGACGAGTTCGGCCAGTGGAACCCGAAAGCGCAACGTCCCGAACTCTGGGA
>JACMRD010000016.1 GCA_014376645.1 Herminiimonas sp. | reverse complement strand
CGCTGCCGAGCTTGCATTCGGCGATGAAGGCAGCCAGCTCCGGATTGTTCCGGGCGGCGATGGAGGCCAGTGCATGTTCCGGCGCCACGGCGCAGAAGGTCACGCCCTTGATGGTATCGGGACGGGTCGTGAACACCCACAGCTTGCCATCCTGGACCAGGGCGCCATCATCATCGGTGATATGGTGCGGGAAGGCGAAGCGCACGCCGGTCGACTTGCCGATCCAGTTCGATTGCATGATGCGCACCCGCTCCGGCCAGCCGGGCAGGTTGTTGTCGACATGGTCCAGCAGCTCTTCGGCGTAATCGGTGATGCGGGCGTAGTACATCGGGATTTCGCGTTTTTCGATCAGCGCGCCGGAGCGCCAGCCGCGGCCGTCGATGACCTGCTCATTGGCCAGCACGGTCTGATCGATCGGATCCCAGTTCACGGTACCGGTCTTCTTGTAGATGATGCCCTTCTCGAGCATCTTCAGGAACATCCACTGGTTCCATCGGTAGTAATCGGGCGAACAGGCCGTCATCTCGCGCGACCAGTCGATGGCCAGGCCCATGGCTTCCATCTGCTTCTTCATGTGCGCGATGTTGGCGTAGGTCCACTGCGCAGGCGGCACGTTGTTGGCCATTGCTGCGTTTTCCGCAGGCATGCCGAACGCATCCCAGCCCATCGGCATCAGGACGTTATAGCCGTTCATGCGCAGGTAGCGGTACATCACGTCGTTGATCGTGTAATTGCGCACGTGACCCATGTGCAGCTTGCCCGATGGGTAAGGCAGCATCGAGCAGGCGTAGAACTTCTTTTTCTCTACGCCGTTGCGGTCGGTCGCATGTTCGACCGTGCGGTAGGCATCGATGGCTTGCCAATGGGATTGCGCGGCGCGTTCAACGTCGGCCGGGATGTATTTTTCTTGCATGGGAGAAGGTGCCAAAAGACGCTGGAGGGACGATTATACCGGCAGCAAGTCACGGGGTTTTTATAATATCCCGGCAGGCGCTGGCCTGACTTTAAAGCGCGCGATCGCCAGTGCATGGCGCGCAGCGATTTCCTTGAAGTTCAGGGAAATTCTGTCATCGCGCTGGACCGCACGCCAGAAGTCGAGTGCAATCTCCACTACCAAGCCAATGAACCGCATGTCGACGGCGCCCATGTCATCGATCGAAAATTCGCGGTCGATAATCTCTCCCTGGTTGTTTGGACGGTACATCATCGGCAGCATGTCGTAGATAGGCAGGAGTGCGAAGCCGCCACGATCGGACCATGAGAGCGACAGATTGCCGGGGTGTCGATCAGTATTGCCAATCAGGGCGCCGAAGAGGTCGGCATAGCGCACGCGCTCTACATCCTCGGTCGACAGCAGGCCCTGGTCGTGCAAGGTGACAACGACAGTGGACCATGGCTTGTCTAGCATTCCAAAAATGCTGTCAAGTGAGGACAGCGAGACAATTGGCATGCGACCTGTCTGGCCGTTTCGATCGAACCGTTGTGCCTCTAAAAAATACCGGCCGTTCGCCTCAACGATGGCGGTGTCGCAACCAGGGACACCATGCTGACTAAGCACAACGGCAGCCAGGTGCTCACAGACCAATAAATCAGCCCAGCGGCGTCCGGATGGCGCGTCCGTTGATGGCGAAAATTTTACGATCGCGTGGCTGACAGTCCCGTCGGGCGCGCGGAGAGCTGCCGTGAATTTCGGGTGCTCTCCGCCAGCAGACGAGCCAACGAGCGTCCCCGCGTTGGCACTTTGCGCGTAACTGGGGTACGACTGTTCTCGGTCAGAGGTTGCTATGATGCGCGTCCCCCCGGCACCTGGGGAGCCAATCCATCTGAGATACGACTCGTTTCCAACAATGATATTGCCCGGCAAATTTTCGCCTCGGCGTGAGAGAAACAAAAGCAGATCGTCATCCGTCCATTCGCTGAGGCGCTCTGGTAATGTCAAGTCTATGTTTTGCTTCGGGGCCAGCCGGCCAAGGAAGCCTTGGGGCCGTAACTCTTCGATGAAGTAAGGCAGGCCCTGCATGAATTCCGGTTGACCGGTGCTGGCTGGAATGATTGCATACCAGTTGTTTTGTAACGCCCGCATCGAACAGTACGTCGAAGCCGAGCCGGTACGATCGACACGATAGATCGGCAGTTCGTGGTCGACGCCCGCAATGTCGCGCTTGACGGCATAGGTTGTGGATCGCGCTGCGCCAAGCTTAATGATGTCGGGTCCCGCATCGCGCCAAAGTCGAGAGAGTGTCGCCTGGCTGATTCCGAGTGCGCGGCAAAGTGATGAAGACGGGAGCGGCTGCTCGCGCAACAGGGCGCGGAATTTTGCTCGAAAATCGTCTTTTCTTGCGCTCATGAATACATTATGAATAGATAATTGCTACCGATTCTAATCATATACGCGCTTGTAAAGCAGAAAATTTGCGGAAAAATGAATAGATAATTCGATGTGTTCTGCTAGCAAAGCCACAAGGATGCCTGAATCGGCGGGCAGGGTTGGCAGCGGTATTGACGATTAAGGCTAGCGCAGATTGACCTTCAGAGCCGGCTTCTCGCCGTAATCCTCGTAGCGTTCATTGACGCCGGCGATGCAGTACAGGACTTCGTCGAGGATGTCCGGTTGTGCCGCGCGCCAGGCGTCGGCATGCAGGATATCGATCTGTAGGAGTTCGTCGGGTTTCAGGCGGATGGCGGCCATGCCGTCGTCATCGCGCAGGTAGGACAGGCAATCGATCCAGGCATCCATCGTGTTGCCGTAAAAATCGGGGAAACCGAAGGCCGCTTTCGACAGCGCATGAAACGCCGTCCAGCCGGTGATGGCGGCGCCATCGAGGGTCACGGTTGCCATGGTTATTTCCGGATCGAAGGTTGGCTTGCGGGTTTCAGTTGCAGCGTCGACGAAGCCGCCGGTATTTCCTGCGGCGCCGGTGCTGATGCTGCCGCTAAGCTTGCTTGCGGATCGGTGACAAAGCCGATCCGGTTCAAGCCGTTCGATTGCGCCGCCGCCATCACCTGCGCAATGACTTCATAGCGGGTGGCGCGGTCGGCGCGGAGTTGCAGATCGGGTGCCGGCACCTGGCTGGCCGCCTGCGCCATCCGGGGCGCGAGTTCCGTCATTGGCAGTGGCACATCGTTCCAGAAGACCGCACCGGCGGCGTCGATCGACAGCGTGATCGTCAACGGCTGGGTCGGCGCCGGCGTTGCGGCGGCTTGCGGCAGATCGAGCTTGATCGTATGGGTGAACAGCGGCGCGGCCAGGATGAAAATCACCAGCAGCACCAGCATCACGTCGACCATCGGCGTGACGTTGATCTCGGCCATCGGCGCCGGCTGCCGGTTGTCGCTGAATCCGCCAAAGCTCATCGTGGTGCTCCCGTGTCGCTCATTTACCCACCTGATTGCCGACCTGATTGCCGACCCGCGCCCCCGTGGTCAGGAAAGCGTGCAGGTCGTGGGCGAAGGCGTCGAGCTCGGCCAGCGTGACCCGGTTGACGCGGGTGAAGGCGTTGTAGGCCAGGACCGCCGGAATGGCGACCGTCAGGCCGAGGGCGGTCATGATCAGCGCTTCGCCGACCGGACCGGCGACCTTGTCGATCTGGACCGTGCCGGCCAGCGACACGGCAGTCAGGGCGTGG
>JACMRD010000132.1 GCA_014376645.1 Herminiimonas sp. | reverse complement strand
GGAATGAAAAATTTATGCGCCCATTGCAACGCAAATACCACGGCAAGGATGGCCAGCAGCGCCAGCGCCACGCCGCGCGCATCGACATGAACCCTTACGGGCAAACCCGTAGCGGTGGCTGCCTTTTCCGCGACCACCAGCGGATGGTCGCCTGCGGCGGCGTCTGGCGGCGAGATCTCGTCGATCGCAAACAGTGGTTCTTCGGATTTCACGTTTGCCATGCAGGACTCCGTTATTAACTTTGGGGAATAATACCAACCCGCGGGCTGTTAATGCGCCACGATCGATGCGGACAGGCGTAAAAAAACCGGCAGGAATGCTTGTCGGCGCAAATTTACCGCACTGCATCTCTACCGGCTACAGGCAAGGCGCCCGCTTGGAGCGCCACTGAACCTGCCGAAAAATATTACTTCAACCGCATGTCGTTCTTGACCGACATCACGCCTTTGATACCACGGGCAACTTCAACCGCTTTCTGTGCTTCAGCTTCGCTCGAAACGAAACCGCTCAACTGAACCACGCCCTTGAATGTTTCGACGTTGATTTCACGCGACTTCAGCATTGGCTCGTTCAGGATGACGGCCTTGATCTTGCCGGTGATGACCGAGTCTTCGACGTAAGCGCCGGTGCCTTCAGTGGTTGGGGTCGAAACACAGCCTGCCAGTGCGAACAGAGCGGTAGCCAAGATTGCGGTAGCGATATTTTTAGATAATTTCATGATGGTTTTCCTGGGTGATGGTTGATTGGATTGATCGAAACTCGATGTAAAGCACCGATCGCGCCGTGTTACGACCCAAATCGCCGCGACTGCGGCAGTCATTGCACCGTAAAATACGTCGATCATGATCCCGGGCAGTGATACTGCTTGATCGTGCAAGGTCACTGCAGCGAGATCCGATGTAACCGTTCTACGCGAGCATCCGACATGGTTCTGTGCGGTAACTCACTTACTTTGCCGGATTAGGCCTGCATGATCCGGTACAGGCGCAAATGTTGTGCAGGGACGAGGGCAAGGACGCTCCGCGGACATGCGTCCTGATGGCCACACCTGCACAGTCGTTACCAGACCCGGTTACGGAAAAATCGTTCTGGCCGCTTCGGCCCTGCCTTAATGCAATTCAACCCGAACCGTCCGTGCCGCACACTTCACCAGGCTCCATGCATTTTCCAAAGACACATCATTCCGGTCGCGCTGCCCGGCGCGCCCCGAGAGGCCGGGCCCGAATTCGGCACCTGTCAAGCGGTGGCAATCCATGCAGGTAGCCGTCATCGGAGGCGGCATCGTCGGTGTCTGCAACGCGTATTTTCTGGCGCAAGCCGGGCATGACGTGGTTGTCATCGAACGGCGCTCGAACGTCGCCGAGGGCGCCAGCTTCGGCAGCAGCGGCATCCTGGCGCCCTCGCATACCCTGCCCCGCGCGGCGCCTGGGCACAAGCGCAACCTGTTGTCGATGCTGCTCAAGCCGGACCCCGCGTTTCGGGTCGCGCGCCGCCTCGATCCGGCGCTATGGCGCTGGCTGCGGCACTGGCGCAGCGAGTGCGAGATCGGCCGGTATCAGGTCAACCGCGAACGGATGGCGCGCGTGGCCACCTACAGCGCCGCCGTAATGCAGGATCTGGGAAATCGCTTCGGCTTCGACTATGAGCGCACGACCGGCTATCTGCAGCTGTGCCGCAGCGCGCGCGAACTGCGACAGGCGACTGCGCTGCAGGCGTTTCTGACCGAGAACGACACACCGCATCGTTTGCTTGACCGGGACGAAACCCTGGCGGTCGAGCCGGCACTGGACCCGCATGCCGCTCTGGCCGGCGCGCTGTATCTGCCGCAAGACGGATCGGGCAACTGCGCCCTGTTCTGCAAGCAGCTGCGCACCGCCGCCCAGGCTCTGGGGGTGACATTCCATTTCGGCAGCGAAGTCAGCGCGATCGAACCGGGCGCCGGCAATTCGCCGCTGTACCTGCGCATGGACGAGCAGCGCTTTGCCGTCGATGCCGCCATCGTGGCGGCCGGAATCGGCAGTAGCGCCCTGCTCGCCCCGCTCGGCATCCGCCTGCCCTTCCATCCGGTGCGGACCTACGCGGCGACAGTATCGATTCGCAATTTCGAAGATGCACCGTCGGGCGCCATGAACGACCTGGCCACGCAGGTATCCATCACCCGCATCGGCACCCGCATGCGCCTGGCCGGACTGGCCGACATGGGGCCGCACACGGCGCAAGCGCATCCTGCGGCAATCCAGACGCTGTTGAAGGTGGGACAGGACTGGTTCCCGAATGCCGCGAATTACAATACCGCAACGCTCTGGCATGCGGAGTTGCCGACCTTGCCGGACGGCGCACCGATCCTGGGCGCAACCCCGGTTCGCAATCTGTATCTCAATATCGGCCATGCCGCGCATGGCTGGGCAATGGCCGCCGGCGCCGGGCGCGCGATGGCCGACCTGGTGTCGGGCAGGATGCCTGAAATCGATCTGGATGGCCTGACGCATTCGCGTTATGGTTGACACCATCAACCCACCTTCCGATGGAAACAACGTGCCGCCGACCGATCCTCTTTCCGCTATGTCGTTACTGCCGTCGGCAGCCCTGTTCAGCGTCGCGCAGCTAAGAGAGACCGAGCAGTGTGCGCAGGCGCTCCTGCCACCGCACGCGCTGATGCAGCGCGCCGGGCTGGCTGCAGCGAACCTGGCAGGTGAGCTGATTGCCGCACAAGGCACAGTGAGCGTCCCGCCCGTGCCCACTGCGCTGATCGTTGCCGGTCCCGGCAACAATGGCGGCGACGCCTTCGAGTGCGGCGCGCATCTGGCCGTGCGCGGCTGGCGGATTACCGTCCTCGTGCCCTTGCCAGCGCCCCAAGCCAGCGCTGATCGCATGCAGTCGCTGGCCCGGTTGCAGCGCTGCAGCGTGGATTGGGTCGAGACAGCCGACCCCGCCGTGCTGCGCAATCTGAGTGCGCAGCCGTGGTCGCTGGTCATCGACGGCTTGTTCGGCATCGGCGTCACGCGCGCACTGAGCGGTGCGGCACAGGTCGCAGTCGACTGCATGAACGCAATCGCCGCGCCGTTGCTGGCCCTGGACGTCCCGAGCGGCCTGAATGCCGACACCGGTGCGATCGCAGCCGGCGATGGGCCACATGCCAAGGTCTGCGTACGTGCCACCCACACCCTGACTTTCATCGGTGACAAGCCGGGGCTGCATACCTGCGACGGCCGTGACCATGTCGGCCTGGTCAGCGTCGCTGGTCTCGACATCCCAGCGGCACAATTTCCGCCGCCGACCGCCTGGCTGAACCGGCCTGAGCTGTTTGCCCATGCAAGCCATGTCCGGCTGCACAATTCGCACAAGGGGAGTTTCGGGGATGTCCAGATCATCGGCGGCGCCAGCGGCATGCGCGGCGCGGCGCTGCTGGCAGCCCATGCCGCCCTGAAGTCGGGCAGCGGGCGGGTGCTGATCGGTTTTGCCGACGCCGATGCCGACGCCACTTTCAATGGGGCGCCGCAATACGACCCGGTCCATCCCGAGCTGATGTGCTGCGACGCCGAGCATCTCGATTTCAGCCATGCCACGTTGGTGGTCGGGCCGGGACTGGGGACCACGCCGGCTGCCGGTACGCTCCTCATGCGGGCCTGCAGGGGCGATACGCCGCTGGTGGTGGATGCCGATGCGTTGAACCTGGTGGCTACGACGCCGTCTTTGGCAGACGCAGTCGGCCGCCGTGCCGACCGTGGGCTGATTACCCTGATGACACCGCATCCGCTGGAGGCAGCGCGGCTGCTGGCACACAGCGCGGCGTCCGTGCAGGCCGACCGTCTGGGCGCGGCCGGCGAACTGGCGATGCGCTACCGGGCAACCGTGATTCTCAAGGGTTCAGGTACGGTGATCGCCGATGGCTCGCACCTGGTGATCAACCCTACCGGCAATCCGGCACTGGCCACCGGTGGCACAGGTGACGTCCTCTCGGGCATGTGTGGCGCCCTGCTGGCGCAGGGCTGGCCGGCGCGCGAGGCAGCCTTGGGAGCCGTCTGGATTCATGGCAAGGCAGCCGACCGGCTGGTGGCCTGCGGTGTCGGTCCGACCGGTGTGACGGCGACTGAAATCATCGACGCTGCGCGGATCGAGTTCAATCTGTTGGCGCGTCGGACCACGACCCGCTGGCCGGGTTGATTCAGTCCGACTGCACCATCCGTCCGGCAGTGATGGTGATGGTACGACTGCACAGGGCGGCAATGCCGGTGTCGTGCGTGACCAGCACCAGCGTCGAACCGCGTTCCTGATTGAGCTCGAACATCAGCCGGATCACTGCCTCGCCGGTTGCCGCATCGAGACTGCCGGTGGGTTCGTCGGCAAACAGCAGCGGCGGTTCGCTGACGAAAGCCCGCGCTAGCGCGACCCGCTGCTGCTCGCCACCCGACAGATATTTCGGATAATGTTTCAGGCGCGAGGCCAGGCCGACCCGGGTCAGCATCGCCTCGGCCCGCATAGCGGCGTCCTTATCGCCGCGCAGTTCGAGCGGCAGCATGACGTTTTCCAGCGCGGTCAGATGCGGCAGCAACTGGAACGACTGGAACACGAACCCCAGCGAACGCTTGCGCACACCGGCCCGTCCATCTTCATCCAGCGCGAAGATATCGACACCGTCAAGTCGCACCGTTCCCTCGGAGGGCGTATCCAGCCCGGCCAGTAGACCCAGCAAGGTCGACTTACCCGAACCGGACGCACCGACGATGGCAAGCGTGGCACCCGTGGGCACGGTAAAATTGATGTCGTTCAGGATAGTGAGTTCGCCAGTGGCGTCGGTGACGCGTTTGCTGAGACCGATCGTTTCAATGGCAGAGGACAAGGCAATGGCATCAGGCATGCAGGAATTTTTCGTGGGAACCTTGGCGTTGATCAGAGGCGCTGGCAGTGTGGTGCTGCTGGCCGCCAGCCTGTGTGCGGGCAGCGCTCATTCTGCATCAAAAACCGTGCTCGTGCTCGGTGACAGCCTGTCGGCCGAATACGGCTTGACGCGCGGCGCCGGCTGGGTGCCGTTGCTGGAACAGCGGCTGCAAGGCGCCCGCATCGACGCCGGCATCGTCAACGCCAGCATCAGCGGCGAAACCACCAGCGGTGGCCGCGCGCGGCTGCAGGCGTTGCTGGTCAAGCACCGTCCCGACATCGTGTTGATCGAGCTCGGCGGCAACGACGCTTTGCGCGGCTTGCCGATCGCAGCGACGGAAACCAATCTGCGAGACATGATCAATGCGGGCAAAAAAGCCAATGCAAAGGTCGTGTTGCTCGGCATGCAGATACCGCCAAACTACGGTGGGGATTATGCGCAGCGCTTTTCGAATCTCTATCCCAAGCTGGCCAGGGAAACCAAGGTATCGCTGGTGCCGTTCTTTCTCGAAGGCTTGCAGACCAAGCCAGAGCTTTTTCAGCAAGATCGCATCCACCCGGTCGCCTCGGCTCAGCCCATGCTGCTCGATAACGTTTGGCCCTACCTGCAACCCTTGCTGAAAGCACCATCAGCGGCGCACCTGCAATGAGCGTGAACACACCAGAACACCAAGCTTTGCCACCTTTGCCTGCCCAGCCCGGCGGCGACCGGCCCCAACAATCTCGAGTCAAGTATCCGTTGCTGCTGTCCTGCACCGAAGTGCTGGAGCAACTCGATCGCTTCGATGCCATCATCGACGCCCGTAGTCCCGGCGAATTCGCGGAAGACCACCTCCCCGGCGCCATCAACTGCCCGGTGCTCGACGACGAACAGCGGCAAAGGGTCGGTACCCTGTACAAACAGGTCAATGCATTCGAAGCCAAGAAGATCGGCGCGGCACTGGTAGCGCGCAATATCGGCAACCACATCGAGACACTGTTTCTCGACAAGCCGCGCGACTGGACGCCACTGGTCTATTGCTGGCGCGGCGGCAATCGCAGCGGCTCGATGGCGCATGTTCTGGCGCGCATCGGCTGGCATGCCGTGCAGCTAGACGGCGGCTACAAGGAGTTCCGCCGCCACGTCAATGCGTCGCTGGCCACCCTGCCCAACCAGTTCGATTATCGCGTCGTCTGCGGTACCACTGGCAGCGGCAAGAGCCGGCTGCTGCAGACGTTGCGGGAACGTGGCGCCCAGGTGCTCGACCTTGAAGAACTAGCGGCCCATCGCGGATCGGTACTCGGCCATCTGCCGGAGGCGCCGCAACCGTCACAAAAAATGTTCGAGTCGCGGATATGGGAGAGCCTGCGTCGGTTCGACCCGGGCCGTGAAGTGTACGTCGAATCCGAAAGCAAAAAGGTCGGCGACGTGCGCGTACCGGACGCCTTGATGGAGGCGATGCGCGCCGCACCATGCATCGCACTGGAACTGTCCGATCCGGCGCGGGTGGAACTGCTCATGGCCGACTATGCCCACTTCGTCGACAGTCCCGCAGCGCTGAATCGCCAGCTCGATTGCCTGACCACGCTGTACGGCGTGGTCAAGATCAACCGCTGGCATGCCATGGCCACCCACGGCGATATGGAAGCACTGGTCACGGAATTACTGACCGATCATTATGACCCCGCGTATCGGCGCTCCATCGTCCGGAACTTTGCCCAGTTTGGCAACGCCCGGACCCTGACTCTGGCCGGATTTTCGGACGCAGCCTTCGCCGATGCGGCGACTGCCTTGCTGGCGCCGATTCCCTAGATACGCCCTGCCTGGCGCGTCGCAAAAAAGCCGCGTCGACGCGGCTTTTTCCTTGAACGGCCACAGCGGGAACGCTGTCCGGGCAGACCTGCGTATCCTCTTATTTTGCGCTAGCGTCCGATGCTGCCTTGTCGTTTGCACTGACCGTCTTCGTCGCGCCGGCATTGAGCAACGTCACCTTGGCTTTTTGTTTCAAGACCTCGATGTAGGCGAGCATTTCTTCCTGTGCGAGTGCATTGGCGACCTGCTGCTGCTCGGCCTGGCGCCGGGGCTGGTCTAGTGCCGCCGGCAAGCCGACCGTATTGATCCGGAAAATGCTGTATCCCTGACCAGGTACGTCGACACCAACCAGGGCCGGCAGTTTGGTGGCATCGGCTTTCATGACCGCACCTAGGGCGACGTTGTTGAAACCCGTGTTTTTGGTCCGCGATACGGTCTTCGCCTCGGCGAAGCCGGCAG
>JACMRD010000131.1 GCA_014376645.1 Herminiimonas sp. | reverse complement strand
TGATCAAATAGATCGCGACGATGAAATTGAGCAGCCGTGGCATGACCAGGATCAAGATGCCGGCAATCAAGGAAATCAGGGGGGCCAGCGTCAGATGGATGTTCATGGAAATTCCTGGTGAGGAGTTATGACCGGCTGCCCGGCCAAAGGTGCCACGGAGTCGTGTACCAGCGCGATATCTTAACCGCCCGGCAACGCGCGCACCGTGCGGTATCGAACAGACATCGGCAGCAGATGCGGAAAAAAATGCATAAAAGCAATGCGGATCAACAAATACTCGAATTTTCAATTTGCGTCACAAAATGGCTGTACAGTATGTATGTCGGCACGCGCATCGGTCACGTAAATCCGTTCGTTCGGAAATTGCTGCTGGCACGCAACGCGATCTGCCTCAGTCCACCCAGGCAGCCCGACCCTGAACATTACCGATCTTTATTCATCCCTGATAACGAAGAGTCATCTTTATTGCTTAAGGGACGCGTACTATGCATTTCCCAACTCTCTGGCAACAAGAATCCTGATGGAAAATCAGGATTGCCATTCCCTTCCGGCTGCACTGGCGCGACGCCTTGGCCTGAACGCGGATGCAGCCGAGATCGCGGAGGCCGTGGACGCCATCTGGAGGGAAATCGACGCCAGACTGTTTTCCATTCTTGGACAGCGTGGGGTTGCCGCCCTCTACCAGCGCTGTCTTTTCATCACAGCCCGGCGCTATCCCTGGCTGGCAGGTACGTTCGACGGAGTCCAGGCGAGCATGAATCTTCCGATACTGCGTTCGGCGCTCCTGCAACAAACGCCCACGAATGCCGCTGCAGCCAGCCAGGCCCTGCTGCATGAATTCGAGGATCTGCTGGGTAGTCTGGTCGGCCCTTCGCTCAGCGAACGGCTGCTCCGCTCCGTTTGTAAAAATTCTTCAGGCGGCATGTCCGCGCAGGACACTTCATCATGAGCACCAAAGTAACGATCAACCGATTGCGCACAGGCGTCCCTGGCCTCGACGACATACTTGGCGGCGGTTTGCCTGAGTTTTCCTTCAACCTGATCGCCGGTCAGCCCGGCTGCGGCAAGACCACGCTGGCCCATCAGATGATGTTTGCGCTGGCAACCAAGGAACGCCCGGCGCTGTACCTGACGGTCCTGGGCGAGCCGCCGCTGAAAATGCTGCGCTATCAGCAGCAATTCGACTTCTTCAAGAGCGATGCGCTCGACGGCGCAGTGCGATTCGTTAATCTGTCCGATGAAACCTTGATCGGTGATCTGGACCAGGTTCTGGCGCGGATTGTCGAGGAGGTGCAGGAATACAACCCAGCGCTGGTCTTCATCGACTCGTTCCGTTCGGTCGTCCTGTCGAGCGTTCTCGCTGCCGACGGACATAATCAGCTCCAGCAGTTCATGCAGCAGCTCGCCATCCTGATGACGAGCTGGCAAGCCACCACCTTCCTAATCGGCGAATACTATGCCGACACGGACGCCAACCCGGTATTTACGGTAGCCGACGGCCTGATCTGGCTGCGCCAGAGCGTGCAGCGCAATTCGATGGTGCGCAAGATCGAGATCATGAAAATGCGCGGCCAGGCGACATTGCCCGGCCTGCATTCGTTTCGCATCAATACCACTGGCATCGACGTGTTTGCCCCCGTGTCGACGGCGACAAAGGTACACGCTAAACGGGAGATAACCCGCGTGAAGATGGGCGTGCCCGGACTCGATGCCATGCTTGGTGGCGGCTTGCCTGCCGGATCTTCGCTGCTGGTGGCCGGCCCTTCCGGCTCGGGCAAGAGCATGCTGGCCGCCGCCTTCCTGAGCGAAGGGGCACGTCGTGGCGAGACCGGGGTAATGGCGGCCTTCGAGCAGCATCCGAACCGCACCCGTAATGCCCACATCGCCAAACTGATTGCGGATGGCAGCATCGGATTGGTGGACAACCGGTCGCCGGATCTGTCGATCGACGAAATCGTGTGCATGATCATGCGTGAAATCAGGCGTCTGAACGCGACCCGGGTGGTCATCGACTCGTTGTCCGGCTTCGAACTCTGTGTGGCGCCGACCTACCGCGAAGACTTCCGCGAGTCGCTCCTGCGGCTCGGCACCACCCTGGCCGGTGCCGGCGTCACGGTGCTGATGACCTCCGAGCTCGAAGACCGGTATACCGACCTGCGCTTCAGTCCCTATGGGACCGCATTCCTGACCGACGCCATCATCGTCCAGCGATATATTGAGGTCGACAGCCGGCTGCGGCGCGTCATGGCGGTCGTCAAGGTACGGGCCAGCGCCCATTCGGACGAGCTGCGCGAATACACGATCGATGACGGCGGCATCCGGATCGGCGCCATGATGCCCGACCATGAAGGCTTGCTGGGAGGACGGCCGACCAGGAAAAGTCGGCCGGTACTCAGCGTGGCCAAGGACAGTCGTCATGAACCGGTCGCCTGACGCAACCGACGCAGCGGGGAATCTCCTCAAGCTGCAACAACAAACCGACGCCGAGCGTGCCGTGCTGCTCGCGCTGAAGCAGGACGTCGCTGCGGCGGAAAAACGGCTGGTCAGCCGTGCGTCATCGGCGCATTTACTGGAAGCCAATGAGCAACTGGTATTTTCCATGCTCCGCGCCCACGAAGCCGCCGACGTCGCCGCCGAGATCCTGAAGACCGTCTCGCACGCAGCGGAAACCGATCGCCTCACCGAACTGCCGAATCGGATGCTGCTGCTAGACCGCTTCCGGGTCGCCATTGCCAGCGCGGTTCGCCACCGCGAACGGGTCGCCCTGCTTTTCGTCGATCTCAACAAGTTCAAGCAGATCAATGACGCGCTCGGCCACCTGCTGGGCGACGAGGTATTGAAGCATGCCGCTGCATGCCTGGCGTCGGCCGTGCGCGCCACCGACACGGTGAGCCGGTACGGCGGCGATGAATTTCTGGTCCTGCTGACCGAGATCCGGAACGAGACGCAAGTGGTATCGGTCGTCGAAAAGATCATCGCGGCGCTGGGTCTGCCGACCCGCATCGGCGACCACGTACTGCGACTGACCGCCAGCATCGGTATCAGCATGTATCCCGACGACGGCGAGGATGCCTACACGCTGACCGATCGCGCCGATGCCGCCATGTATCGCGCCAAGCGGCAAGGCCTGGGCGGCTATGCATTTCACGGCCCCGTTACGGCCGCCGATCCTTCTCACGACAGCGCAAGCCCACGGGCGCTACTGCAGCCGATCAGTCATTTCAAGCTGGCCGCCGAAGAGCACGAGCGGCGCCACCTGCAACGACGCGGTGCCGACGAAGAGTTGATCCTGACGGCGCTGGAGGCACAGAAACTGCAGGCAACTGCCGAGCAGGCGCAACAGCACCAGGCGGAATTGTTGGCGGTGATCGCGCACGAGTTGCGCAATCCGATGGCGCCACTGCTGACGGTGGCGTCGTTGATCGGCCGCGTCAAACCCGCCGAGCTGCCGCGACTGCAAGACATCATCGAGCGTCAGGTGGGGCACCTGGCGAGCCTGGTGGAAGACTTGCTAGATGTCGCACGCGTTCGCACCGGCAAGCTGCGCTTGGTGCGTGGCGCGGTGGATCTGATCGCCGTCATCGAGCTCGCCGTTGAAACCAGCAGCCCCGCAATCGAGGCGCGGCACCAGAGGTTCCGGATGCAACTGCCTGCAGCGCCGGTCACCCTGCACGGCGATCCGGTACGGCTGACGCAAGTGCTGACCAATCTGCTCGACAATGCCTCCAAGTACACACCCGAACTGGGCGAAATCGACCTGACCGTCACGGTGGCCACCGACACCGTCGCCATCGCGGTGACCGACACGGGCATCGGCATTTCGGCCGATGCGCTGACCCACGTCTTCGAGCCATTTGTTCAGGAAAGCCATGCGATCGGATTCAACGGCGAAGGGCTGGGGATCGGACTGACGCTGGTGCGGGAGCTGGTCGAGGCGCATGGCGGCACGGTCGTGGCGCGCAGCGGGGGAAACAGTCTTGGCAGCACGTTCGTGGTGACCTTGCCGATCACGCTGCAACTGGCGGCTGCGCCCGTTCAACCGGCGCCTTGAACCACGGCGCAGGCGACACTAACGGCAACGCTTAGGCCAGTGCTTAGGCCAGTGCTTAGGCCAGCGCTTCCTTGGCTGCCTGCTCGGGCGTCAATCCCTCGTAGTACTGGTCGGTAAACCACTCGACCTCGTCCTCGATGTGTTCCTGCGCCTGCGCCTGGGTCGCGCCACCGGCGACCAGAAAACCCTCGACTTCGATGCACCAGTGGATCAGCGCCAGGGTTTCGGGGTCGAGCTGTTCTTTTTTTGCCATGATGAGAATATCGTGCGATTAAAAGTTGAAGCAAGCCGATAGGCCGGATTCTGTTACGGCGCCCGGCGTAGACCGGTCGCTATGACAGCCATTCCTCTAGGCCGTGAATTACTCCACGGCTCAAGCTTCCTACCCGCACGCTCCGCGAGCAGCATCAACGCGTGCCTATTTGGAATTGCTCCAGGTGGAGGTTACCGCGTTTCACCGTAACTTAATACGCTCGTCTCTGTGGCCCTGTTCCTCGCCTCACGGCGGACGGCCGTTAACCGTCACCCTGCTCTATGGAGTCCGGACCTTCCTCCCGCGAGCGCATTACACGCTCGCCAGCGGCTGTCTTGGCTTGCTTCGGTTGCCATTGTAGCCGACCGCGCCCTGCGGCCCAAGGACGAAACGCCTGACAGGCCAGAATGCCGCAGGTGATCGACCCGATCTTTTCTGTTAAGTTAGTTTTTTCGTCCATTTCCATCCTGCGGAAGCCCTCATGCACACAACCCGTACCGGCGGCCAGATTCTGGTCGATGCCTTGCAGATCCACGGAGTCGACCTGGCTTTCGGCGTACCTGGAGAAAGCTATCTGGCGGTGCTCGATGCGCTGCACGACGCCAACATCCGCTTCATCATCAACCGGCAGGAGGGCGGCGCCGCGTTCATGGCCGACGCCTACGGCAAGTTGACCGGCCGGCCCGGCATCTGCTTCGTCACGCGCGGACCCGGCGCCACCAATGCCGCCATCGGCATTCATACCGCGTTCCAGGATTCGTCGCCGATGATCGTCTTCGTCGGCCAGGTCGGTGGCGACTTCGTCGAGCGCGAGGCCTTCCAGGAAATCGACTACCGGCGCATGTTCAGCCAGTCCACCAAGTGGGTGGCGCAGATCGACCGCGCCGAGCGCATCCCCGAATATGTCGCACGCGCCTTTACGGTGGCCACCAGCGGACGGCCCGGGCCGGTAATGCTGGCACTGCCTGAGGACATGCTGACCGCTACCGCCAGCGTCGGCGACACCGGCCGTTATCAGTCGGTGCAGGCTTCTGCCGGGCCGGGCCAGCTGCAACAGCTGCGGACAATGCTGCAGAGCGCAGAGCGGCCGCTGGTGCTGCTGGGCGGTGGCGGCTGGAATGCAGCGGCGTGCGACGACATCGCGCGCTTCGTGCATGCCTGGCAGTTGCCGGCTGCGTGCGCTTTCCGCTTCCAGGACCTGTTCGACAATCGCGACGCCCACTATGCCGGCGATGTCGGCATCGGCATCAACCCGCGCCTGGCCGCGCGCATCCGCGCAGCGGACCTGTTGCTGGCGATCGGTCCGCGCCTTGGCGAGATGACCACCGGCGGCTACACGCTGCTGAGCGCGCCGCGACCGCGCCAGACTCTCATCCACATCCATGCCGGCATCGAGGAACTGGGGCGGGTCTATCAGGCCGACCTGATGATCAACAGCGGCATGCCGCAGATCGCTGCGGCACTGGCTGCGCTGCCGCCGCCAGACGCCACGCCGGTCTGGCGTGCGAGCGTAAAAGAAGCTCGCGACGACTACCTGGACTGGCAGGCCGAGCCAGCCATGCTGCAGCGCGATGAGTCAAAGCTGAATTCACAGCTGAATTCACAGCTGAGTTCACAGCCGAGTTCACAGCCGAGCCTGCCGCTGAACCTCTGGCAGGTGGTGCGCACGCTGCAGCAGACGCTACCGGCCGACACCCTGCTCACCAACGGCGCAGGCAATTTCGCCACCTGGGCGCATCGCTTCTGGCAGTACGCAGGCTGGCGTACCCAGCTGGCGCCGACCTCGGGCGCGATGGGTTATGGCGTGCCGTCGGGCGTCGCGGCGGCGCTGGTGGCACAGCAGGCCGGAGACGCGGCAACCGTACTGACCTTTGCCGGCGACGGCGACTTCATGATGAACGGGCAGGAGTTGGCGACCGCGGTACAGTTCGGCGCGCAGGTGCTGTTCATCGTCTTCAACAACGGCATGTACGGTACGATTCGCATGCATCAGGAACGCACGTATCCGGGCCGGGTCTTCGGTACCGAACTGCACAATCCGGATTTTGCGGCCCTGGCGCGTGCCTATGGCGCTGCCGGCGAGACGGTCGACAAGACCGCTGATTTTGCACCGGCACTGCAACGCGCGCTGGCCTGGATGGCGCAGCATGGCTTGCCGGCATTGATCGAACTGCGCTATGACGGTAACCTGATCACACCCAATGCGACCCTGACCAGCCTGCGTGATACTGCGCTGGCCGCGGCGCGCTGACACCAGCCGGCGCAGGATTTTCACCTTCCAGGAGAAACAATTTGTTCGTTCTAGTTACCGGCGGCGCCGGCTTCATCGGGTCCCACAGCGTCGATGCGCTGCTGGCGCAGGGCGCGCGGGTACGGGTGCTCGACAACCTCACTACAGGCAGTCTCGCCAACCTGGGCCATGTGCGGGACCGCATCGAGTTCGTCGAGGGCGACATCCGCGATCCTGATTGCGTCGAAGCCGCGATCAAGGGCATCACCCACGTGCTGCATCTGGCGGCGCTGGTGTCGGTACCGGCCTCGATCGAGGCGCCGGTGCATTCGCATTCGATCAACAGTCTCGGCTTCATCCAGGTACTCGACGCCGCGCGCCGGGCCGGGGTCGCACGCATGGTGTATGCGTCGAGCGCAGCGGTCTATGGCGTGCCGGCGCAACTGCCGCTGGACGACGCCTCGCCGGTGGCGCCGATGTCGCCCTATGGACTGGAAAAACTGGTCAACGATCAGTACGCCGCGTTGTATGGCGAACTGTACGGCCTGTCCGCGCTGGGACTACGCTTCTTCAACGTGTACGGACCGCGGCAGGACCCGGGTTCATCCTATTCCGGCGTGATCAGCAAGTTCGCCGACTGGGCGATGCGCGGGGAAGATTTTGCAGTGTACGGCGATGGCCTGCAGACACGCGACTTCATCTGCGTGACCGACATCGCCCGCTGCAACGTCGCCGCCCTGCTCGGCGCGGCGCGGGGCGTGGTCAACCTGGCCACCGGCACCAGCGTGACGATGCTGGAACTGGCGCAGGCATTCGAAGCCGTCACCGGACGCAAGATCGGCGTGCGGCACCTGCCGCCGCGCACCGGCGACATCGTGCACTCGGCCGTGACGCCCAAGCGCATGCGCGAGGAACTGGGCGTGCGCGAGACGG
Organism: Herminiimonas sp.; assembly: GCA_014376645.1. Taxonomy (GTDB): domain Bacteria; phylum Pseudomonadota; class Gammaproteobacteria; order Burkholderiales; family Burkholderiaceae_D; genus JANXSS01. The sequence continues at coordinate 10,954 of JACMRD010000131.1, read as the reverse complement.
TATCGCTGCAGGATGGGTTGGGGCAGCTGGTGATGCATTTGCGGCAGCATTCGAGCGGGCACTGAGGCCGGAGCAACGCTGTCAGGGGCTCTGGTCAACCGGAACCGCCTGCCAGTTGACCTTGTCCTCACGCCAGAAATAGCGCTGCTCGACACCCATGACCACCACCTGGTTCTCGGCGACGAAGTCGGTGGCCGGCAGCGCCTTCGTGTAGTCGCGCGGATTGAAGGGAGCGGGTCCGAACGGGGACGTTGCCAGCATGTTGGCAATCAGTTGGGACAGCGCCAGGAAACTGCTGGGCTGGTCGACGTACTCGGTGTCATGCTCGCCGGTCGAGGCCGGATCGATCACGCGGATGCCGACCGGCACCGTCGTGATGGCCGGTGTCGGTATCTCGCGCAGGCCGGCGATCTGCAGGCGGTCGCCGCGCATTGCCGCGCCATGCTCCGGAATCAGAACCACCACGGTGCGGCGCTGGCCGCTGGCCAGGGCCTGCATCAGTGCTTCCATTTCATCGAACAGGCGGGTCAACCGGACCTTGTAATTCTGCAGTGTGCCCAAGCCGCTGCCGGTACCGTCGGTGAGCCGGTTGCCGTCATGCAGGCTGATGGTGTTGTAGTACAGCGCCGTGCGGGGTGCGGCCGAGGTCGCCCGTACCGCACGCCAGCGCGCCAGTACCGCCGCGTCACCATGGATCGGTGAATCGTCGAACCCCTTCATCGTCACCGGCAGCCCGCTTAGCGGCAGCGGCGGCGCCTGCACGCCCTGCTGCCGCACCAGTTGCAGAAAATCGTCGAAATGGCCATCGTGGTTCATCGCGAAATTGATGTCGAAGCCGGCACGCTTCAGGCTCGGCATCAGGTAGCACTGCTCGGTGGCCGGCGTGTACAGCCCGGCATTGCTGGTCTGCCCGCAGGTCGCGCGGTTCAGGCGTACCGCTGCCGGTCCGCTGTACGAAGCTGCGGAATTGAAACGGCGGAAGACGATATCGAAGGATTTCCACAGCGGGTGCAGATCCAGACCGGTCGCGTGCAAATCATCCCACGACAGGGAGCAGACATGAATGAAGAGGATATCGAATGGCAACGCGGTGGCGGCCGGCGTCGGCAGGCGCACCTGGCGTCGCGCCTCGGATGCGTAGAAGGTTTGCAGGATGCGGTTCAGTTCCGCATTGCTGCCGCCTGCGCTCAGGCGTGGCGCGCCTGGTGCGGCCGCGCCGGACGTGCTACCCGGGGCGGTGCTCGCCATGATCGGCGCCTGCTGTCCCTGCACCACTGTCAGCGCCACCATGGCACCCAGCACCAGCACCCCGATGCGCACGAAGCGTACCAGCAGGATCAGCAGCACCAGGACCAGCAACATGAGCCCGAGCACCGGCCAGCTGACGAAGCGGCCGCTGAGCTCGATCATGTAGGCGAGACTGAAATCGGTCATCGCGCCGACCTGCGACAGCAACCGCGCCACCGGCGGCAGATAGGAATCGTGATACAGCAACGCGACGCCGGCCGGGATGGCCAGCAGCAGCCGGACCAGGCGCCAGCCACCCGGCCGGGGCAGCGGTAGCGCCAGCAGGGCGAAGAAGACCAGGTTCTCGGGCCCGTGAAAATCGATCAGGCCACGCCAGAACAACAGGAGCTTGAAGATGAAATAGATGTTCCAGCCGGCCAGCAGGCTGGGCACCGGCGTCGTCCCGGCAACCTGCGAGCTTGTCTTGCCGTCAGGCGATTGCGGCGCAGTGGCTGGTCTCATGCTTTAGATCTGCCTGTCATCGACGGGCGGGGCGGCGGCATCGAGTTTCAAGAGCGTGGGCCGGAACAGGACGCGTCGGTACCAGCGTCGCAACGTTCTGATCAAGGCCGGCAGGCAGGCTCCGATCGCCACGCCGAACAGCAGGATCGCCAGGGGTGAAATCGCCGTCACGGCACCACCGGCGAAGTGACAGGAGCCTGCGTCAGGATCGGCATGGCATCGCTGCGCAAACGCAACGGAGTATGCTGCGGCGCGACTGCCCCGGCGCGCAGGATGGTCGTCACGCCGCCGACAACCGGCGCGAGTGGCGGCGTGGTGAACGGCGCGGTGAGCGGCGCTGCTGGCGCCGTGCGCAAACCGGCGATGCGCTGCAACTCGACCGACAGATCGGGCAGCCGGCCGTCGCCGGCACGCTGGCCGAACGCCTCGATCGCGCTTTGCGCCGCCAGGTTGGCAATATAGCGGTGCTCACTGCCGAACAGCTCGCTGATCGGCAGTGCGAAGATTCGCTCGAGCGTCTGCGTGGCATCCATCTCGCGGCAGGCAAACAGGAACACCAGCACGGTCTTGCGGTCCGCCGTGAACAGGTCGCCGGCACGCTTGAGGCTGCAGTGGCGCATCGCATCGAGCGGCGTCAAACCATTTGCCACGGTCAGGCGCACCAGGACGTTGTCGATGGCAAGCGCCCGTGAGCGCGCAAGTGTATCGCTCACAGCCCGCGCGAAAGCGATCGGTGGCAGGTATCCCAGCACCTGTTCCGGCAACCCGTCTTGCATGGCCTCCTCGTAGGAGCGCGGCAGGGCTGCCTTGAAAACCTGGCTCTGCACCATCTCCATCATGCCGAGAAAACGGGCGTAGCTGACTTCCATCGGCACGATCAGATTGGCACCAAGCCGGCCGATCATCGTCTCCTCGTTGTAGCGCAGCCGCACCTTCAGTTCGCGCACGATGATCTTGAGCCGGCTACCCGCCATCTGCCGCAGCCGGAACACGACCTGCATCAACGCATCGTGCGGCGTGGTTCGCTCGAACGACAGGATCACCGTGGCTGCCGCCGCACCCGCACAGGCTATTAGCACATCCGACAGCGATTCGCACACCACCCAGTGCGCCGGCGCGCCACCACTGCCGGCCAACGCCGAGCGCAGCACCACGACACTGTCACTATCGAGCGCGGCCTGTCGTTCGGACCGCTCGTCAACCGCAGGGGCGACCTGCAGCGTGCCGTCCGCACCACGCTCGAGCATCAGCGTCTCGTTGGCCAGCACCGACAGCGATCCGAACCAGAACAGTAATCGGCACTGCAGGCGCAGCGCAGGGTCAGCGCCGGGACGGGCGTACTCGCCCGGATCCGGATCACGGGAAATGCGCGCAATGCCGGCCATATGCGGCGCAAAGCGCAGCAGCGCGGTCGCGCGGTCCGCGCCACCCGCCGTGTGGGCATGAAAGAACAGCACCACGGCGATCTGACGTCGCTGCGCCCACTGGCGCAAGGATTCGATGAGCGGCGCCCTGGCGCGCCGGACCGGTTGCTCGAACCAGTGATCGGCACAATCGATGATCAGAAGACTATTGGACGTCATGCCGAAATAATCGAATTCGGCGAGCATGGTGCGAATCGCAGAGGGCGATGGGCGGCCCAGTCGATGCCGCAGAATCTTGATCCGTCCGGCAGCCACCGCCGCCTCGGTCGCCGCTGCGATGTCAACCGGTGCTGCGGACAGGCGCGGCGGGGCGGCGCCGGTCAACAGCCAGGCCGCCGATGTCGCCGCCGATGCGAGCAAGGCGCCCCAGACAAAGCGTGCCGATTCCGCGTCGCCGACGGTACAGACGGCACTGACCGTGCCGTAGTCTGCTGCGAGTGCGCTGGACGAACCATCCTGGGCGTGAATCAATCGCGCAGGCATGGCAGGGTGCGGTAGACGTAATCGCGAAATCGCAGCATACGGAAAGTCAAAAAATTGATGTCAGCGTTGAGCGAGCAACTGCTGCTGGTGCGGCAATCGTCGAGTGTCGCAATAAAGTTGTATCTGAGCAAATCGTATCATCGTCCATCTTATAAAGCTGTAGTATAGAAACAAAATTCAGATCGCCTTCAACCCGTCGCTGCAGCGGTCGCCATCGGTGCACAACAAGATCTGCATTCAGAAGCCCTGCGATATGATGAAATCGAACTTGGCGGTTGCTGACGCCGGCCTCGTGCCATCGCCGATACCATGCCAACCCGCGCCGCCGGAACACCCGTTGCCGGTCGGTTCGCCGCGACCGGCCGCAGCCGATGTCGCCAACCTGTTTGCGCGTTTCGATGCCACTGCAGGTGCCTGCGGCTATCGCGAAATTCACGCCGATGCCGACGCGGCAGATGTGGCCGCGCGCTGGCCGCTACTGGCGGAATGGTTGAGCACACCGCCACCCTTGGCCGGCCGTCCGGCGTGAGAATCGTCGCAATCATCGGCGCGTGCGGCGGAGCAGGGTCGACCACCGTGGCAGCCCACCTCGCGAGCGCTCTCGTCGAACAGAACAAGCCGGTGCTGGGTTTCGATTTTTGCCCGACGAATGTGCTGCGTCTGCATTTCGGCGCGGCGCTGGCAGAGCAACCCGGTTTCGTCACCTCGCTCGGGTCCGCGCGGCCATGGCAGGATGCCTGCTATACCAGTGCCTCGGGCGTGCGTTTTCTACCATTCGGCGCCCTGCCGGACGACATGGCGCTGGAATACGCGAACGCATGGATGCAGGCGAGCCCGCGCTGGTTTGCCGAAGCCCTGGCCAGCCTCGACCTGGCGCCCGACACCATGATCATCTGCGACTGTCCGCTATTGCCGGCCGCGCTGCGCAGCCAGGCGCTCGCAGTAGCCGACCTCGTCATCGTGGTGAGCTCACCCGACCCGTTGGCGCTGGCGTCAGCAACGCATCTGGCGCGCCAGTTGCACGATGACGGCGATGCCGCGGGACGGATCTGCACGATCCTGCTAAACCGTTTCGAGGCAGCGCGCCGTCTCGATCGGGATATCCAGTTGCTGCTGCAGCGCCAGCAAGGCCACCTCGCCTCGCCGGTCATCATCCATCGTGACGAATCGCTGCGCGAAGCGCTGGCGCACAAGCAAACCGTGTTCGACTACGCACCCGCGACGCAGGCGGCGCATGAATTTGCCGCGCTTGCAACGTGGGTGATCGCACGTACCGGGCAGCGGATGGCGACGACTTGAATCGCGACACACGGGGACTTGCCTATCGTCGACTGACGGCCTGGTTCGATCGTGCGATGCTGGCTCTGTTCGCCATGATCGCACCGTACGGCGTGGTGCCTGCCAGTGCCGGCCAGGCCCGCGCGCAGCTTTTCCCGCAGGTGGATTTCACCCGACTGCGACCCGCCGACCTGTTGCGGATTCCGTTACAGCTGCTGTGGCTGGCACTGATCCGGCCTCAGCCACCGGAAGCGCCGGGATTGCTGATGGCCTCGCTACAACGGCTGCAGCAGTGGGCCGATAGCCTGCTGTACCTGCTGCGCCAGATCGCCGGCGGTCTGCAACGCGCGGCACAGGCCATGGCCGGGCACCTGCTGCCGCAGCAGACACTGGTCGCTCTGCGTCGCGCGCGCAGCGATATCCTGGCAGCGCCACGCATTGGTGCATTCGCCGAGCAACTGGCGGCGCAGGAGACGTGGCGTCAGCCACTGGTGCAGTTCGCCGCGTTGCTGCTGGCGCTGGTGCTGGTGGTGTTGTGCATCACCACGCCGTTCGACGTGGGCGGACAGATCCTGTTTCTGGCGTGCCTGTGGCTGGTGGCGATGCTGGTACGACGCGTGCCGGGCCAGTTGCCGGTTCTGATGTTGATCGTACTGTCGGTGACCGCCTCGACCCGCTACCTGTGGTGGCGCGTGACCACCACACTGAATTGGGATCAGCCGTTCGACCTGACGTGGGGACTGGGCCTGGTGGCCGCGGAAATCTATGTCTGGATCGTGCTGTTGCTGGGGTACGTACAGAGCGCGTGGCCACTCAAGCGGGTGCCGGTGGCGTTACCGGCCGACCCACGCGACTGGCCGAGTGTCGATGTCTTCATCCCGACCTACAACGAGCCGCTGTCGGTGGTCAAACCCACCGTGTTCGCCGCCATGGGCATCGACTGGCCGGCCGACAAGCTGCATATCTATCTGCTCGACGACGGGCGCCGCGATGAGTTCCGCGACTTCGCTGCGGAGGTCGGCATCAACTACGTGATCCGGCCCGACAATCTCCACGCCAAGGCAGGCAATTTGAACCACGCATTGGCCCGCACCGGCAGCGAATTCGTCGCCATCTTCGATTGCGACCACATTCCCACCCGCGCCTTCCTGCAGGCGACGATGGGCTGGTTCATCGGCGATCCGAAGATGGCGCTGCTGCAGACACCGCATCACTTCTTTTCACCGGATCCGTTCGAGAAGAACCTGGGCGTCTTTCGCAACATGCCCAACGAGGGCGAGTTGTTCTACGGCGTGGTCCAGGACGGCAACGACCTGTGGAATGCAACCTTCTTCTGCGGCTCCTGCGCGGTCATCCGGCGCACCCCATTGGTCGAGGTCGGCGGCATCGCGGTCGAGACGGTCACCGAGGATGCCCACACTGCGCTGAAGATGCAGCGCCTGGGCTACAAGTCGGCATACCTGAACGTGCCGCTGGCAGCCGGCCTGGCCACCGAAAGCCTGTCGGCCCACATCGGCCAGCGCATCCGGTGGGCGCGCGGCATGGCGCAGATCTTCAGGCTCGACAATCCGTTTCTCGGCAAGGGCCTGAGCTGGGCCCAGCGCGCCTGTTACGGCAATTCGATGATGCACTTCTTTAACGGCGGCCCGCGCCTGGTCTTCCTGACCGCACCACTGGCGTTCCTGATCTTTCACGCTTATGTGATCTACGCGCCAGCCATCATGGTGCTGCTGTTCGTCGTGCCGCACATGGTGCATGCGAGCCTGGCAAATTCGCGTATCCAGGGCAAGCATCGCCACTCGTTCTGGGCTGAAGTCTACGAGACCGTACTGGCCTGGTACATCGTACGCCCGACCACGGTCGCACTGCTCAATCCGCACAAGGGCAAGTTCAACGTCACCGCCAAGGGTGGCCTGGTCGAGCGCCGCTATTTCGACTGGGACATCACCACGCCATACGTGATCACGGTGGCGCTCAACTTGATCGGCGTCGGCTTCGGCGTCTGGCGCCTGACGACCGGCGCCGGCGAGGAAACCTCGACCACCTGGCTCAACCTGATCTGGACGGTCTACAACCTGCTGATCCTCGGTGCCGCGATTTCGGTCGCGCTCGAAGCAAAGCAGCAGCGCCGTTCGCACCGCGTGCAGATTGCCCTGCCAGCGCTGCTGCATCTGCCGGACGGCAATCTGGTGCGGTGCGAGACGGTCGATTTCTCGGAGGGTGGCGCGTCGCTCGCGATCACGCCGCACCGGGGTGAGGCGGTGCCGATCGATGCCGCCTTGCTGGCGGAGACTGCGGTAAGCGTGTCGCTCTGGCGCGGCGACGACGAACACCAGTTCCCGGCACTGGTGACGGCGGTCGGCGGCGCCAATGTGCGGGTGCGCTGGAACCTGGCGAACCGGGCGCAGGAAATGGCGCTGGTCCAGTGCACCTTCTCGCGCGCCGATGCGTGGGTCACCTGGGCCGATGGACGCCAGGTGGACCGTCCGCTGCGCGGACTGCTCGAAGTCCTGTGGGTGGGCCTGTCAGGTTACCGCCGCATGATCGATTACGCACCGGCGTCGCTCACGCCGGCCATCGCGGCCCTGCGCCGCGCCGTCAAAGCCCTGGCGAGCGTGCTGCCCCGCCATCCCGCAATTGACCCCTCTGCACGACCATCGCTATGAATCGACTTTTCCTGTCATCCGCCGGGCGTCCACCCAACCTGCCCTCGCCAGCGGCCGCCCCTTCGTCACACAGCCGGCCGGCACGATTCGCGTGCGGCCTGCTGGCGGCCTGGGTTTCCGTGGCGACCAGCCTGGCCACGGTCGGCACTCCCGCGCACGCCGCCGACGTACTGCCCGCGGCAACGGCAACATCGACCATGCCGACACTCGCCGTGCCAGCGGTCGAAGAGCGCATTCTGAAATTCAGCCAGCTCAGCGGTCAGAAAAGCGTCGCCCTGCGCACCAGCGACGGCCGCGAGACACTCAACTTCGGCGTGCGCCGCGATGAAATCGTGACCCGCGCACTGCTGCGACTGCGCTACACCTATTCGCCGGCGCTCATTCCGACCCAGTCGCACATCAAGCTGTCGATGAACGGTGAACTGCTGGGCGTAGTGCCGATCACAAAGGAAGACGCCGGCAAGAAAATGCTGTTCGAAACCGAGATCGATCCGCGCCTGCTGAGCGACTTCAACAACTTCGGCATGCAATTCATCGGCCACTATGCCAACGAGTGCGAGGACCCGGTCCACAGCAGCCTCTGGACCGACGTCAGCGGCGCCAGCGAAATCGTGCTGTCGGTGCAGCGGCTGGCGCCGGCAAGCGATCTGGCGATCCTGCCGGAACCGTTTTTCGACCGGCGCGACAACAGCCGGCTGAATCTGAACTTCCTGTTCGGCGCCAAGCCTGCGCGTACCACCCTGCAGGCTGCCGCCGTCACGGCGAGCTGGTTCGGCAAGCTGGCATCGTATCGTGGCGCACGCTTTCCGACTGCCTTCAACACGATTCCGCCGGGTCATGCCGTGGTGTTTGCGCCGAACGACGAGCGTCCTGCCGTGCTCGCAAGTCTTGCGCCAGCCACCGGACCCGGGCTGCTGGTGATGGTCAATCCATCCGATCCTGCAGCAAAGCTGCTGGTGCTGACCGGGCGCAATGGCGAGGACATCCGGCAGGCTGCCGAAGCGCTCAGCCTGGGTAATCTCATCATGTCTGGCTCCCAGCTGGGGATCAAGGAAGGCGTGCATGCCGCCCCCAGGGCTGCCTACGATGCGCCGAACTGGGTACGGATGGACCGGCCGATGCGGTTCTCGGAAGTGGTCAATTCGCCGCAGGAGTTACAGGTGTTCGGTCATGAACCGCCGCCGATTTCAATCAACCTGCGCATCCCGCCGGACCTGTTTACGTGGCGCAGCAAGGGCGTGCCGCTGGATCTGAAATACCGCTACAGCCCGCCGTCGCGCAGCAGCGAGTCGCGCCTCACGATGCGCATCAATAACGAATTCGTACAGGCCTTCAGCCTGGTGCCGGGCAGCGTACCGGGCGAAAGCGCGCGGGTGCGGTTGCCGGTGCTGGAAGACGGCCTGCTGTCGGCACAGCAATCGGTGCTGATCCCCGCTTTCAAGCTGGGAATTCGGAATTCGCTGCAATACGGATTTTCGTTCACCTACCTGAAAGAAAACAACTGTCGCGATACGCAGGTCGACAATCTGAGCGCGATGATCGATGCCGATTCGAAGATCGATTTTTCCGGCCTGCCGAATTATGCCGAGATGCCCAACCTCGGCTTCTTCGCTAGCTCCGGTTTTCCGTTCACGAAGTTTGCCGATCTGGCGCAGACCGTGGTGGTGCTGCCCGAGCAGCCTTCGGCAATCGACGTGCAGACCATGCTGGCGCTGATGGGGCGCATGGGTGAGTCGACCGGGGCGGTGGCAACGCGGGTGCGCCTTGCCGGCCCTGGCGATGAGGCAGCATTGAAAGATGCCGACCTGCTGCTCGTAGGCGTGATGCCGCAACAGACACTGCTGGGAAAATGGGGTACGCAATTGCCGGCCGGCGTGCTCGGCGCTAGCAAGCGGATGAGCAACCCCGTGCATGCCATGAGTTCGGTGTTCGCCTGGTTCGGGATGGACGTCAAACCCGACGCCACCATCGCCAGCCAGCAGAATGTCGAAGGCAACGGTCCGCTGGCGATGATGCTCGGCTTCGAGTCGCCGCTCTCGAGCGGGCGCAGCGTGGTGGCCGTGACCGCTTCGGCGCCACAGCTCATGGGTCAGGTGCTCGACACGCTCGACGACAGCACGCGCCTGCCATCGATTCGTGGCAGCGCCGTGTTCATCCGCGGCCAGCAGGTCGACAGCATCCTGGCGAGCACTACCTATACCGTCGGCTCGCTGCCGTTCTGGACCTCGATCTGGTACGGCATGTCGGAGCACCCGATCCTGCTGGCGCTGGCCGCCGTGATCGCGGTCCTGATCCTGGCCTTCGCTCTGTGGCGCGGCCTGCGTGCGGTAGCCGCGCGCCGCTCCGGCGGCGGTGCATGAGACTGGCGTCACGCAGCGCGGCGGCGGCGCTCGGCGCCGGTCTGCTGCTGCATGCCGCCGCCGGCCTGGCCACCGCCGATTGCCGCAGTCGTCCTGCTGCCGTCGGCTGGCCGGCCTGGGACAGTTTTGCCGGCACCTTCATCGGCGATGGCGCACGCGTGATCGATCCTTCCACGCCGAACGGCCGCACCACGTCCGAAGGCCAGGCCTACGCCTTGTTCTTCGCCCTGGTGGCGAACGACCGCGCACGCTTCGAGCGACTGTTGCGCTGGACCGAGGATAACCTCGCGGCCGGCGACCTGCGTGCCCACCTGCCGGCCTGGCTATGGGGCAAGCGCGACGACGGCAGCTGGGGCGTCATCGACGACAATCCCGCCTCCGATGCCGACCTGTGGATCGCCTATGCGTTGCAGGAAGCGGCGCGCCTGTGGGACATCCCGCGTTATGCCGCGCTCGGTCAGCTGATCGCCGAACGCATCCTGCGCGAAGAGACCGTAGTGGTCGGCGGCCTGGGGCGCGTGCTGCTGCCGGCGCCGAAAGGCTTCATGCCGGCCACCGACACGGTGCGCCTGAACCCGAGCTACGCGCCGATCCAGCTGCTGCGCCGCCTGGCGGCCGGCAGCATTAGCGCCGAATCGACGGCGCAGTGGCGCGCGCAGATCGGCACGACCCGGCGCCTGACGATCGAAGGCGCGCCCCGCGGCTTCGTGCCGGACTGGGTCGTCTATCAGGCCGGACAGGGTTTTCGTACCGATGCCGATACCGCCGGCGTCGGCAGCTTCAATGCGATCCGATCGTATCTGTGGGCTGGCATGCTGGCGCCGTCCGACCCGCTTCGCGCGTCCTTGCAGAGAGCGCTTGCACCGATGTTGCAGGTGACCGCTCGGACCGGCACGCCGCCCAAGCAGGTCGATACCCGGACCGGCAGCGGCATCGGCAGCGGCGACGCAGGGTTCTCGGCAGCGCTGCTGCCAATGCTGTCGAGCCTGCCCGG
>JACMRD010000130.1 GCA_014376645.1 Herminiimonas sp. | reverse complement strand
TGCCGTTATCGGTGAAGTCTCAGCAGTTAAGAATTCATAAAAATTTCTTTATAGAATCTTATCTTCCAAAATCTGCCGATTCCGAAAAAGGAGAAATTTTGTAAGCGTGCAACCGCACCATCCTCAATGCGTAGCTGACGTTACGCACGCAGGAGCGCAACTGGTTGCGAGGTGTCCAATGGTTTGGCGGTGCGGCCATGGACAAACAGCGTCGGGAGTCCTGCACGGATTACTTAATCGGCAACTGCGGACAGGCGACGGGGCTATCGGCGATGGTGGGCGGCGTGGTGCAGCGAGCGGTAGTCCTTTTTTATAAAGAGATCACGCTCAATACATCGCTCGACACAGCCCGCCTGGCCACGTCGATCAGGTGCGCGTGATGGGTAAAAACGATGACTTGACCCGTGGTGGAAAAATCGGCGAGCGCCTGCAGCATCAGGCCGGCCCGGGTGTCGTCCGACGTCATCAGGGCGTCGTCCAGAATCACGGGCAGATCCACGCCTGCGCTGCGCCGCAGCGCCAGTGCGGCCAGCCGTAACGCGAGATAGAGCTGGTCGCGCGTGCCTTCACTCATCGCCTCGACGTGGATCGGCGCGCCGTGATGGCGCTGCGCCATCAGGACCGGCTGACTCTGGGTATCGTCGCTGACCAGGCGGGTGAATTCACCGTTGGTCATGCCGGAGAAGTAACTCGATGCGGCGATCAGCATCGGTCCCTGCGCCCGCTCCCGGAAACGTCGCAACGCTTCCGTCAACAATGCATGAGCCAGACGCGACCGGATCCACGGCGACAGATTCGACCGCACGCTGGCAAGGGCGCTCTCCATACCTTCCCGAAACACCACCGCCGTATCGGCGCTGTCGACCGCAGCCAGGGCGTGGCGTGCGTCCTCTTCCTGTTGCCTGGCCTTTTGCAATGCTTCCTCCTGCATCGACAGCGCGTGCAGGCACTCGGCTTCGTCGGCATCGATGCTCGTGCCGTCCTGACCCGCAAGAAGACTGCGCAAGGCCTCGATCGACCGGCGCGATGCCTGCGCCAGCTGTGTACGGGCGCGGTCGATTTCGACCTGTGCGTCGCGCTTGCGCCGTGACTGCTCTTCCGCGTGCGGTAGCAGCGATGTCGATGCCACACCGGCCGCAGCACAGAGGCGCTCGAGCACCAGCGCGTGGCGGGCAGCGGTGTCCTGATGCGTACGCTGATTCTCCAGCGCGCCTTCGTGGGCCTGCAAGGCAACGGTACGCTCGGTCTCGACCGCGCGAGCTGCCTTGAGCCGGGCAAGGACACGCTCGACGTACAAGCGCAGATCGGCCGGAGCCGGATCGCCGAGGGTCACTGCGACGCTGCGACACTGTTGCTCGAGACGGCTCAGCGCATCGCTTGCACGCTGCTGCGTCTGGACCGCGGCATCACGCTTTTCCTGTGCGGCCACCAGTACGTCGAATTCGCCAAGACGCGCCCTTGCAACCGGTAAGCCTGAGCCCGCCGGCAGCAACAGCGCTGCGAGCGACGGCGCGAGCGCGGCGATGCTCGATTCGCATGCGACAAACAATTCTTTCTCCTGGGCCGCCAACTGGACCCGATTCTGTTCTCGTTCGTCACGCTTGCCGGCGGCAGTATTGAACTGCCTGTCGCGCTGCCTGAGCTCGTCTTCGATTTCGGTCGCCATCGCCGACAACGTTCCGAGCGCAGTGCGATCCGTCGGTGCGCCCATTCGGGTGCCGACGATCGCTTGCCGCAGGGTCCGCGCAAGCGTGGCTTCCGTGTCCTGCGATTGCACGAGCTCATCGCACTTGGCCTGCAATGCTTCGCAGGCGCCGCGGGCCCGGGTCAGGCGGGCTTGCCACTCCCGCAACGCACCGGGCGCCAGTGCGGGCAATCCGGCGGTGGCGAGTCTGGTCGCCCAAGCTGCATCCTGTACGGCTGCCTCCTGGTCCAGTTGCTCGACCTGCCTGTGCAGATCGCGTCGATCCCCTTCCAGCGTCGCGATCTTGAGAAGACATGCCTGCAGTTGGGTCGCACGTTGGGTGTCGCGCGCCAGGTCATCGATCAGTTGATCGGCACGGGTGATCGCGTGCGTGAACGCTTCCGGCAGGGCCGCATCGTAACAGTAGGCGGTTGCATCGGGATTGGTCCGCGCGATGTACGTGCCTTGCACCAGGCGCCAGCCTTCATCCCGATGCTTGCGCGCGGCCAGGACCTCGTCGCGGGTCGGCACGGCGCCCGCCGCCAGCAAGCGGCCGCGCTCGGCATTCTCCTTAGTCAAGGCGCTGCTGATCTCGGCGATTCGCCGGGTCAATCCAGCTCGCCTGGTTGCGTTCTGATCGCACTGACTGGTGGCGGTGTCAATTTCGCCATCGAGCATCAGACGAATGCGGCTGATCGCCGCCTCATCGGCCAGGCCGGTTTCGGTCAGGGCGCCATCGAGAGCACGTCGGGTCGCCTTGATTTCAGCGGGCAGCGCTGCCAGACGGGTGAGGGCCGCATCGCAACGCGTGACTTCGAGCCGGGCGCTACGCAGCGCAATCCGGGACTCCGGTGAAGCCGTTACCTCGGGAAGCGCTTCGAGCGGCTCCGTACTCTGGCGCGCCAGCAGTTCCCGGTGTTGCGCCAGCATCTGTCCTGCTCGTTCGGCAGCCTGCAATTTCTGATCGATTCCAGCCCTGAACGCCGGTGATGGCGCGCGGCCGCAGACCTCGTCGGCCAGCGCCGACGGATCGATCCTGGCAGCCAGCGTCGCCGTCCGCGCGGTCTCGGCCAACACGTCGCTGCTGGCCTGCGCCAGATCCTTCTGGTGCGCATCGAACGATTCGGCGGACAGGGCGAGACGATCGATGGTCGAGCCGATTGCAATGACCGCCGTATCGGACGCAAGGCCCGCGAGGACGGCGCCGTGCCGTGCGACGCTCGCGGCGTCGCTGCCGGCGCTGTGCGTGGCCGCCGCCAGTCCCGCCTCGGCGCCTGCTCGCTCCGTGGCCGACTCCGGTGACAGCAGAATGACGTGCGCCAGCTCCTGCGACGTCAGTACCGCTTGATCGAGCGTGCGCAGGACCGGCGCAACGGCACGCATTTCCTTGAAGTCCAGAAGCCGGGCATTCAAGTCGCGCCGGCGCTGCTCGAGGATGCCGAGCGCTTCAGCTGCGGCCTGGTGCTTCTTGAAAAGATCACTCCATTGCGCTGGCCGGATCAGCGCCCGCTTGTAATCGGCCTGCCGGTCGTGATAGTCGCGCAGGGCGGCATTGATCAAGGCGTTTTTGCCACGGGCGCCAGGCATGAAGTGCTTGCGCGCGGACAGGTCGAGCTGTTCGAGGACGGCAGGAATGCTGCGCACACCGGCGCTGGCTTCGAACAAGGCAGCCCCGACCTCGCCTTCACCCTTGAGCAAGGCTTCCCCACCTTCGCGCAGGCGGCCGTGATCGAGGCCGAACATCGCATCGTGGTCCTCCTTGGTCAGGCCGCAGGTGATCATGGCCTCGATCTCGGGCGGCACCGGCACGTCTGCGGCGGCACCGGCCATGTTCAGCGTCGCGCCACGCCCCTTGCGCCGCACGACGCTGAATTCGGCGCCCTGGCGATCGACGAAGGTGCCGCCGACCCGCATGTCGGGGTGTGCATGGACGAAGTTATCCTTGCTCTGGGCGGGAATGCCGAAACGCAGGTCGGAAATGGCGCGCAGCATTGACGATTTGCCGGCCTCGTTCGGTCCGTAGACGATAACCAGGCTCTGGCCGGTCGCGCCAAAATCAAGAATCCGGTCCGTGAAAGGCCCGAAGGCCTGGAGGTGAAGACGAATCAGTTTCAACGTGCCTCTCCGGTGGATGCGGCGCCCTGCAGCTGGATCAGCACGGTGGCTTCCGCGTCGGCGAGTACGGCGCGCATTGCCTCGAGCGTCAAGGCGGCCGGATCGCCGTCGCCGAAACCGGCCGGCAATGTACCCAGTTCGCTCAGCTGCTGCGCGATCCAGGACTTCAGGACGGCATCGTCGGCTGCCATGGCATCGACCAATCGAACCACTTCACCCACCGCATCGAGCCGCTCGGCGGCAGCGCCCCGATCCATCGGCGAACGCAGGTCAAGACGGATTTCCTCGATCCACAGATCGGCATCGTCGAACTCCTGCGCCGCCGCCTGAATGGCAGCCCCGAGCGAACCGGGTTGGCGAGCTTCGAGCGCGTGCAACGTGCTTTCGCCATGCAACAGTACCCGTACGGCATGCAGCCGATCCCTGGCGCCCGCCGCCAGCACGGCGCCCTGCTGGATGAAGACACGCGAAAGCGCGTCGACAGTGGCAATGGTCGTCACGTCGATCGCCACCTGGTGCCAGCGCACCAACTCCAGCGGCACGAAGATCGCGCTCTCGATCCGGCCCCCGGTGACGGTCACCAGCTCACAACCCTTTGGCCCGGTCTCCCTGGCATGACGGCCCTGAAGGTTGCCCGGGTAGACGATGCGCGGGTCTGCTTCCTGAACGATTTCCCGCGCATGCACATGACCGAGCGCAAAATAATCGTAGCCTTTCGCATTGAGCATGTCCAAGGTCGTTGGCGCGTACGGATCATGCCCGGCACGCCCGTTCAAGCTGGTATGCAGGATGCCGATGTTGAACTTGCCGGCAACCGCGACCGGATACTGCGGCACCAGGTCTTCCGGCACCGCGCGCTCGGGAAAACTCCTGCCATGCACGGCGACCTGCAGAGCATCGATCTCGACCGTCTCGCTTTTGAGCGAGCTGAAGACGTGCACGCCTGCGACTGCCGGCAACTGCCGGGTGATCTGGCTTTCGGCATCGTGATTGCCCTTGACGATGAAGACCAGGATACCGACCCGGGTCAAGCGCAGCATCTGCTCCCGGAAAAACAACCCGGTCCGGAAATCCGCCCAATTGCCGTCATAGATATCGCCCGCCAGAATGAGCAGGTCGACCTGCTCCACGATGGCCAGATCGACCAGCGCGATCAATGCCTGGCGCGTGGCGCCACGCAGACGTTCGACCGGCGCACCGTCGTAATTGTCGAGGCCGCGCAAGGGGCTGTCGACGTGAAGGTCGGCGGCGTGGATGAATTTCAATGGGATTCCTTTTTCGTGGCGTCAGGCAGTCCTGCCGAGCGTTGAAAAGTCTAGCATGCGCTACCAGGCGCCGGGACGACGCCATGGGGCGCGCCGCGCGCACGGCATGCGCGATGGATCAAGCAAGGGTTCGATGGAAGGTCACCAGAGGCGGCGCGGAGTAACCGGCCGGAGCGCAGGACTCGGTCGATCGGCATGACCGCAGACCTTGCCCGCGAATGTCAAGCGACGGTTATTTAATCATGCGAAACGTCAATTTCCAAAATTTTCTCCCCTACGTTATTTTCATTTTTTCGGCGTCCTTGCGGCGCCGGTCCGTTTTGACAATGGAATCGGACGAAGAATACCGCGACTAGAAATTTTATTGCAAGAAATACAGTATTTTTCAAACAATAAGGGAGATTTCTCTTCGCATCGGAATCGCCCCTTTTTTGCTGTTTTCTGGCAGCAAGGTAAATGGCTGGTTCGTGGCATTGACCGCCACCTAGATCAGCATCAATT
>JACMRD010000129.1 GCA_014376645.1 Herminiimonas sp. | reverse complement strand
TTATGAACCACGACTGCTGAAGGCGATGTCAGAGCGGCCGGGCGCTGGTTGACACAACCATGTCATTCGTTGACGCACAATGAAAAACGCAGCCTTGAACGAGCTGCGTGGAAATTCCTACGGCTTCACCCGGTCTCAGAACGGGATGTCGTCATCCATGTCGTTGAAGTTCGGCGCCGGCTTGGCGGGCTGGCGTGCGCCGCCACCGCTGCTGCCGCCGCTGCTGCCGCCACCTTCACGACCACCGCCCATGCCACCACCGCCGCTACCACCGCCTGAAGACTGGCGTGGCGCCGGTGCACTGCTGGCGTAATCATCATCCATCGGTGCGCCTGCACCACCACCCATGCCCTGACGGCTACCAAGCATCTGCATCGAATCTGCAATGATTTCAGTGGTGTAACGCTCGACGTTTTCCTTGTCGGTCCACTTGCGGGTCTGCAGGCGGCCTTCAATATAAATTTGCGAGCCTTTTTTCAGGTATTGGCCGGCGATCTCCGCCAACTTGCGATAAAAGGTGATGCGGTGCCACTCGGTGAGCTCTTTCTTTTCGCCGCTGCTCTTGTCTTTCCAGCTTTCGGTCGTTGCAACCGCGATGTTGGTAACCGCTTCGCCATTGGGCATGTAGCGCGTCTCCGGATCGCGTCCGAGGTTGCCGACGATGATGACTTTATTGACCGATGCCATGACTTGATTCTCCAGGTTAACTATGTTTGCACGGCGCCATTCAGCTGCCCTTTTATCGCCGCGCGCGAACCAATATTATATGCGAGGCACGATCGGATTTGCCGACTCAACGGTGTCGGCAGCACGCTCGGACCTACCGGCCGGAGCTTTTACCCCAGAAACCAAAACCCGCTATAGTGTCGGGTTGATCCTCCCGCTGAAAGCAGTGAATGGAAGAAATTCGTATCCGCGGTGCGCGCACCCACAATCTAAAGAACATCAATCTCGACCTGCCCCGCAACAAACTCATCGTCATCACCGGTCTGTCCGGATCGGGCAAGTCGTCTCTGGCATTCGACACCCTGTATGCCGAAGGTCAGCGGCGCTACGTCGAGTCGCTCTCGTCCTATGCACGGCAATTCCTGCAGTTGATGGAAAAGCCCGACGTCGATCTGATCGAGGGCCTGTCGCCGGCCATCTCGATCGAACAGAAGGCCACTTCACACAACCCACGCTCGACCGTCGGCACCGTCACCGAAATCCACGATTACCTGCGCCTGCTGTACGCGCGGGTCGGCACGCCCTACTGTCCCGACCATCCGGAAAAACCATTGGCTGCGCAATCGGTATCGCAGATGGACGATACGGTACTGGCCATGCCGGAAGACACCAAGCTGATGATCCTGGCGCCCGTGGTGGCCAACCGCAAGGGCGAGCACGTCGACCTGTTCGAGCAGATGCAGGCGCAGGGCTTCGTGCGGTTCCGGGTCCAGAGCGGCACCGCCAAGGCGAAGATCGTCGAGGTCGACGACCTGCCGAAACTGAAGAAAGCCGAGAAGCACACCATCGACGTCGTGATCGACCGCATCAAGGTCAAGGACGACATGAAGCAGCGTCTGGCCGAGAGTTTCGAGACCGCGCTGCGCCTGGCGGACGGCCGCGCGGTGGCACTGGAGATGGACCACGGGCATGAACACGTGTTCTCCAACAAATTCGCCTGCCCGACCTGCGGCTACTCGCTGCAGGAACTCGAGCCGCGCTTGTTCTCGTTCAACAATCCGATGGGCGCCTGCCCGGAATGCGACGGGCTCGGTCACATCGAGTTCTTCGATCCGAAACGCATCGTCGCCTTTCCCAACCTGTCGCTGGCCTCTGGTGCGGTCAAGGGCTGGGACCGGCGCAACCAGTTCTATTTCCAGATGCTGTCGAATCTGGCAGCTTTCTACGAATTCGATGTAGACATACCCTTCGAAAAGCTGCCTGCCAAGGCGCAGGAAGTGGTGCTGTACGGCTCTGGCAAGCAGACGATCCCGTTCACCTACGTCAACGAGCGCGGCCGCACGGTCATTCGCGAACACACCTTCGAAGGCGTGGTCAACAACCTGCAGCGGCGCTATCGCGAAACCGATTCGATGACGGTCAAGGAAGAACTGGCGAAATTCATCAATGAGAAGGAATGCCCTTCCTGCAAGGGCGCGCGTCTGCGGGTCGAAGCCCGCTTCGTGAAGGTTGGCACTGGCGCACAAGAACGCGCCATCTACGAGGTCGCCGCCACGCCGCTGCGCGAGACGCTGGCGTTTTTCGAAGGTCTGACGCTGACCGGATCGAAGAAGGAAATCGCCGACCGCATCGTCAAGGAAATCGTCTCGCGCCTGAAGTTCCTGAACAACGTCGGACTCGACTACCTGTCGCTCGAACGCAGCGCCGATACCCTCTCGGGCGGTGAAGCGCAGCGTATCCGGCTGGCCTCGCAGATCGGCTCGGGTCTCACCGGCGTGATGTACGTGCTCGACGAGCCGTCGATCGGCCTGCACCAGCGCGACAACGACCGCCTGATCACGACCCTGAAGCACCTGCGCGACATCGGCAACAGCGTGCTGGTGGTGGAGCACGACGAAGACGCGATCCGTTGCGCCGACTACGTGGTCGACATGGGCATCGGCGCCGGCGTGCACGGCGGCGCCATCATCGCCCAGGGCACACTGAAGGAAATCCTGAAGAACAAGGATTCACTGACCGCGAAATACCTGAACGGCACACTGCAGATCGCGGTGCCGAAAAAACGCACCGTGCCGAATCCGAAGAAGCAGTTCGTCATCATCGGCGCCACCGGCAACAATCTCAAGAACGTGCGGCTCGACCTGCCGGTGGGCCTGCTGACCTGCGTGACCGGCGTGTCCGGTTCCGGCAAGTCGACCCTGGTCAACGATACGTTGTATCACGCCGCGGCGCGTCATCTGTACGGCTCGCAGGCAGAACCGGCGGCGCATGAATCGGTGTCCGGGCTGGAGCATTTCGACAAGGTAATCTCGGTCGACCAGGGTCCGATCGGACGCACGCCGCGTTCCAATCCGGCGACTTACACGGGCCTGTTCACGCCGATCCGCGATCTGTTCGCCACCGTCCCGGCAGCCAAGGAACGCGGGTATTCGGCCGGGCGCTTTTCCTTCAACGTCAAGGGCGGGCGCTGCGAAGCGTGCCAGGGCGATGGCGTACTGAAGGTGGAGATGCACTTCCTGCCGGACGTCTACGTCCCGTGCGATGTTTGCCACGGCAAGCGCTACAACCGCGAAACCCTGGAAGTCCAGTACAAGGGCAAGAACATCACCGAAGTCCTGGCCATGACGGTCGAGGAAGCGCATGAATTCTTCAAGCCGGTGCCGGTCATCGCGCGCAAGCTGCATACGTTGCTCGACGTCGGGCTCGGCTACATCCGGCTGGGTCAGAGCGCGACCACGCTGTCGGGCGGCGAAGCGCAGCGGGTCAAGCTGTCGCTGGAGCTGTCCAAACGCGATACTGGCCGCACGCTGTACATCCTCGACGAGCCGACCACGGGTCTGCATTTCCACGACATCGACCTGCTGCTGAAGGTGATTCACCGGCTGCGCGACCAGGGCAACACGGTCGTCATCATCGAGCACAATCTGGACGTCATCAAGACCGCCGACTGGCTCATCGACCTGGGTCCGGAAGGCGGCGCCGGCGGCGGCCAGATCATCGCCACCGGCACGCCGGAAGACGTGGCCCGGAACCCGGCCAGCTTTACCGGCCAGTACCTGGCGCCGCTGCTGAAGCTGAAAAAATCTGCCTGATGACGGCTTCGGCTGGCCCGTGGATCAGCGCAAGCCGAACCACAGGCCGACCGGGACGAAACCGATGGCTGCCAGATTGCCGAGCAGGACGATGGCGGCGACCTTGTCCGGCTCCTGCTGGTAGCGCTCGGCCACCATGAAGCAGAACACGGCCGGGGGCAGCGTCGCGAAGAGGTACATCTGGCCGCGCTGCACGGTGCCCAGCGACCGGACACATGACAGCACCCGCCAGACCGATGTGCCAGCTCTTGAGGCTGACATCGACCATGCGTACCCCGAGCGCGAAGAGCATGATCGGGATGCACGCTTCGACCAGCAATTTCAACCCCTGGAACAAGGGCGCCGGCGCGCCGATCCACACTCCCGCAAAAATCACCCCGGCCATCATCGCCAGCATCATCGGGCTGGCCAGCAAGCGCCAGGGTGACGCATTGCTCGCGCCGTCCACACGGTCACCGCTGCGAATCAAGGCGATGCCCACCGAAAAATAAACCAGGTTGCTGGCCATGAACAGTGCCACCGCGGCCGGCAGGCTGGCGCTGCCGAACGCCAGGACCGCCAGGACCGCCAGCGGCAAACCCATATTGCCGCAATAATGGACACAGCACATCCATGCTGACCCGGTTGACCGAAATCATGTCGGACTGGACGCTGGGGCCGAGCGCCGTGCATAGCCGTAACCGAGCGCGATGATCACGAACACCGGAACGATGATGCCAACGATCCGTTCGATCACTTCCATGCCGGACCTTTCCGAGTCTGGCGGGGCTACCGCGCGCCCAGGGCGAGGTCGCCATCACGGGTGCCGCAGGAGATGGCGAGATGACGGCGATGCGACCGCCATCCGACTTGACGAACCGTTCGATCACGTCCAGGGTCGGCGCCAGGCCGCGCAGGGGCCGCGCCAGCGAACCGACCAGGCTGGTGTGGCTAGTGTTGTCGAAATAGGTCTCCTGCACCGGTACGCCCGCCGCGCGCAGCTTGTTGGCCAAGCCGCCAGTGTTACGGATCGGGTCGACCAGACTGTCCTTGTTCGACGCAATCAGCAGCGTCGGCGGCGCGGCGGCCGTGACGTGGTTGATCGGCTGCGACTCGGGTGGCGTATTCGGAAAGAAGAACACCGGACGCACAGCCTCTTCCTTGATCGGGATGAAATCGTAAGGACCGGCCAGGCCGATCCAGCCGCGCAGCATCGCCGGGCTCATGCCGCCCTGTGCCAGCCAGCGGCCGTCGAGAGCTACCATGGCCGCGTTGTAGCCGCCGGCGCTGTGGCCCATGACGAACAGACGCTTCGGGTCGCCACCGTACTTGCGCACTTCTTTCGCGGTCCAGACGACGGCGGCGGCAGAATCTTCCAGGAAGGCCGGATAGCGAACCTGCGGATAGAGTCGGTAATCCGCGACCACCGCCAGGATGCCGCGCGAGGCCAGCGCTTCCCCGACGAACTTGTAGTCCTTGCGGCTCCCGCTGTTCCAGCTGCCGCCGTAGAAGAACACCACCACCGGCGCCAGGCCCGCGGCGCCGGCCGGCGCGTAGATGTCGAGCCGGTCACGCACGTCGCTGCCGTAGGCGAGGTCGTCGCTGCGGGCGTAGGTGCTGCTGGAAGTAAGCGCATTGATGGTCTGCAGCGGCGAGCAGGCGGCCACTGCACCGAGCAGGACCAGCCCTGCCACGATCAGGAGCACGAATTTGACGGGGGTCGACATGGGACAACAGCCTTTCAGGGAGTAGCGCGGAAGCAGTCGCAGACAGTGCACGCGCTGCGAGCGCAGCGAAAACCGTATCCTAGCGGGAATTGGATCAGGCTGCCCTGCTCAGGCCTTGAGCAGGCGCGCCTCGGCCAGCGCGATGGCTGCGGTGGTGCCGCGCAAGACCAGCGTGTCACCCTCCTGCAAACGGGTCTGGCTGCTGATTTCGACGCGATCCTTGGCCCGCCGCAGCATGCTCACGGCACAACCGGTCTGGCCGAGATCGAGCGCTTCGACGCTCTTGCCGACGGCGCTGGCATCGGCGCCCAGGGTCACTGAATGCAAACGCACCTGCAGATGATCATCCTCCTCGGCGGTGTCGCCTGCGGCATGGAAATAACCGCGCAACGATGCATACCGCTCGTCGCGCGCCGCCTGTACCCGGTGCACCACCCGGCGCAGCGGCACGCCCAGCACCACCAACGCATGCGACGCCAGCATCAGGCTGCCTTCCATCAGTTCCGGCACCACTTCGGTGGCACCGGCGGCGCGCAACTTGTCGAGGTCGGTATCGTCGTGGCTGCGCACGATGACCGGCAGCGTCGGTGCGAGTTCCTGGACGAAGTGCAGCACCTTCAGCGCCGAAGCGGTATTGGTGTAGGTGATCACCAGCGCGGCGGCGCGATGGATACCGGCGGCAATCAGGCTTTCTCGGCGCGCGGCGTCGCCATACGACACCATGGCGCCGCTGGCCTGCGCTTCCGACACCCGGTCCGGCTCCAGGTCGAGGGCATGGTAGACGATGTTCTCCTCTTCCAGCAGGCGCGCCAGGTTCTGCCCGCTGCGCCCGAAACCGGCGATGATCACGTGACGCTGAACCGTCATGGTGCGGGTCGCGATGCGGGTGAGTGTGAGCGACTGCATCATCCATTCATTGGCCGAGAGTTTCAGGACGATCGCATCCGAGCGCTCGATCAGGAACGGCGCGACCAACATCGACAGCACCATCGAAGCGAGGATCATCTGGATCAGCAGCGGGTCAAGCAGTTTCAGGCCGCCGGCCTGATTGAGCAGCACGAAGCCGAATTCGCCGGCTTGCGCCAGTGCCAGCCCGGTGCGCAGGGCCACCCCGGTGGACGATCCGAAGAACCTCGCCAGCGCCGCGATCAGCGCGAATTTGAGGAACACCGGTCCAACCAGCAACAACAGCACCAGCCACCAGTTTTGCAGTACCAGCGGTACGTTGAGCAGCATGCCGATGGTGACGAAGAACAGGCCCAACAGGACGTCACGAAACGGCTTGATGTCTTCCTCGACCTGATGCCGGTATTCGGTCTCCGAAATCAGCATGCCCGCCACGAAAGCGCCCAGCGCCAGCGACAGGCCGGCGCGCTCCGTGACCCAAGCTGCCCCGAGCGTGACGAGCAGCAGGTTGAGCATGAACAGTTCCTGCGAACGGCGCTGGACCACGACGCGGAACCAGCGGCGCAACAGTTTCTGGCCGATGAACAGCAACAGGATCAGCACCAGCGCCGCCTTGAAGGTGGCCCAGGCGAGCGTGGCCATCAGGTTGCCGCCGGGGTGGGCCAGTGCCGGCACGATGATCAGCAGCGGCACCAGTGCCAGATCCTGGAACAACAGCACGCTCATGATGCGCCGCCCGTGTTCGCTCTCCAGTTCCAGGCGCTCGGTGAGCATCTTGGAGACGATCGCCGTCGACGACATCGCCAGCGCGCCGCCGAGTGCAAACGCCGCCTGCCAACTCACGCTGACCAGTTTCGGCAACAGCAGTGCCGCCAGTACGCCGCTGATCATGGTCGCCACGACAGTCAGCAGCACCTGCGCCAGGCCGAGACCAAAGACGATGCGCCGCATCGACATCAGCTTGGGCAGCGAGAACTCCAGGCCGATGGAAAACATCAGGAAGACCACGCCGAATTCAGCCAGATGCTGGGTGCCGGATTCATCCTGCACCAGGCCCAGCGCATGTGGACCGATGACGATGCCGACGGCCACGTAGCCCAGCATCGGCGGCAGGTGCAACATGCGGAAAGCGACCACGCCGAGCACCGACGCGCCCAGCAGCAACAGGGTTAGTTCAAGCGATGACAGAATCATGAGCGAATCGATAACGGTTTTTACGAAGCGTCAAGACGGGGATTTTGTTACGTCTGGCAGGTTTTTTGCTTAGCTAATTGGTTTATACTTTCGGCATGAGTGTAACCCATGCAAAAACCTTGCCGACCGTATTCGACGCCGATGCCGCGCGTCGCGCGCTGCAGTTGGCGCGCACGACCTTCCAGATCGAAGCTGACGCCATCGTCGGCCTGCAGAACCGGCTGACCGACCGCATCGACGATCCGTTCGCCAGCGCCGTCGGCCTTTTGCTGGCGTGCAGCGGCCGGGTGGTGGTGTCCGGTATCGGCAAGTCCGGCCACATCGCCCGCAAGATCGCTTCGACCCTGGCCTCGACCGGCACCCCCGCCCTGTTCGTACACGCCGCCGAAGCCTCGCACGGCGACCTCGGCATGATCACCGGCGCCGATGCGCTGATCGCGATTTCCAATTCCGGCGAGGCTGGTGAATTGCTGGCGATCGTCCCCATCCTCAAGCGCATGGGCGCCACCCTGATCGCGATGACCGGCAACGACGACTCGACCCTTGCGCGCTTGGCCGACGTGCACCTGGACGTCGGCGTCGAGCAGGAAGCCTGTCCGCTGAACCTGGCGCCGACGGCCAGCACCACCGCGGCGCTGGCCATGGGCGACGCCCTGGCGGTCGCGCTGCTCGACGCCCGCGGTTTCGGCGAGGATGACTTTGCGCGCTCCCATCCGGGCGGCGCGCTCGGCCGGCGACTGCTGACCCACGTGCGCGACGTCATGCGCACCGGCGACGCGATTCCCACGGTCACGCCGGACGTCAGCCTGTCGGCGGCGCTGCTCGAAATTACCCTCAAGGGTATGGCAATGACTGCCGTCGTCGATGCGCAGTTCCGCCCGGTCGGCGTGTTCACGGATGGCGACCTGCGCCGGCTGATCGAGCATGTCCAGGACTTCACCCGGCTGTCGATTGCCGAGGTCATGCAT
Source organism: Herminiimonas sp. (assembly GCA_014376645.1). GTDB lineage: Bacteria > Pseudomonadota > Gammaproteobacteria > Burkholderiales > Burkholderiaceae_D > JANXSS01. The sequence continues at coordinate 46,908 of JACMRD010000129.1, read as the reverse complement.
GCCAATCCGCGCACCATCGGACCGGACCAGCTCGCAGTCGAAGCGGTCGAGATGATGGAGCGCTTCCGCATCAATCAATTACTGGTAGCCGACGCCACCGGCCGACTGGTCGGCGCCCTGCACATCCACGACCTCACCCGCGCCAAGGTGATCTGATGTCCGGAACCTTGCCGCTGGCGGAAGTGACGCGACGGGCGGCCGGCGTGCGCCTCATGATCTTCGACGTAGACGGCATCCTGACCGATGGCAGCTTGCATCTCGGCGCCGACGGCGAGCTGTTGAAAAGCTTTAACGTGCTCGATGGTCATGGCATCAAGCTGTTGCAGCAGAGTGGAATTGCGACCGCGATCATCAGCGCCCGCGCTTCGCCGATCGTGCTGCGCCGCGCGACTGACCTGTCGATCGAACACGTGATCCAGGGCGTGCATGACAAGCGGCAGGCCTTTACGCAACTGTTGCAGACCACTGGCCTGCCAGCTAGTGCCTGCGGATTCATCGGTGACGACTGGCTCGATCTGCCGCTGTTGCTGCAGGTAGGCTTTGCCGCGAGTGTGCCCAACGGTCATGCCGAGGTTCGCTCGCGCGTGCACTATGTCACCGAGGCGCACGGCGGACGTGGCGCGGCGCGCGAGGTATGCGACCTGATCCTGCGCGCGCAGGACAGATACGAGGCGGTGCTCGCGCCGTACCTGGCATGAGCAGCCGCCGTGCCGGCAATCGCTACCGGATGCTGCTGTTGCTGGGACTCGGCATCGGTCTGGCGCTGGGTAGTTTCTGGCTGCTGGAAGTGATGCAGAAGAGCGCAGTCGACAGAACCCCGGGCGCGCTGCGCAACGAACCTGATTATTACGTCGAACATTTCAATTTCGTGCGGATGTCGAAGACCGGCGAGGCGCGCTACAACATCGCCGGCACCCGCATGATCCACCGTCCGCTCGACGACACCTATGAAATCACGCTGCCGGTGGTACACAGCCTGAGCCAGACCGCGCCGCCGCTGACCATGCGCTCGCAGCGCGCGATGGTCGATCCGGAGAGCAGCAAGATTCACATGTATGACAAGGTCGACGCCGATCGCCCCGCCTCGGCCACCAGCGAACATTTTCACCTGATGACGGAGTATCTCTTGATCCTGCCCGACGATGATGTCATCCAGACCGACAAGGCCGCTGATCTGACGCTGGGCAGTGCGCACATGACCGGCATCGGCATGGTTGCCAATAACGCCAAGCGGGAATTCAGCATGGCGCGGCGCGTGCACGGTACCTATCCACCGAAAGGCGCAACTGCCGGGCCCTGAACCATCCATCAGACACCGACTGAACCGGGCGCAATCTCGCGCTCGGCATCGGCGACATACTGGGCACCAGACCCGGGCGAGACGAACAGGAATTTTCATGAAACGATTTTTTTTATTCTCACTGTGCGCACTCAATATTGCCACCGCCAGCCTCGCATACGCTGAAAAAGCCGACTCCGAGAAAGCGACCGACATTGCTGCCGACCAGATGACCTACGATGATGTGAAACAGGTCAATACCTTCACCGGCAACGTCATCCTCACCCGCGGATCGCTCCTGATGAAAGCCGGCCGCGTGGTCGTCACCCAGGACCGCGCGGGCTACCAGTTCGCGACCCTGTATGCGGCCCCGGGCGCGCTGGCGACGTTTCGCCAGAAGCGGGACGGCGGACCCAACCTGTGGGTGGAGGGCGAAGCAGAACGCATCGAATACGATGGTCGTGCCGAACTGGTGAAGCTGTTCTCGAAAGCCAAACTGCGCCGTCTCGAGGGAGCGCGGCCGACGGACGAAATCGAAGGCGAATTCATTTCCTACGACACCAAGGCCGAATTCATCGCCGTCAACAACAATGCACCGGGCGCCAAGCCTGGCAGTGGCCGCATCAAGGCGGTAATCCAGCCGCGCATTGAACCGAAAGACAAGTGACATGAGCAGTCCTCTGCCCAGCAGTACGTTGATCGTCCGCGGCTTGCAGAAAAGTTATGGCGCGCGCCAGGTCGTGCGCGATGTCTCGCTACAGGTCGCCAGCGGCGAAGTCGTCGGTTTGCTCGGCCCGAACGGCGCCGGCAAGACCACGTCGTTCTACATGATCGTCGGCCTGGTGCCGCTCGATGCGGGTGAAATCGATCTCGACGGCATCGGTATCTCGCGTCTGCCGATTCACCGCCGCGCCACGCTCGGCCTGTCTTACCTGCCGCAGGAAGCCTCGGTCTTTCGCAAGCTGACGGTGGAAGACAATATCCGTGCCGTGCTGGAGTTGCAGAAAGTCGACGGCAAGCCGATGTCGAAGGCGGCCATCGAAGAACGGCTCGACACCTTGCTGGCCGAACTGCAGATCGAAAAGCTGCGCGGCAATCAGGCGTTGTCGCTGTCTGGCGGCGAACGGCGCCGGGTCGAGATCGCGCGCGCGCTGGCGACCAATCCGCGCTTCGTCCTGCTCGACGAACCGTTCGCCGGTGTCGACCCGATCGCCGTGATCGAGATCCAGCGCATCGTCCGGTTTCTGAAGGAACGTGGAATCGGCGTGCTCATCACCGATCACAATGTGCGCGAGACGCTGGGTATCTGCGATCGCGCCTACATCATCAATCAGGGAGCAGTACTGGCCAGTGGCCGACCGGATGACATCATCGCCGACGAATCCGTGCGGCGGGTGTATCTGGGCGAGCACTTCAGGATGTAATGGCAGCCTTCCCCCAATCATGAAACAGAGCCTACAACTTCGCGTCTCACAGCATCTCGCGCTGACACCACAGCTGCAGCAATCGATCCGCTTGCTGCAGCTGTCGACGCTCGAGCTGCATCAGGAACTCGAGCAGATCCTCTGCGACAATCCCTTGCTCGAACGGGTGGATGATCCGCTCGATCACTCGGTTCGATTGCTGGCCGATGGTGCCATCGGCGCGGTCGGCTCGACGCCCGAAGGCGCCAGCGAGGACGCCAATGCGGCGCCCGGCGTCGAGGGCGACACCAGCTTCGACGCACCTGACACCGCAGCGGCCGACACCAACGGCGAGGCCGAGTGGAGCTTCGACGATGTCGCCAAGACCGCCAAGGCGCCCGACGACGACGACGCCCGCCCGCAACTCGAAGCGCACGAATGCACCCTGCGCGAGCATCTACTCGAACAGATGCGGGTCACGCTCGACACCTTGCGCGACCGGGCGCTGGTCGAGCTGATGATCGATGCCCTCACCGACAACGGATACCTGGAAGAGTCGCTGGAAGCGATCCATGCGCGTCTGCCGGAAGAGCTGGAAATCGACCTCGACGAACTGTCGATCGCGTTGAAGCTGATCCAGAGTTTCGACCCACCGGGCGTGGGTGCGCGCAATGCGGCCGAATGCCTGTCACTGCAGATCCGCCGCATGCCGAAAATCCCGATGGTGACGCGGCGCATGGCGCTGGCGATCGTGGAAAACTACCTGTCGCTGTTCGCACAGCGTGATTTCAACAAGCTCAAGAAGGCGCTCGATTGCGACGACGAAGACCTGCGTGAAGCGCAAATCGTCATCAAGCAGTGCAACCCGCATCCGGGCGCCTCCTTCGCCTCCGACGCCTCCGATTTCGTGGTGCCCGACGTGATCGTCAAGCGCCTGCGCGGCGGCTGGCAAGTCATGCTCAACCACGATGTGATGCCGCGGCTTCGAATCAATTCGCTCTACGCCAACATTCTCAAGCAGAGCAAGGGCGAGGGATCGCTCACCTCGCAGATGCAGGAAGCCAAGTGGCTGATCAAGAACATGCGTCAGCGCTTCGATACGATCTTGCGCGTGGCGCAGGCCATCGTGGACCGGCAGAGGAACTTTTTTTCGCATGGCGCGGTGGCAATGCGACCCCTTGTCTTACGCGAAATTGCTGATACACTAAGTTTACACGAGAGCACAATTTCCCGTGTGACAACGCAAAAATACATGCTTACCCCGCATGGGATGTTCGAACTAAAGTACTTCTTCGGAAGTCACGTCGCTACGGAGGCAGGCGGCGAAGCCTCGTCGACTGCGATCCGCGCCCTCATTAAACAATTGATAGGAGCCGAAGACCCCAAGATTCCCTTCTCTGACAGCAAAATTGCAGACATGCTGGGCGAACAAGGTATGGTGATCGCGCGCCGCACCGTGGCAAAGTATCGCGAAGCACTGAAAATACCACCAGTAAATCTGCGCAAGTCCCTTTAGTTTTTGAACACTTAGGAGCGCTGTATGAATCTGACAATCAGTGGACATCACCTCGAACTGACACCTGCCATTCGCGAATACGTGCAAACCAAGCTGGAACGCATTCGACGCCATTTCGATCATGTCATTGATATCGCGGTCATCCTGACTGTCGATAAGCTCCCGGAAAAAGAAAAACGACAGAAGGCTGAGATCAATTTACGACTGCGCGGCAAGGACCTGCATGCCGAGAGCATCGCCGAAGACCTGTATGCAGCCATTGATGCCTTGATCGACAAACTCGATCGCCAGGTCATCAAATACAAAACCAAACTGCAGGACCATCAACACGACGCGATCAAGCATTTGCCGGAACCGGCAGTCGTGGCAGCCGCCCCTTCCTGATGCGCACGCCACTTGCCGAACAATTCGGCGTTACTTGACCGTGAGGGCGCAGACGATGCGCCCTTTTTCATGTGCGTGCGGCCGCACGGGTCGTGGCCGGTAAAATAGCTGTTTCCCACTTACCATCTGCGCCATGACCGACCATATCAAGACGACCATCGACCGGCGTCTCGCCTGCCTGACGCTAGATCGCCCCCGCGCCCTGAACGCCCTCTCGCTCGACATGGTGCGCACCATGACCGCGATCCTCGGCGCCTGGTGCGATGATCCGGCCATCGATGCCGTGGTCGTTCGCGGCAGCGAGGCACGCGCCTTCTGCGCCGGCGGCGACATCCGCTATTTCCATCAGGTGGCAAGCGGCACGCCGCTCGGCGGCAGCGCGACGCTGGAAGATTTTTTCACGGAAGAATACGCGCTCAACCACCTGATTCACCACTTCCCAAAACCGTACATCGCACTCATGGACGGCATCGTCATGGGTGGCGGGATGGGGATTTCGCAGAGTGGTGCGGCGCACGGCATGCGCATCGTTACCGAACGCACCCGCATGGCCATGCCGGAAGTCAATATCGGCCTGTTCCCCGATGTCGGCGGTAGCTTCTTCCTGCCCCGTGCGCGCGGTGCCACGGGCAGGTACCTTGGCCTGACCGGCCACACCATCGACGGCACCGATGCCGTGCACGCCGGATTAGCCGACCTGCTTGTGCAGTCCGCACGACTGAATGCGCTGATCGAAAACTTGGCGGACGCGCCTGCCGAACGGTGGCGCGATGTCGCGGCAGACGCCGCCGGTCCGGTCGTTGCAACCGCAAGCATGCCACCCCATGCACTCTCACTTCAGGACGTGTTGATCGACCGGCATTTCAGCGAACCGTCGGTGGCGGCCATCATGGCCTCGCTGGCGCAGGATGAATCGCCCTTTGCGCAGGCTGCGCTGGTGTCGATGCGAAAGCGCTCACCCCTGCTGCTGTGCGTGACCCTGGAACAGTTACGGCGTGGCGCAACCATGACGCTGGCCGATTGCCTGCGCATGGAGCGATCGATGGTGCGTCATTGCTTCGAACACCGCGACGTGCTGGAGGGAATACGGGCGGCGGTGATCGACAAGGATGATGCGCCGCGCTGGGATCCGGCGACGGTCGATGCGGTCGGCGACGAACAGGTCGAGCGTTTCTTTGCACCGGTCTGGCCGGCCGGCGCCCATCCGCTGCGACATCTGCTTTAGGTTTTCAGATCTCGTCGACCTCGAACAGGCGGCGATGCTCGCGCATGGCATAGCGGTCAGTCATGCCCGCTATATAGTCGGCCACGCTGTGTTCCTGCGACGAGGGCGCGCCCTGCGCCGGTTCGCCATCGGCGCCGACCCGCTGATAGTCGGGCGGCAGCAGGTTCGGCTCGGCGACGAACGCATTGAAGAGATCGGTAATGATGCGGCGCGCCTTGCTGGTCATGCGGTTGACCAGATAATGCTGATACATGTTCTGGCGCAGGAAGCGCTTGAGCAGCGCCGCTTCGGCGCCGACCTTGTCGGAGAAGGCAATGAGCGGTGGCGCGTTGCGCACGTCGTCAACCGTCTGCAACCGCGCATCGGCAATACGCATCTGCGATGTCGTGATCAGGTCGACGATTAGGGCATTGATCATGCGCCGGATCGTTTCATTGATGGCGCGCCGCCCACCGATGCCGGGAAAGGTGCGCTCGACCTCGCGTCGCTGGCGCGCATAAAAATCGATTTCGTCGAGCTGCGCGGTGCTCAGCACACCCGAGCGCAGTCCGTCGTCGATATCGTGATTGTTGTAGGCGATTTCATCGGCCAGATTGGCGATCTGCGCTTCGATCGTCGGCTGCTTTCGTTCGATGAAACGCAATCCGATCCGCCCGAGCTTGCGCGCATTGGGCAGAGAGCAGTGCTTGAGAATGCCCTCGCGAGTCTCGAACATCAGGTTCAGGCCATCGAAGGCGCCGTAGCGCTGCTCGAGTGAATCCACCACGCGCAGGCTCTGCAGGTTGTGCTCGAAGCCGCCGTGATCCTGCATGCATGCGTTGAGCGCATCCTGGCCAGCGTGCCCGAACGGGGTGTGACCGAGATCGTGCGCCAGCGAGATCGCCTCGACCAAGTCTTCGTTCACGCGCAGGTTGCGGGCGATCGAGCGTGCGATCTGCGCGACTTCGATGCTGTGCGTGAGCCGCGTGCGAAACAGGTCGCCCTCGTGATTGACGAACACCTGGGTCTTGTATTCGAGCCGGCGGAACGCGGCGCAATGAATGATGCGATCGCGGTCGCGCTGGAATTCAGTGCGCGAAGCCGGCTCGTCTTCGGCGAACAGGCGTCCAGGTGACGCTTCCGGATGGGCGGCATAGGACGCCAGATTGGGATCACGACTCATGGCAACGCCTCATGTTGGTATGGACGCTCCGGCTCCGGCTCAGGATGGGTGAACGCATTCCTGAAGTGTCGCAGATAACTGCGCGGCGGGTGCGGCGGTGATCAGGAAATGACCCAAGGGATTGAGGAGGATGAACTTGATGGCGCCGCCCTCGTTCTTCTTGTCCACTTGCATCAGCTCCAGCCAGGTCGCTTCGCCCAGGTCGGGTGCGACGGTCGGCAGACCGGCGGCCGCGACCACGCAGCGCACCCGCTCACGCGTTGACGTATCGATGAGACCGAGGCGGCACGACAGGGTGGCGGCCATGACCATGCCGCAACCGACCGCTTCGCCATGTAGCCAGGTGCCGAAACCCAGGCCAGCTTCGATCGCATGCGCAAAGGTATGGCCGAAATTGAGGATGGCCCGGATGCCGGACTCGCGCTCGTCCTGGCGCACGACCTCGGCCTTGATCTCGCAGGAACGCCGGATCGCGTACGCCAGCGCGGCCGTATCCCGAGCAAGCAGAGCCGGCATGTTGGCTTCGATCCAGTCGAAGAACGCCACATCGATGATCGCGCCGTGCTTGATCACTTCGGCCAGACCGGCTGACAGCTCGCGCGCCGGCAAGGTGCCCAGCGTGTCGGTATCGGCGATGACCGCCTGCGGCTGGTAAAAGGCGCCGATCATGTTCTTGCCCAGCGGATGGTTGATACCGGTCTTGCCGCCGACCGAAGAATCGACCTGCGACAGCAGCGTGGTCGGTACCTGGATCAACGGCACACCGCGCATGTAGGTCGCGGCCGCAAACCCGGTCATGTCGCCGACCACGCCACCGCCCAGCGCGATCAGGGTGGTCTTGCGATCACACTTCTCGGCCAGCAGACGGTCGAAGATCAGCATCAGGTTCGGCCAGGTTTTTTCTTCCTCGCCATCGGGCAGGATGATCGCACTCACCTGCTTGCCGGCTGCCGTCAGCGACGCCGTCAGGCGCGCCAGATAGAGTGGAGCCACGACCGTATTGGTGACGACTGCCACCCGCTCACCGCGTACCTGGCGGCGCAGTAGGTCGACGTCGTCCAGCAGTCCCGGCCCGATCGTGATCGGATAGCCACGCTCGCCGAGTTCGACGTGCAGCGTCAGCGCCGGGGCAGCGGATGGATCGCCAGACAGGGAAGGTGCCGCCATCGCGGGTGCGGCGGCAAGAGAGTCTTGAAGCATGAAGGGTTCCACCGTTTTTGGCTGCAGCGCCTCGAGCTGAGAGAGGATGCTGTGAACTAAAAATTGTACATTAGGCCGGCCGGTATCGATCACGATATCGGCAATTTCGGTGTACAGCGGATCGCGAAAGCGCGAGAGTTCCTCGATCCGGCGCCGTGGATCCGCTGTTTGCAGGAGCGGCCGGCTCTTGTCGTGGCTGGTGCGTTGCAGGATGCTGTTGACGCTGGCACGCAGATAGATCACCGTGCCGCGCGCGCTGAGCAAGGTGCGGCTACCCGCGTTCAGGATCGCGCCGCCGCCGGTGCCAAGGACGATGTCATCGAGCTCAGTCAGCTCACGGATGACTTCGGCCTCGCGCTGACGAAACGACTCCTCGCCCTCGATCTCGAAAATCAATGCAATAGAGGCGCCGGTTCGCGCCTCTATTTCGTGATCCGAATCGATGAACCGCTTGTTGAGCTTCCTGGCGAGGGCCCGGCCGACTGTCGTCTTGCCGGAGCCCATGAGGCCAACGAGGAAGATGCTGCCTGATTCTGTTGGTCCCAATTTTTTCAGGTTATGGAGAAGGGTAGGTGAAGGTGTAATGGTACTGGACAGGCACGCCTAGCGGTGTCGCGATTTTAATATCGAAGCTATCGGTGACCGTGGTCGCCCCACCTTCTTTGCATGTGCCCGGCGGGATGACGGGGATGGTATGCGGAATTGCCACCCGTGTTATTGGCACCGCAGAAGGAATGATTTCACCAATGGTTGTCTTACCTACGACGTTTGCGGCGGTGATGGCGGTCGTTGCGGGAAGTGGATTCCCGTTCGCATCTTTGGGCGTTATCTGAAGCGAATATGGCTGGCACGACGTAGTGACCAGGGCCTGCGGCGCCTGCGGCACTGGCTGATCCATACTCAGAATGACGGTCGTGGTGCCGTCGAGTTTATAGAGAGCAGACGTGGTCGATACCGTGATAGTCGCCACGCCAGGCGCCTTTCCGGCCGTATTATTGAGCCCGTAGCGTGGGTTTTGGCTTCGATAGACGACGAAGCAAGCGCCATTCGTCGTAACACATCCACCGATGCTCGAACTTCCGATTGCGCCGCTATCGGTTGAAAACACCACGGGCGTGCCGTCGGCGACAGGGTTACCATTGGCATCAGCGAGGAGAATATTTACCTTCGTCTGCACGTTGTCGTGATCCCACCCAGAGATGTTGAATGTCTCTACGCTTAGCGAAAATGCTGCCTGAATCGGCTGGCCTGTCGTAACGGTTACGGTATCGGAGATGGTTGAAATCAACGGCTGATCTGCAAAAGTTGCAATCACCCTGAATGTCGACGCGACGGTACCAGAGTTCACCGTTACAACCACAGTGCCATCGACACCTGTAATGGCAGTCGTTGCCGGAAGGCTCACGACGCCCGCTGGATTGACAGTAAAGTTGATCGATTGATTTGCCAGCGGCTGGCCGGAAGTATCGAGCGCCTTGAATGTCAGGGTGGCAGTTTCAACGCGTCCATTGCCGCCCGAACCTTGCAAAACGATCGCTTTGTCACTCGGTGTCGCAGAAACAAACCCGATCGACGCTGCGACAGGGGGCGCGACGACCAACGAAGCAGTAATTGGCTGCGCACCTGTCAAAGAGACGGTGACGACATCGGTCCCGCTGCAACCTTTATCAACGTAGACCACTTGCGCTTGCCCATTCAATGTCGTTGCACTGGCAGGCAACGTTGCCTTACCAGCGCCGGCACAATTCGAAGAGAAATTAACCGTGACCGGCTGTGCAATGTATGGCGCGCCATTCGCAAGTACGTCAACCTTGATTGAAGTCGTTCCATACGATTTCAGACTAACAGTTCCTGCGCTTGGCGCTGCCAATTTAAGACTGACAGACGTAACGCCCAATTGATAATTGGCCGTTGCTTTCAGTGGTTGCGTTGCTACGGTTGCGGTTGCTGTGACTGTATCGGCAGCTCCCGCTTGTGTTTGTGCCGTCAACAAATCTTTCGGTGTCAGATTCACGGACGCCACACCGGCTGCATTGGTGAGTACTGAACCGGACGCTGGCGACAAGGTCGACAATGTTCCCCCAGTCGCAAATGTAACGATGGTGTTGGCAACTGCCGCGCCCTTACTATCGACAACAGTTGCCTGTGCAGTAATTGGTCCTGCCAAGGTCAATGCTCGCGATGGCGCACCTTGAGCGTCAACCAGAACGAGTTTGACCACACCAGCGACAACCGAATTCCCAGAAGTTGTGCCGGTACCTGTCGTGGTGGTTGCGCCCGAGCCACCAGCGGAACCGCCGCCGCCGCCGCACGCGGAAACAGACACTACCAATGCAGCACTCAAAAAAAACTGTCCAGCGCATCTGGCCATGAGTTTTAAGATTCCAGCGTTCATAAAATGGTCCTTTTTGATATTGTTTTTACTTGCTGAACCTAGCGGCCGGTCAACCGATCAGCGACGATTTTCGGTGTAATGAAAATCAGCAATTCTGTCTTGTCATTGGTGCGAGCAGTAGTCTTGAACACATTGCCCAGCACCGGAATGTCACCCAAGAACGGCACCTTGGCGACCGAATCCCGTTCGGTTTGCTGGAAGATACCGCCCAACACGACCGTCCCGCCGTTTTCAACCAGTACCTGGGTCTTCACATGCTTCGTGTCGATCGCAAAGCCGGCACGGGTCTCGACCCCGACGCTGTCCTTGTTGACATCCACATCCAGAACGATATTGCCGTCCGGCGTGATCTGTGGCGTCACTTCCAGCTTCAGATTTGCCTTGCGAAACGACACCGAGGTGGCGCCGCTGCTGGTCGCTTGCTGATACGGTAATTCCGTACCCTGCTCGATCAAGGCTTTCAACTGGTCGGCGGTCACGACCCGCGGGCTGGAGATGATCTTGCCCTTGCCATCGGCCTCGAGTGCCGACAGCTCCAGGTTCAGGAACCGGTTGGCCGCAGCCGAAAAGAGGCTGATCGCAAGGCTGGCCGGATTGCTACCGTTGATGCCGGCTGCCGGCAGGTTCACGAACTGGGAGTTACCGCCCAGGTCGGTACCGGTCGGCGTCACCCGGCCTACCTGGCCGGTCTGCTCGCCGAGGCCTTGATAGGTTCCGGTCAGGGCGCCGCGCGTGTTGCCGTTGAGCTGGTAGCCCGCATCACCGCCGCGCAAGGTGCGCAGATCGGCGAACCCGAGTTTGGCGCCGAGGTTGCGGCTGAACTTGTCATCGGCTTCGACGATCCGGGCTTCGATGAGCACCTGGCGCGAGGCGATGTCCGTCTTCTTCACAAGCCTGCGGATGTCTTCGATCTTGGAGGCGATGTCGGTGACGAAGAGCTGGTTGGTGCGAGGGTCGATAACGGCACTGCCGCGCTTCGACAGGATCCGGTTCTTGCTGTCTGACGCGCCGTCGAGGCCGAAGACCAGCTTGAAGGCTTCGGCTTTCTGGTAATTGAGCTGGTAGGTCTCGGTTTTCAGCGGTTCGAGTTCGGCAATCTGCGCCCGCTGTTCGAGCTCGAGCTTTTCCTTGGTCAGTAATTCATCCTTCGGCGCGATCCAGATCACCGAGCCGTTCTTGCGCATGTCCAGCCCTTTGGCCTGCATCACGATATCGAGCGCCTGATCCCATGGCACATCTTTCAGGCGCAAGGTCAGGTTGCCGTTGACAGTGTCGCTGGTGATGATGTTAAGGCCGGTAAAGTCGGCGATCACCTGCAGCACGGCGCGCACTTCGACATTCTGGAAATTCAGGGACAACTTTTCACCGCGGTAGCCTTGCGTTCCCTGAGTCAGCTTGTTCGGCTCTTCCTTCAGAGGGCGCACTTCGATGACCAATTGCGTATCGCTCTGGTAGGCGCTGTGTTCCCACAGGCCTTTGGGTTCGATCACCATGCGCACGTTCTCCCCTTGCGCCATGGTCGTTACGCTGGAAACGGGGGTGCCGAAATCGGTGACGTCGAGACGACGGCGCAGAATTTCCGGCAGACTGGCCTTCATGAAATCGACCACCACGGTCTGCCCCTGCTGACGCACGTCGACACCGATCTGATTGCTCGGGAGGTCAACCACGATGCGCCCTTCCCCGCCGGTACCGCGGCGGAAATCGATGTCACGCAAGGCTTGCCGGCCGCCCGGCGCCGGGGTGGCCGCCGCTGCAGGCGCCCGCACCGGCAGGCCGATCGAGCTGACTGCCGTCGCGACGCCGCCGGAGGCATCGATGGTGACGATGACGGCGTTGCCTTCGACAGTCGTTGCGTAATTGAGCGGACGGGACAGATTGAAGACCAGGCGCGAACGCTCGCCTGCCTGCACGACATTGACATTGCGGACATCGCCAAGACCAATTTCCTGGGTGGTCTTGCCGGTGGCGTTGGCGGTGCCGGCAAAATCGAGCGCGATGCGGGCCGGACTGGTAATCGAGAAACCGATCGGCGATTTATCAACCGGCTTTTTCAGCTGGACCCGAACGATGATGTTCGCGCCCTGCTGGTTGGCGCTGATCGATTCGATGGCGTTGTCCTCTGCTGCCGCCAGAGTACTCACAGCAGCACAGCAGACGACGATACAGCCCCGGGCCAGCATGCTTGCACGGGTGCCGAATTGCAGGATCAGGTCCTTGGCGTATGACGACATCATTTTTTACTCTCCTGCAACTCTAACTTGGCTTGGCGTTCGACCCAATCGCCGGACGCATCTTGAACGATCTCTTTCACTTCCACACCGGTATCCGTCACCTTCGTGACCATGCCGAAGTTCTGTCCGATGTAGTTGCCTACTTTTGCCTGAAAAATACTCTTATCCACTTGCAACAAAGCGTAGACCAATCCCGGCTTCTCCAGCGTGCCGACCATTTTCAAGGTATCGAGCGGGAAGCTTTCCAGTGGCTCGCGGCGGCGTTCCATGTCGGGCTTGAGCAGGCTGCTTGAGTTGCTCTGGGCTCTGGCCAGGGCGACGGCGAGCTTGGCCGGATTATAGGGATCGACACTGCGTTTCGCGTCATACAGAAAGGGAATGAATTTTTTCGGTTCCGACAGCTTCGGGATGTTGATCTTGGTCTGCTGCTTGGTCTCCTGCATCCATTGCTGGAGCTCGATTCCACTGTCGCTGCAGCCATTGAGCAGCACCGCTGCGACGGCTAGTGAAACGAGGCGGAACAACATGGGGCGGGTCATTTCTTTTCCCCTTTCTTCTTCTCAGCCGCAGCTTTGCGCTGTGCAGCGACTTCCTCGGCGTCGAGGTAGCGGAAGGTCTTGGCCACTGCTTCGAGCGTCAATACACCATCCTTGCCCGCGACCAGATTCATGTTATTCAGCGTAACGATCCGCGGCAGGTTGGCGATGTCACTCGAAAAGGCGCCAACATCGTGGTAATTGCCCGACACCTTGATGTCGATCGGCAGTTCGGCATAATAATCTTTCGCCACGACCTGCCCTGGCTTGAACAGTTCGAACTGCAATCCCCGCCCCAATCCGGCCTGATTAATGTCGGACAACAGGGCGTCCATTTCTGCCTTGCTCGGCAATTGCTTCTCGAGCGTCGCCACATATTCGCCGACCTGCGCTTTCTGCTTACGCAATCCTTCCAGGTTGATCGCTTGCTGGATCTTTGATTTGTAATCTTCCTTGAGCTTGAGCTCTTCCGCTTCACCGCGGGCGAGCTCGTCGATCTGGCCATCGATGTAGGCGAACCAGCCGATGCCGATGACCACGGCGAGAACGCCCACGCCGCACAACATGCGGGGGATGAGCGGCCATTGTCCGGGATGGCGTCCACTGAGCCCCTGGAACTGCGCACTGACGGAAGCGCCGATATTTTTCAGATCTGCCATGGTGCATCCTTCATATCAAGGCTTGGCGGGAGCGGTGGCAGCAACAGCGGCCGCCGGCTTGATGGCGCCGGGCACAACCGCAGGGGTATCCTTGGCGCTCTCGCGCTTGATGCCGACATTGATCGTGAAATCGAAGACTTTTTTTGCATCCTTGCCGGTACCGATTCCGGTCGAGCGGATTTCGATGAGGTCGGGACGTTCCAGCCAGAGCGAATTATTGCTCAAGTTACGCAGCAGCTCAGACACCCGTTCATTCGACTGTGCATAGCCGTTGAGCACGACGCGCTGGGCTTCCTGTTTGAAGGAGCGCAGGTAGATTCCCTCTGGAACCTGCTTAACCAGTTCATCGAGCAGATGGACCGGCTGATTCCGATCGCTCTGCAAGTCTTCGACTGCTTGCTGACGGGCTTTCAGGGCGTCGATCTCCTGCTTGAGCGAGGCGATTTCCTTGATTTCTTCATCGAGCTTCGCATTAGCATTCTTGATAATCGTGTTGCGGGCATTTTGATTGAAAATGCTGTTGGCAACGAAACCGCCGACCAGCATGACAATGATTCCGGCCAACAGCGCCGACAACGCTAGCATGGCGAAGAACGCCTGACGGCGCTGCTTGCGTTTTTCTTCCCGATGGGGAAGCAGATTGATTCTGATCATCGGTTAAACCTCCGCATCGCCAGCCCGCATGCAACCAGGTAGGCCGGCGCCTCCAGCCGCAATTGCTTTTCCCGGACACCGGATGCCATCTGCATGCCCTTGAACGGGGTGATGACGGAGGTAGAAATCTTGGTCCGGGTTGCGACCAGATCAACCAGGCCAGGAATTACGGCGCATCCACCGGCGAGAAATAACTGGTCGATGCGCGTAAATGGCGTCGAGGTGAAAAAGAACTGGATCGCACGGGTGACCTCCAGGGCCGCATTTTCCAGAAAAGGCTCGAGGATTTCAGAAGCATAGCCTTCTGGCAGGTCGTCTGCTTTCTTTTTGGCTTCGGCCTCTTCGTAAGACAGGCCATAGGCGCGCACGATGTCCTGCGTCAATTGATGGCCGCCGAATGGCTGCTCGCGCTCGTAGATAGGCTGACCGTCGAGCAGCATCGAGACGTGTGTCACCTGCGCCCCGATCTGGAACAGTGCCACGATCTGCCCGGCTCCGCCGTTCGGCAATTGGGCAGTGATACGATCGACGGCAGCACGCGCCGCGTAGGATTCGATGTCCATGACGGTCGGCGTGAGACCTGCAGCCTCGGTCACGGCAACCCGATCCTCGACCTTTTCCTTACGGGTAGCGGCCAGCATCACCTCCACGTCGTCCACCGAATTGGCAACCGGGCCGATCACGTCGAAATCCAGGCTCACTTCGTCGAGGGCAAAAGGAATGTACTGGCTGGCTTCGGTCTCGACCTGCAACTCGAGTTGCTCTTCGTTCAAGCCGGCCGGCAAGATGATTTTTTTGGTGATCACGGAGGCGGGAGGCATGCCCAAGGCAACCTGCTTGACGCGAGTTCCGCTCTTTTTCCAGACGCGCCGCACGGCATCGGACACCTGCTCGATATTTTCGATATTGCCATCGACCACGGCACCGCGTGGCAGGGGTTCCGACGCGAAGCATTCCAGACGCAATTCGTTTTTCCCGACCTCCGACAGCTCGACAAGCTTTACGCCGGACGTGCTGATATCCAATCCGACGAGTGCCGAATTTTTCCTGCCAAGTAAAGATCTGAGGTCTAGAGCCAAGGGCGATTCTCCCCGAAAACAAAATGCCGTCTGTGAACCCACTACAGCCGGGGCGGTCAAAGTAATACAATTAACAATTGAATTTTGAAATTCTTGTTTAAAAACTTATATTTAGCGAAACTTTATCAATGATCACTTTAAATCGTTGCCACCGCGTTCTCAAAGTGTAAATGAATTTTCAGGCGGCAAGTTTCAATTGCGTTGCCAAAACCCAACGCTAGTTGTTACTTTGAGGCACTTATTTTCCGTGCCTCCCGCGTATCCCAACTCAACAGTGCATGCCGTTATAATGCAGTCGCATTCCACCTACCTTCTCTCCTCTGCATGGCCACCAAAAACTCGCCTGGCGATTCCCCTTCCGCGCCCGCCCCGCGCCACGTCAGCAAGGCGGCCCGTCTCGGTCTTGGTTTTCTTGGCGTGATCGCAGGACTGGCCGCGGTGTGTGCGCTCGTACTCGCCTTCATGCTGGCAATGGCCTATCCGAACCTGCCGGCGCTGGACTCCCTGACCGATTACCGCCCGAAGATTCCGCTTCGGGTCTTTTCCGCAGATAACGTTTTGATCGGGGAATTCGGGGAAGAGCGCCGGAACCTGGTGCGAATCAAGGAAATTCCCGAGATCATGAAAAAGGCCGTGCTGGCCATCGAGGATGACCGCTTCTACGACCATGGCGGTGTCGATTACCTCGGGATCATTCGCGCTGCGACCCACAATCTGATCGGCGGTGGCGCCAAACAGGGTGCCTCGACCATCACGCAACAGGTCGCCCGGAACTTTTTCCTGTCGAGCGAGCAGACTCTCAAGCGGAAAATTTATGAAGTCTTGCTGGCGTGGAAGATCGAGCAGAACCTGAGCAAGGACCAGATTCTCGAGGTCTACATGAACCAGATCTATCTGGGTCAGCGTGCGTACGGCTTTTCTTCGGCGGCACAGATTTATTTCGGCAAGAACCTGCGCGACGTGACGATCGCCGAGGCGGCGATGCTGGCTGGCTTGCCCAAAGCGCCCTCTGCCTATAACCCGGTGGTCAATCCGAAGCGGGCGAAAGCGCGCCAGCAGTACATCCTTCAGCGCATGCACCAGTTGCGTTATATCTCGGACCCCCAGTTTGCCGAAGCCCAGAAAGAAGAGCTCAAGGTCAAGACCGACAGCAGCGAGTTCGGCGTGCATGCCGAATATGTGGCTGAGATGGCAAGACAACTGGTCTACGAGCAATTCAAGGAAGAGACCTATACACGCGGCCTGAGCGTCTTCACGACCATCACCAAACCCGATCAAGATGCAGCTTACCTGGCGTTGCGTCGCGGCGTGATGGACTACGAGAAACGCCACGGCTATCGCGGTCCTGAAGCCTACATGGATATTCCGAAGGCCAAGGACGAAGCGGACGATGCGATCGAAGTCGAACTCGCAGACCACGCTGACAGCGACGACATCGTCGCGGCAGTCGTGGTCGATGCGTCACCCAGGAGCGTCCGCGCGATCCTGTCCTCCGGCGAGGAGATCACGATCACCGGACCCGGCCTGACCTTCGCCGCCAACCTTCTGAGCGACAAGGCGCCGCCGACGAAACGCGTCAAGCGTGGCGCCATCATCCGGGTGATCCAGGAAGGCCGGATCTGGAGCATCACGCAGATTCCGGAGGTGCAGTCGGCATTCGTTGCCGCCAGCACCGAGGATGGCGCGATCCGCGCACTGATCGGCGGCTTTGACTACAACCTGAACAAATTCAATCACGTGACGCAGGCCTGGCGCCAGCCGGGGTCATCCTTTAAGCCGTTCATCTATTCGGCGTCGCTGGAAAAAGGCTTGTCGCCATCGACCATCATCAACGACGCACCGATCAGTTTCGACGCGGGCCAGACCGGTGGACAGGCGTGGGAGCCGAAGAACTACGAGAACAAGTACGACGGTCCGATGACGATGCGCAAGGGCCTGACCAAATCGAAGAACATGATATCGATCCGCATCCTGCAAAAGATTGGCGCGAAATATGGCCAGGAATACACCACGCGCTTCGGCTTCGATGCCGAACGTAATCCCGCCTACCTGACGTTGGCCCTGGGCGCCGGCGCCGTGACGCCCTTGCAGATGGCCGGCGCCTACTCAGTCTTCGCCAATGGCGGCTACAAGGTCAACCCGTACCTGATCGCCAAGATCATCGATGCCGACGGCCGCGTTCTTTCACAGGTCAAGCCGGACAGGGCAGGCGTGGCGGCGAACCGCGTCATCGACGAACGCAATGCCTTCATGATCGACAGCATGCTGAAAGATGTCGTGCGATATGGCACGGCGGCCAAGGCGATGGCGCTGAAGCGGACTGATCTGGCCGGCAAGACCGGCACCACCAACGATTCGCTCGATGCCTGGTTCGCCGGTTACCAACCGAACCTGGTCGGGATTGCCTGGATCGGTTACGACCAGCCGAAGAATCTGGGTAACCGCGAGACCGGCGGCGGCCTGGCCCTGCCGATCTGGATGGGCTACATGCAGAAGGTACTGAAGGATGTGCCGATGGTCGAGCGCGCCGTGCCGGACGGCATGATCCAGGTCGGTGGCGATTATTACTATGCCGAGAATCCGCCGACAGTCGGCGTGCGCAGCCTGGGCGTGGGTGAGCGCGTGCCGACGGAGGAAGAAAAGACGAAGGACGAAGTCAAGAACGAACTGTTCTGACACCGCCCTCGCGGGCCGCGCGATTCAACCCTGGGTAACGACCAGGGCGGCATTGCCCTGCTGACTGAGCATGGCCGACAACGCAGCGAACAGCTCGCTGCCGTCGCGGGTATTGACCCACCGGTCCTCGGCACGCTTGTAATGGAATCCGCCCGACTTCGCGGCGACCCACATTTCCTGCATCGGAGCCTGGCTGTTGACGATGATTTTCGAGCCATTGTCGATGAATTCGATCTCCAGCACATTGCCGTTGCGACTGCATTCGATATCGATGTCGGTGCTCTGGGTAATCTCTTCGAGCGCGGTCTCGATCGTCGACAACGTGGCGTCCGCCAGGCCCAGGAATTCTGATTCGGTCATGCTACACTCCAGCGACTTGATTTAAACCGTGATTCTAATCGTGAAGTTCATGTTTGCTCCGTTCCGATCCCCGCTTATTTGCACGATCACGGTCACGCTCGCCCTGCTGACGGGTTGCGGCCAGAAAGGCCCGCTGTTCATGCCGGTCAAACAACCTGTCACGCCGGCGCCAGCACCCGCCCCTCTGCAACCGTCGATGCCCGTTCCCGCAACGCCCGCTGCACCAGCCAATGGCGCAGCAGCCGCTACGTCGACCAGTGCCGCGACTCCATCACCCCGTTGATTTTTTTCCGCCATGTCGCCCTTCACTTATAAAAATAATGTCCTGTGCGCGGAATCCCTTGCGCTGACCGACATCGCCCGGCAGTTCGGTACCCCCACCTACGTATATTCGAAAGCGTCCGTGGTCGACAACTTCGCAGCGTATGCCAATGCTTGCAAGGCGCACGTTGCCCATCCCGACGATGCACTGATCTGTTTTTCGGTAAAATCGAACTCCAATCTGGCGATCCTACAGTTGCTCAGCCAGTGCGGGTCAGGCTTCGACATCGTATCGGGTGGCGAACTGCTGCGGGTCCTCGCCGCCGGCGGCAGCGCAAGCAAGATCATCTTTTCCGGCGTCGGCAAGTCGCGCGATGAAATGCGCCTGGCGCTAACCCACGACATTCTCTGTTTCAACGTCGAATCGATTCCCGAACTGCATCGCCTCAACGCGGTCGCCGCCGAGATAGGCAAGCAGGCCCGGGTGTCCTTGCGCGTAAACCCGAATGTCGATGCAATGACACACCCCTACATTTCGACCGGCCTGAAGGAAAGCAAGTTCGGCGTCGCCTTCGACGATGCGCTTGCGACCTACCGGATTGGCGCCGCGCTGTCGCACATCGATGTGATGGGCATCGATTGCCATATCGGATCGCAGTTGCTGGACGATGCCCCGTTGCTCGAAGCCGCGGACAAATTGATTGAACTGATCGACGCACTGGCGGGCGAAGGCATCGTGATTCACCATCTGGACATCGGTGGCGGCATCGGCATCAGCTATGACGGCGACCAGCCGGTGACGGTGGCGACGTATCTGGAAAAGCTGTTCGCGAAGATTCACGCCTGGCGCAATGGGAAGTACGAGGGCAAGCCGATCAAGGTGATGTTCGAGCCGGGCCGCTCGATCGTCGGCAATGCCGGGGTACTGCTGACCGAAGTGCAGTATCTCAAGGAAGGCGAAGCAAAGAATTTTGCGGTGGTTGATGCTGCCATGAACGACCTGATGCGGCCGGCCATGTACCAAGCGTGGCATGGCGTCGAGCCGGTGACGCCGCGCACGACACCCGCCGTGACCTACGATGTGGTAGGGCCGGTGTGCGAGTCGGGCGACTGGCTGGCGCGCTCGCGTGCACTGTCGATCGAAGCGGGTGATCTATTGGCAATCATGTCCGCCGGCGCCTACGGCATGACCATGGCATCGAACTACAACACCCGCGGCCGTGCTGCAGAAATTTTAGTCGATGGCGACGTAGCCCACCTGGTGCGCCGCAGGGAAGCGCCGGCAGAGCTGTTCGCGCTCGAGTCCCTTATCCGCTGAGGAGAATCGTCGCGCCGCCGATCCCGTCGCTCAGACGGTCGACGGCGCCAGTGCAGCGCGTTTCTTCGCGCGCGCAGACCAGCTCCAGTAGAGGCGCATGAGTAGCAGCGTCGCCACGATGGCGCCGAAAAGTAGCGGCTGTTCGAAATTATGCTTGGCTGCCTTCATCCACCAGTAGTGCAGGATGCCGAGCGGTGCGATCAGATAGATCAGGCGGTGCAGCCACTGCCAACGCCTGGCGCCGATCCGCTTGATCATGGCATTGGTGCTGCTGGCCGCGAGCGGTATCAGCAACACAAAGGCAATGAAGCCGACCGTAATGAAGGGGCGCTTGATCACATCCTTCCACATCTCCGCCACGTCGAAGGCGTGATCGAACCAGAGAAATGTCATGAAGTGCAGCGCGACATAGAAAAACGCAAATAGCCCTTCCATGCGCCGCAGCCTGACGAGCCACACCCAACCGGTCAGGCGGCGCAGCGGCGTGATGGCCAAGGTTATGCACAGGAAATACAACGTCCAGTCACCGGTGTTGCGCGTAATGAACTCAACCGGGTTGGCCCCCAGCCGATCGGTGAAGGTAAACACGACGAGGCGCAGGAACGGCAACAACGCCAGCGCGAACAGGCTGGCCTTGACGATCCTGAACTGCTTCTGGCTCGGATTGAATGCCATCAAAAATACTTTTTCAGGTCCATTCCCTTGTAAAGCGACGCGACGTCGTTGTAGCCATTAAACATAAGCGTCTTGCGCTTCTTGGCAAACAGGCCGTCCTCACCGATGCGGCGCTCGGTACCCTGCGACCAGCGCGGATGATCAACGTCGGGGTTCACGTTCGAATAGAAACCGTACTCGCTCGGGGCTGCGATGTTCCAGGCGGTTTTCGGTTGTTCGCTGACAAAGCGGATCTTGACGATCGACTTTGCCGACTTGAAGCCGTATTTCCACGGGAGGATGATGCGCACCGGCGCGCCATTCTGATGGGGCAGGACCTCGCCGTACATGCCGAGTCCGAGCAGCGCCAGCGGGTGCATTGCCTCGTCGATGCGCAAACCTTCGACGTAAGGCCATTCGAGCACCGGGCTGCGCAGGCCGGGCATCTGCGCCTTGTCGGCCAGCGTGATAAATTCGAGATATTTGGCGTTGCCGGTTGGCTCGACCTTCTTGATCAGCTCCGACAGGGAATAGCCGACCCAAGGGATGACCATCGACCAGCCCTCGACGCAGCGCAGGCGGTAGACCCGCTCTTCCAGCGGCGCGAGTTTCAGCAGGCTGTCGATATCGAGCGTCATTGGTTTCTTGACCTCGCCCTCGATGGCAACTGTCCAGGGACGGGTCTTGAGCGTGCCGGCGGTGCGGGCCGGATCAGCCTTGTCGGTGCCGAACTCGTAGTAGTTGTTATAAGTCGTCGCATCCTTGAAGGATGTCTGCTTCTCCGCGGTCGCGTAGGCCGCGTTGGGCTTGCCCGCCAGCTTTGCTGCACCCGGTGCCTGCGCGAACGCTTCCCGCGAGGCCATCTCGAGCATGGAGGCGCTGGCAATCGAGCCGACTGCCATCTTCCGGATGAAAGTGCGGCGTGACTCGAAGACGGCCCGTGGCGTGATCTCCGAGCTGAACGGCAGATCGATACCGTTGGGGTTACGTTTGATCAGCATAGATACTCCAGGATTGAGCCGAGAAATGACATCGTTGTTGAGTCGGCGACGCCAGCGCTTACCTTACAACTGCGGCAGGCAAGGCCGCGGTGCCATGCCTACAGCGCGCCGTAGGAATGCAGGCCTGACAGGAACATGTTCACACCAAGGAAAGCGAAGGTCGTCACGACGAGGCCGACCAGTGCCCACCATGCGGCGACCTCGCCGCGCAGACCCTTCATGAGACGCATGTGCAGCCACGCCGCGTAGTTCAACCAGACGATCAGCGCCCAAGTTTCCTTCGGATCCCACGACCAGTACCCCCCCCAGGCTTCAGCCGCCCACAGGCCGCCGAGAATGGTGGCGATCGTGAAGAAGGTGAAGCCGACCGCGATCGACTTGTACATCATGTCGTCGAGCAGCTCCAGCGCGGGCAGGCGGTCGACCAGCATCCCGTGCGATTTCAACAGATAAGCCACGGCCACCATTGCCGCCAGCGCGAACGTGCCGTAACCGATGAAATTTGCGGGGACATGAATCTTCATCCACCAGCTTTGCAATGCAGGGACCAGCGGCTGAATCTCTGCAGCGTCGCGGGTGACCGTGTACCACAACAGGAAACCGACTGCCGCGGAGATGACGAGCAAGACGAACGGGCCCAGCTGACGGGTCTTGTAGTGCTGTTCGTAATACAGGTAGAACAGCGCCGTGATCATGCAGAACAGGATGAATACTTCGTAGAGGTTCGAAATCGGAATGTGGCCGACATCGCTGCCGATCAGGTACGACTCATACCAGCGCACCAGCATGCCGGTGAAACCCAGCACTACGGCCGCCCAGCACAGCTTGCTGCCGACCGAAGCGCCGAAACCGGAGCGGGTGATCAGGCCGCCCCAGTAGAACAGGGTCGAGAGGAAGAACAGCGTGCTCATCCACAGGATCGCCGATTGGCTTGAAAGCGCGTACTTCAACAAAAATTTCTTGTTGGCCATGTCCAGGACGCCGCCGTACAGCGCCATGGCGCCGAGCGCCAGGACCGCCAGCAGCGCAATCAGCCAGCGTACCGGTTTCCAGTGCCAGCCGAGCCAGGCAAAAGTCGGTGCGGCCAGGACCAGGATAAGCTTCTCGTAGTAATCCATGTACTCGCCGAAACGGTTTAACGCGAACAGGGAAGCACACAGCAGCACGGCGCCGTACAGCCAGTCGACCAGCGTGAGTCGCTTGAAAAATCCCGGCGTCGGCGCGTAGGCTTGCGAGTGTGTCAGTTCCATCGTGTTCTCCAGTTCAGGCGGCATTCCCGCGCGGCGGATCGAACCGTCGTGCCGGAAGCTCGCGTACAGTATAGATGAGTCGCCTCAGGGCTGCTGCGGGGCACTTGTTTGGGCCAGCTGCGTCTTGAGTTTCGTGAATTCATGCTCGAAATCCAGGGTCTTGCGCTGGGAGCTCATCGCCATGATGATCCGCGAATGACCGTCCGGCAGCGACTTCAACCATACCCATAACCGCCGCTCCCTAACGTACAGCATCGAAAACACGCCGAGCACCAGGAACAGGCAACCGAGGTACACCACGTTCTTGCCCGGTGAGCGCGTCACCTGCAGCACCGAGGCCTTGACTTCGCTGAACGTTTTTAGCTGCAGGTAGACCGGGGCACCATAGAAGTAAGAATCGGCGTAGGCATTCGTGGCCAGTTGCAGGAAACGGGCATGCGCTTCGTCGGCTTCAATGCCCTTGAGGCCGTCCTTTTCCCGGGCAGCTTGCCAGAGGTCCCACAGGCTGCCGTTGAGGATCTTCATGAAGATATCTGCCGCCTTCTCCTGCTGCTCCGCCGGGATGCGCTTCAGGAACTCGGTGATGGCGACGTAGCCGGCCTGCCGCTCGTCACCGGCAAAGATGCCCAGCCCTTTTTCCGCCGACGTGGCCAACTGCAGCCGCAGGTCGGCGGCGCCGTCGCGCGAACTCGGCATGGCGCGCTGAGCGTAGCGCTGTGCGGCCAGCGCACGCATGGCAGGATCCTGGATCGCTGCGCGCAGACGCATCCATTCGTCAACGCTGCCCTGGTCATCGGCCGGAATGCGCAGATAGCGGAACTGCGCATCCGGCGTGTCGCGCATTCCGGCCAGGAAGACGCGGTTGCCATCAAGAGTCGTCGGCAGCATGTAGTTCTGATACTCCCGCGCCTGACCGGTCTTGTCGCGCAACTTGTACTGGATGCTCGGCCCGACGTTCTTCAAGTCCTTGCTGTTGGCGTTCTTGGCTGCCGATCCCAGGCGCTTGTCGAGTCCGTCGCTGAATCTCTGCTCGAATCCCTTGGCCAGCTTGACGCCCCGCACGTCCTGAGCGGTATTGCCGGCATCGTTGCCGCCGCTGCCGGGATTCATGTTCTCTACATTGAAGGGTCGAAAACCGCTGAACTCGACCGTGTAGGCAGCCCCGTTCGGATTACCCAAGGGGGTGGACCCGCCGACTTCGCCCGCCACCGGAAAGTCATAGTTGCGCATGCCCTGCATCGGATAGCCTGCCAGGGTGAGCTTGCTGCCGCCGTCCTCGAAACTGGACTGGTACACCGCCAGTCCCTTGTAGACGAGCGGTTCATTGACCTTGATCGTAGCGGGAAAGCGCTTGCCGGTCTCGTGGTCGGTCACGATCACTTCACTGGCAAACAACTTGGGCATCCCGGTCGAGTAATAGTCGATGACGAACTTTTTCAGCTGTATGGTGAACGGCAAATCCTGGATCAGTACGCCGCTCTGTTGCTGGATGATCGCGGTATTACTACTGCCGCCCTCGGGAATCATGGTGTTGCCGCGAAAGGTAGGATTGCCCAGCCCGAGTCGGTGCTGTGCGGGGATGTCGGCGATGATGCCGTTGCCGGCAAAGGCCGACTTCCCGTAAAACCATTGCTGGAACCGGATCGGCAGATCGGAATCAAGCAAGCCACCGATGCAGATGATGACGATGGCGCCGTGCGCGAAAATATATCCCCACTTGTTGGCGGCGCCCTGCTTGGCGGCGATCAGGGTGGCGTGGTCCTTTTCCACGATCTTGACTTTGTAGCCGTTGGCGGCGATGCGTTGCGCCAGTTCGGCAGTCAGCGTGCCGCGCTCGGTGCCGGCATCCCACTCCTGCTTGTGATGGAAATTGCGCAGCGATTGCTCGCGCACGTTTTCGCGCCAGCTGCGCATGTCCTTCAGCATCTTGGGCGCATTGCGCGTGATACAGAGCGAGGTCGACAGCACCAGGAACGCCAGGATCATCAGGAACCACCACGCCGCATAGACTGAGTAGAGGCCCAGCTTGCCGAACACATCGAACCAGAACGGTCCGAATTGATTGACGTAATTCGGCAGCGGCTCGTTCTGTTTCAACACCGTGCCGATGATCGACGCGATCGCCAGTAACGTCAGCAGGCTAATCGCGAATCGCATCGACGAGACGAGCTCGATGCCATCGGCCAGCCAGCGGCGATCGGTCTTCAGCTGCACTCCTGCGGTACTGACGGTCATTTTTCTTGCCTATTCACAAACGATTTTTTTCAAGAAAAAGGGTGGCCTAGGCCACCCTTCTGTCCTGCGTCGGTATCTGGCGCCATCGGAACAAATTTCACATTCGGCGCGACCACCCTGTCAATGAAGGCCGGCGACGTAATCTGCAACGGCCTGCATCTCGTCATCCGACAGGCGCTTGGCAATCGTCGTCATCTGGATGCTGTTCTTGCGTGCGCCGGAACGAAAGTTCATTAACTGAGCGGTGGTGTATTCCTGATGCTGTCCACCGAGACGGGCAAACTGGGCGGGTATGCCGGCGCCATTCGGGCCATGGCAGGCGGCGCAGGCTGGTACGTTTTTCTCTGCGATGCCGGCGCGGTAGATGCGCTTGCCCAAATCGACCGTGTCTTTGTTCTTGGCCGCGCCTGCTTTTGCCGGCTGCTTGTCCAGATAAGCAGCGATGTTCTCCATGTCGCCATCGCTGAGCATCGTGGCGTAGGTAGTCATCACGGCCTGCTTGCGATCCGGACCCTTGAAATTGACAAGCTGTTTGTAGATGTAGGCCTCATGCTGCCCGCCCAACTTCGGGTTGAGAGCAATCGTCGATGCGCCCGCAGCGCCATGGCAGGACACACAGGCCGGAAGGCCACGCGCCGCATCACCATTGGTATAGATCGCTTCACCCTTGACCGGATCCGGCGGAGTACCTTTTTTTCCCTCTGCGGCGTGCCCGCTCGAAGAAATCGCAAAGGCGACGATCGACACTGTTTTGACTACGGCTAAAAACAAACGGTTCATTCAACCACCCTGAGACTCGATTGGAAATTTCTGCATTGGCGTCGGCAATGCTGTTATCGTATGCGACTTCGCGATCACGGCACGCTTGCGCGTAACCCCGTATTGTACAATAGCTTTCCGGCATTTTCGCCCGGTGATCTGTATTTTCTGCGCCTATTCTTACCTCCCTACTATGTCCCAACTCTGGCAAGCCCGATTCTTCACCACGGTGAATCACCTCCGCGATCTACCTACGACCCTGGTTCCGGAGATCGCCTTCGCAGGTCGCTCGAACGCTGGCAAGTCAACCGCAATTAACATTCTGTGCAACCAGAAAAAGCTCGCGTTCGCTTCGAAGACGCCGGGCCGTACGCAGCATATCAATTACTTTTCGATTGGCGGCGCCCAAGTCGGACAGCACCGCAAGGATGAAACCAAACTGGATGAAATCCGGGCATTGCTGGTCGATCTGCCGGGCTATGGCTATGCTGAAGTGTCGGGCTCGGCCAAGCTGCACTGGCAAAAATTACTAGGCGACTACGTACAGCATCGCACCCAGCTAGCCGCGCTAGTGCTGATCATCGATTCGCGCCGTCCGTTCACGGACCTCGACATTCAGATGCTGGAATGGTTTGCGCCGACCGGCAAACCGATCCATTGCATCCTCACGAAGTCGGACAAGCTCAACCGCAACGATGCAGCGAATGCCCTACGCGAAGCCAAAGCCATCCTGTCCGGATATGTGGACGCCCAAGGCGCTGCATTTCCTTTCACGATTCAGCTTTTCTCTGCATTGAAACGGGTCGGTCTGGAAGAAGCTGATGCAAAGATTTCGGAACTGGTCGGATTGATACCTGCCGCTGTGCATGCGGTTGAGCATGCGGCGCAACCGGCTACGTCGCCGTAGCAGCTCGGTACCGAGCGGGTTATCCTGCTTTCATTAGGTACCCGCAAAAAAAGCCCTGAAGAAAGGGGATTATCTTCAGGGCAGTAACGCCAATCCGCTATTGCGTTTTGGCCCCGCTCAGGGAGGAGAAGCGGGAGGCGAGTTCATCACCTATTTCTATGAGGGCGGATCGGCAAAAAAGTTTCGCGAAAATCCGTTATTTTTTACATTCCTTTGATTATCTGATCATGGCCATTGCTCCCAACAACGCTTCCGCTGCCTTTCCTTCCATCCGCATGCGACGCATGCGCAAGGACGCTTTCTCACGCGCGATGGTGCGTGAGCACACCGTCACGCCCGCCGACCTGATCTACCCCGTCTTCTTGCTCGATGGCGAGGAACAGCGTGAAAAAATCGCCTCCATGCCTGGTGTCGAGCGCTTGTCGCTCGATCTGCTGCTGCAGGTCGCCGAAGACTGTGTCGCGCTGGGCATACCAGTCATGGCCTTGTTCCCCGTCATTCACCCGGCCCTGAAGACGCCCGACGGCATCGAGGCAACCAATCCTGATGGCTTGATTCCGCGCGCAGTCCGCGCCCTGAAGGACCGGTTTCCGGAGCTTGGCATTCTCACCGACGTCGCGCTCGATCCCTACACCAGTCATGGCCAGGATGGACTGCTCGACCACGCAGGCTACGTGCTCAACGATGAAACTTGCGCCATGCTGGTCCGCCAGGCCCTGGTGCAAGCCAAAGCCGGCGTCGATATCGTCGCACCGTCGGACATGATGGACGGCCGCATCGGCATCATCCGCGCGGCACTTGAGGCGCATCACTTCATCCATACGCGGATCATGGCGTATTCGGCGAAATATGCGTCGGCATTCTACGGTCCTTTCCGCGATGCGGTCGGGTCGGCGACCAACCTCGGCAAAAGCGACAAGGCGACGTACCAGATGGACCCGGCCAACAGCAACGAAGCGTTGCGCGAAGTTGCACTCGATCTGGCCGAAGGTGCGGACATGGTCATGGTCAAGCCAGGCATGCCCTATCTCGACATCGTGCGCCGAGTGAAAGACGAATTCAAGGTGCCGACCTTCGCCTACCAGGTCAGCGGGGAATACGCCATGATCAAGGCCGCCGCCAACAACGGCTGGATCGACCATGACAAGGCGATGATGGAAGCGATGCTGGCATTCAAGCGGGCCGGCGCCGATGGCGTGCTGACCTACTTTGCGCGCGATATCGCGCGGCACTTGAAACTGCGTTAAGAACAAAGGGCTGCGGCGCTCCTGCCTGCGACCGCCCGCCGGGCGCTTATTTGTTCGGCTGTGGTGTCACGCGGAGATACGGCCGCTGCGCCGTAAAGCCTTTGGGATACTTCTGACGAATCACTGCCTCGTCCTGGATCGACAGCGGAATGATGACGTCATCGCCATCACGCCAGTTGCCTGGCGTGGCAACCGTGTAGCCATCCGTCAGCTGCAGCGCATCGATCACCCGCAGCACTTCGTCGAAATTACGCCCGGTACTCATCGGATAAGTGATCATCAGACGAACCTTCTTCTTGGGGTCGATGATGAACAGCGAACGCACGGTCATGGTCTCGGACTGATTTGGATGGATCATGTCGAACTGCAGCGCTACCGACGTGTCGGCATCGGCGATGATGGGGAAGCCGACTACGGTCTGCTGCGTGTCTTCAATGTCCTTGATCCATTGCACGTGCTTGTCTGCCGTGTCGACCGACAGGGCGATTGCCTTGACGTTGCGCTTGTCGAATTCAGGCTTCAAGCGTGCGGTCAGGCCTAGCTCGGTCGTGCAGACGGGGGTGAAATCAGCGGGATGCGAAAACAGCACGACCCACGAGTCACCTGCCCACTCGTAGAAATTCAGTTTGCCGATCGATGAATCCTGTGTGAAATCGGGTGCGGTATCGCCCAGGCGTAACGTCATTTCAGATCTCCTCAAGTTAGCAAAATGCCAGGGTCAAACTATAGTCCCTGCCGACCGCCGGTTCAACGACATTCACCATCTAAGCAAATGCCGCCGCGTTATGTATGTTCGAGCATTGCAAGCGAGCGTGCGAAACGCACCGGGTTCTGATATCCGATAACACGGCTGTCACGGATCTCCAGCCCCTTGCGATCGAACAGGATGATGCCGGGCGGACCAAAAAGCCCGAAGCGCTTGAGCAATGCGCGATCGTCGGCATCGTTTGCCGTAACATCCACCTGCAGCAGCAGCGTATTGGCCAGTTGCTTCTGGATGCCGCGATCGGTGAAGGTAAGCTTCTCCATTTCTTTGCAGGAGACACACCAGTCCGCGTAGAAGTCGAGCAATACGGTCTGCCCCGCAGCAGCAGCCAGCGCCGTATCGAGTTGCGCGGATGTTTTCACGCGCCGGAATTCAACACTCCTGGCGGCACCGCCGGATTGCAGGTGCGCCAGCGGTGCGATGACGTCCTGCCCCCCGCTTGCCACACCAACCAGTTCGAGCAGCCCCATCACGCCGACGGCGACCCCGACCGCCTTGAACATCCAGGGCGACGAGCGGGAGGCCAGCATGTACGCAGCGTATCCGATACCAAGCGCAGCCCAGCCAGCCATCTGTACAGCCGGCAACAGCAGCGGCGAGACCATCCACAGCGCGACGCCGAGCATCAGCACGCCGAAAAAGCGCTTGACTGTGTCCATCCACAAACCTGCGCGCGGAAGCAGTGTGCCGGCCGACACCCCAACCAGCAGCAGCGGCACGCTCATGCCAATGGCCATGGCGAACAATGCACTGCCACCGATGACGACGTTACGGGTCTGGCTGATGTACACCAGCGCTCCAGCCAGCGGCGCCGCCACGCACGGGCCGACGATCAGCGCCGATAGCGCACCCATGACAAAGACACCGGCAGTTTTCCCTGCCGCCTGTTGCTGCGAGGCCCCCATCAACCGCAGTTGCAGTGATCCCGGGACCTGGAGTTGATAGACCCCGAACATCGACAGCGACAGCCCCACCATCAACAGTGCGAAAGCAGTCAGAACCCAAGGATTCTGCAGAGTGGCGGAAAGTCCCTCCCCCACCAGTCCGGCAGCCACCCCGAGGGCAGTATAGACAATCGCCATGCCGAGCGCGTAGGCCAGGGACAACATGAATCCGCGCCCCCGCGACAACGACTGCCCTTCCCCGACTATGATCGAAGATAGGATCGGCACCATCGGCAGGACACAGGGTGTAAAGGATAAGCCAAGACCAAGAAGGAGGAAAAGCGGAACAATCGAGAGCAGGCTGCCCGATTTCAGCGCCGCTTCGATGCTGCCCATCTCAGTCATGCTGCTGCCCGATCGGGAATCCGCCGATGACGACCGGCCGGGACCGTTCGCTTGCGGTCCCATCGAGACCACTGGCGCGTTACCTTCTGGGGAGGATAGTGGTACTGATGTTACCGGACCCTGGATGGTAGCCAGAATATCCCCGCGCGAAGGAGACAGTTTGACTACCGCCTCCATCGGCGCATAGCACAAACCCTTGTCAGCACACCCCTGTCCCATCGCTGTCAGGGTGAACGGCCCGGATGCCTCTACTGGAACCTGGATCGTGACCTGATGGCGATAGGTTTCGACATTCTTCTGGAAGGTTTCGTCGAACTTGACCTTCCCGTTCGGAAAGACTGCCGCACCGAGGGCGGCCCCCTCTGCCTTGAACTGGAACCGTTCCCGATACATGTAGTAGCCGTCAGCGATGGCGTAGGTGATGGCAACCATCTTCGGGGTCTGCATGACTGCGGAAAACTTGAATGCTGCATCCGGTTCGAGGTATTCATCAGCGGCCTCACTACGGCCAACCGCGCAAATCAATAGGAGTAACAGCATGATCTGCACCGATCGCACACGCAATAATCGCGCACTTGATCGTTGCAAGAGGAAAAAAAAGGCGCTCAGCATGGATCGAATTCCTGGTTTTCTAAAGCGTCAACTTAAACGAGCGCTGATTGTACCGCCATGAAAGGATTCGCACCGGCGACCCAACGTGCATTCAATCGAAAGCGCGCCCGGTTGCTGCGCCCGCTCTCTGCCCAGGGCAGTTCCATTACTTGTGACAGGCCGACTCTGATACCCAAGAATCCTTGGTCGATTTAGCGAGCGAAACCTGTCGTGCGTCGTCTGGTCCTACTGCGGCGGCGCCATCGATGATAAATAGGTCTAAATGCAAAAACCAGGCAGAGCCTGGTTTTTGATCGTACGGGTAATGCAGCAAGCCGATTACTCAACCGTTGCGGCCTCGTCGGCCTCGGTCACTTCAGGACGGTCGAGCAGTTCGACATACGCCATGGGCGCATTGTCACCAACGCGAAAACCCATTTTCAGGATACGCAGGTAGCCACCGTTACGGTTAGCATAGCGGGGACCTAGTTCGGCGAACAGTTTGACAACCATTTCACGATCACGCAGGCGATCGAATGCCAGACGCTTGTTAGCCAAGGTGTTGGTCTTGCCCAGAGTCAGAATCGGCTCGATGACGCGGCGCAATTCTTTTGCCTTCGGTACGGTTGTCTTGATGGCTTCATGACGCAGCAGTGACACTGTCATGTTGCGCAGCATTGCCAGTCGATGGGAAGAAGTGCGGTTTAACTTACGTAAGCCATGACGATGACGCATGATGATTCCTTTAAGGAGTGAGTTTTAATCCAGCTCTTCTATCAACTGCAAAAATTGCGAGTCGCGGGCCGGTAAGTTCGTATAAATTGAGATGAAACTAGTGCTGCATCCCGCCCTGTCGTAGCAGCACGGGGTGCGAATTGTATTACTTTTCGAGACCGGCAGGCGGCCAGTTTTCCAGCTTCATGCCTAGTGTCAGGCCACGCGAAGCGAGAACTTCCTTGATTTCATTCAGCGATTTGCGTCCCAGGTTAGGTGTTTTCAGCAGTTCGTTCTCGCTGCGCTGGATCAGATCGCCGATGTAATAGATGTTCTCGGCCTTGAGGCAATTTGCCGAACGAACCGTAAGTTCCAAGTCATCGACCGGACGCAACAAAATCGGATCGACCGATGGTGCACGCGATGGTGCCTCGGCAGCAGCTTCGGTTCCTTCGAGAGCAGCGAACACATTGAGCTGGTCCACAAGGACGCGAGCCGATTGACGAATCGCTTCTTCCGGCGAGATGACGCCGTTGGTTTCGATGTTAATGACCAGCTTGTCCAGATCGGTACGCTGCTCGACGCGAGCGGACTCGACTGAGTAGGACACACGACGCACTGGCGAAAACGATGCGTCGAGAATGATACGACCGATGGTCTTGTTGGCATCTTCCGACAAACGACGGACGTTGCCCGGGACATAACCACGGCCTTTTTCGACCTTGATCTGCATGTCCAGTTTGCCACCGGCGGTCAGATTGGCGATCACGTGATCCGGATTGATCAATTCGACGTCATGCGGCAGATCGATATCGGAGGCCAACACAGCGCCTTCACCATCTTTTTTCAGGGTCAGCGTAACTTCGTCACGGTTGTGCAGCTTGAAGACCACGCCTTTCAAATTCAGCAGCATGTCAACCACGTCTTCTTGCACGCCGTCCAATGAAGAGTACTCGTGCACGACGCCAGCGATGGTCACTTCTGTCGGCGCATAGCCGACCATCGACGACAGCAGCACGCGACGCAGGGCGTTGCCCAGCGTGTGGCCGTAGCCACGCTCGAACGGCTCCATCACGACTTTTGCGTGACCGGCACCAAGGGCCTCCACTTCGACGATACGCGGCTTCAACAGACTGTTTTGCATGAGTTGTCCTTTTCAATACCCTCGGCTCATTACACCGATAAGGCTGAAGTGTGCTCAGTTACTTCCCAGAGGTGAGCGGGCGCCGCCGAGCGCCCCGAGCCTCTGGAAACAACTGATATTCGGATATGAACCGGCGGAAAAGCGAATGAGGCGACCGACTATTAACGCGAGTACAGTTCGACGATCAGGGATTCGTTGACGTCCATGGCGATTTCACTACGATCCGGCAGCGACTTGAAAGTACCTTCCATTTTCTTCGGATCGACCGACACCCACGACGGCATGCCCGACTGTTCAGCCAGCGTCAGCGCTTCGGCAATGCGGACCTGCTTCTTCGATTTTTCGCGCACTGAAACAACGTCACCCGGCTTGACTTGGTAAGAAGCGATGTTAACAACGATACCGTTGACAGTGAACGCCTTATGCGACACCAACTGGCGCCCTTCAGCGCGGGTCGAACCGAACCCCATGCGGTAGACGACGTTGTCGAGACGAGTCTCAAGCAGTTTCAGCAGTGTCTCCCCGGTGTTGCCTTTACGTCGGTCCGCTTCTGCGAAGTAGCGACGAAACTGACGCTCGAGGATGCCGTACATGCGCTTGACTTTCTGCTTCTCGCGCAACTGATTGCCGTAGTCAGACGTTCGTGCGCCGGAAGTGCGGCCATGCTGACCAGGTTTCGAGTCGAGCTTACATTTCGAGTCCAGCGAGCGGCGTGCGCTCTTGAGAAACAGGTCAGTGCCTTCACGGCGGGATAACTTTGCTTTAGGTCCAATATAACGTGCCACGGAATTTCCTTTTTTAATGACGCTCGGCTCGACCCGATGAGGCAAAGCGGACAAGCGCTAGTCTGACCTACCTGATGTCAAACGGTGGGCTTAAAAACAACACCCGCCAACAGCGTTGGCGGGCCGGTTACCACTTTTGCATCCATCACGGACCGATGGATCAGATTCGGCGACGCTTTGGCGGACGGCAGCCGTTGTGCGGCACCGGTGTGACATCCTGGATCTGCGTAATCTTGATGCCAAGATTGTTTAACGCACGAACAGCCGATTCCCGACCTGGGCCTGGGCCCTTGATGCGAACTTCCAAATTCTTGACGCCGCATTCGACCGCCACTTTGCCAGCGGCTTCAGCTGCAACTTGCGCTGCGAAAGGAGTCGATTTACGCGAACCCTTGAAACCCGCACCGCCCGAGGTAGCCCACGACAGAGCATTACCTTGACGATCGGTGATCGTGATGATCGTATTGTTAAACGAAGCGTGGATATGTGCGATACCCTCGGCGACATTCTTTTTGACTTTCTTGCGCACCCGTGCTGCGGCGGCGTTGTTTGGTGCTTTTGCCATGATAATTTCCTAAATTCCGACTACACGCCGACCCGCTGATCGTCCGATCAGCGTGGTTTACTTCTTGAGCGACTGCGCCGCTTTTCGTGGTCCCTTGCGGGTACGTGCGTTGGTCCGAGTGCGCTGACCACGGCAAGGGAGACCCTTGCGATGACGCATACCGCGGTAGCAACCCAAGTCCATCAAGCGTTTGATGTTCATCGAGATCTCGCGACGCAAATCGCCCTCTACGATGAACCTGCCGATTTCTTCGCGAAGCTTCTCGAGCTCGCTATCGTCAAGATCCTTGACCTTCTTGTTCGTCGGGACACCCGATTTGACGCAGATATCCTCTGCGCGAGGACGACCCACGCCGTAAATCGCTGTCAAGCCGATTACCGTGTGCTGATGATTTGGGATATTAACCCCTGCGATACGTGCCATTCGTTATTCCTCAATCAATAACGTTAATTAACCCTGGCGCTGTTTATGGCGCGGTTCGATACAGATCACGCGCACAACACCCTTGCGCTTGATGATCTTGCAATTGCGGCAAATCCGCTTGACTGATGCGAGCACTTTCATTGTGGCCCTCTTTCTAACAAAACTTAAAATTTTCGAAACAGAGCCACTCGAGGCACTGCCCTGTCATTCACACGATTCAAACAACTACTCTACTTGGTACGGAACACAATACGCGCCCGACTCAAGTCATAAGGAGTCAATTCAACCGTTACCTTGTCACCTGGCAGAATCCGAATATAGTTCATTCGCATCTTGCCTGAAATATGACCAAGCACGACGTGCCCGTTTTCCAGCTTCACTCGAAAAGTTGCATTCGGAAGATTTTCAAGAATCTCTCCCTGCATCTGTATTACGTCGTCTTTTGCCATTCGTTCTGCCCGTTTTCCTGGACGCTTAACGCGTCGGAACCCCGCCTTTGAAATTTGCCTTGCGGAGCAGCGATTCGTATTGCTGCGACATTACGTAATTCTGTACCTGTGCCATGAAGTCCATGGTCACTACCACGATAATGAGCAACGAAGTACCACCAAAATAAAACGGTACCTTCCAGCGTGCGATCAAGAACTCTGGCAGCAAGCAAACCAGTGTGATGTACACCGCACCTGCCAGCGTCAGCCGGGTAAGGATCCGGTCGATATATCGAGCGGTTTGATCGCCAGGGCGAATACCCGGAACAAATGCCCCGCTTTTCTTCAGGTTATCCGCTGTCTCTTTGCTGTTGAACACCAACGCAGTGTAGAAGAAGCAGAAAAACACGATTGCAGTCGCATACAGCAACGCATGAATCGGCTCGCCTGGTGCCATCGACGCAGCAAGATCCTTCAGGAACCGGATGAGCGGGTTGGTCGAGTCACCTGCAGAGGTGAACCAGCTCACGATCGTCGACGGGAACAAAATGATCGACGAAGCGAAGATCGGTGGAATCACACCGGCCATGTTCAGCTTTAGCGGCAAATGACTACTCTGGCCACCATAAATCTTATTGCCTACCTGGCGCTTGGCGTAATTTACAAGAATCTTGCGCTGACCGCGCTCGATGAATACGACCACGAACGTCACCGCTGCAACGATCAACACGATCAGTATCGCCGACAATGCACTCATTGACCCGGTCGCAACCAGCTCGAACAAACCGCCCACCGCATTCGGCAATCCCGCCGCGATACCGGCAAAGATAATGATCGAAATACCGTTACCCAAGCCACGCTCGGTAATCTGCTCGCCCAACCACATCAGAAACATCGTACCGGTCAAGAGCGTAACCACCGTCGTGAATCGGAACGCATAGCCCGGGTCAATCACCAACCCTGCTTGCGACTCCAGTGCCACCGCGATTCCCAGCGCCTGAAACGTCGCCAGTACCAACGTGCCATACCGTGTGTACTGGGTAATCTTGCGCCGACCAGACTCACCCTCTTTTTTCAACGCTTCCAGCTGCGGTGAGACGATTGACATCAACTGCATGATGATCGACGCCGAAATATACGGCATGATCCCCAACGCAAAAATCGTGAATCTCGAGAGAGCACCACCCGAGAACATGTTAAACATGCCCAGGATACCGCCCTGATTCTGCTTGAACAATTGTGCTAACTGCGTCGGATCAATTCCAGGTACCGGAATGTGGGCGCCGATACGATACACAACCAGCGCACCGAGCAGGAACCACAATCGGCCCCACGGAAATCCGCTGGTCGCATTTTTAGCCGATTGAGGAGTAGTCGCCACTTGTCACTCCTTAAACGAACAAATTAAGCAACCGAACCGCCAGCCGCTTCAATTGCGGCGCGTGCGCCCTTGGTCGCAATCAAACCCTTGAGCGTCACCTTGTTGGTCAGCTCACCCGACAGGATCACGCGCACAACCCGCGCCAGCTCACCGACCAAACCAGCCTGCTTCAATACCAGAACATCAATCTCGCCTGATGGCAGGTTCTCGAGATCAGACAACCGCACTTCAGCCTTGTACGGCGTAGCCATCGACTTAAACCCGCGCTTCGGCAAGCGACGTTGCAAAGGCATCTGACCGCCCTCGAAGCCGACCTTGTGGAAACCACCGGCACGTGACTTTTGACCCTTGTGACCGCGGCCTGCGGTCTTGCCGATACCAGAACCGATACCACGGCCGACGCGACGTTTGTAATGCTTGGCGCCATCAGCTGGCTGAATTGTATTTAATTCCATGATTTGCTCCGTGCGCAGGCCGAAGCCTTACGCCACTACTTTCACAAGATACGACACCTTGTTGATCATGCCGCGAACTGACGGCGTATCTTCGAGTTCCGAGACCGAATTGATACCACGCAGGCCGAGGCCGCGAACGGTCGCACGATGGGTTTCCCGCGTGCCGATCAAACCCATCATCAATTTGACCTTGACGGTCTTGCCAACGACCGGCACTGCTGTGTTTGTCTTTGCCATCTGCTTCACCTTAGCCCAGGATATCTTCGATCGACTTGCCGCGTTTCGCAGCAATTTCGGACGGTGTGTTCATTTTGGCCAAGCCGTCCAGGGTCGCACGGACCATGTTATACGGGTTGGTCGAACCATTGGATTTCGCAACCACGTTGGTCACGCCCATGACCTCAAAAATCGCCCGCATTGGACCACCAGCGATCACGCCAGTACCTTCCTTTGCAGGCGCCATCAGAACAGAGGACGCGCCATGCTTCCCGGTCACCGTATGCTGCAGCGTGCCGTTCTTGAGCGTGACCTTGATCATCTTCCGACGCGCTTCTTCCATTGCCTTTTGCACAGCTACTGGAACTTCTTTCGACTTTCCTTTGCCCATGCCGATCCGACCATCACCGTCGCCAACAACAGCCAATGCCGCGAAACCCATGATCCGGCCGCCCTTGACTACCTTGGTCACACGGTTGACCGCGATCATTTTTTCGCGCATGCCATCATCTGGCTTCTCGCTTTGCATCTTCGATTGCATCTTTGCCATGACGATTCTTCCTTAAAACTTCAGACCAGCTTCGCGAGCAGCTTCTGCAACTGCTTTGACGCGGCCGTGATAACGGAAACCGGAGCGGTCGAATGCAACCTCCGCGATGCCGGCCTTCAATGCCTTCTCAGCAACGCGCTTGCCTACCAGGGCGGCAGCCGCAGCGTTGCCGCCTTTGCCAGACTGACCACCGAGCTCGAGTCGCACTTCTGCTTCCAGCGTCGACGCCGATGCCAAGATCTTGGCGTCCGGGCTGATGATGGTCGCGTAAATATGCAAGTTGGTGCGATGCACGGCCAGGCGGTTTACCTTCAACTCGGCGATTTTCGCGCGAGTCTGACGGCCGCGGCGCAAGCGTGATTGTTTCTTGTCCATCATCAACCCCTATTACTTCTTCTTGGTTTCTTTGAGCGCAACTTTTTCGTCCGAATAGCGAACGCCCTTGCCCTTGTATGGCTCTGGCGGACGGTAAGCGCGAATCTCGGCTGCGACTTGCCCGACTTGCTGGCGATTGTTACCCTTGATGATAATCTCGGTCGGGGTCGCGGTTGCACAACTGACGCCTTCAGGCATCTGATGCACGACAGGGTGCGAGAAGCCCAACGACAGATTCAGCTTGTCGCCTTGCGCTTGCGCCTTGTAGCCCACTCCAACCAGCACAAGCTTCTTCTCGAAGCCTTTGGTCACACCAACCACCATATTGTTGACCAGCGCTCTAAGCGTACCGGACATCGCATTGGCTTCACGACTGTCGTTGGCCGCTTCGAACTTCAGTGTGCCGTCGGTGTTCGCAACGCTCACAAGACCGTTGAGGCTCTGGCGCAACGTTCCCAATGGACCCTTGACTACGATCTGCTCTGCGGAAATGGTCGCTTCCGCGTCCTTCGGCAGTGCAATCGGCATTTTACCTACACGTGACATCTCGAACTCCTTAAGCGACGTAGCAGATGACTTCGCCACCGACACCGGTCGCGCGAGCCTTGCGATCGGTCATCACACCCTGCGGCGTGGACACGATGGCTACACCCAGGCCATTCATCACGTTCGGAATATCGTCTTTACCTTTGTAGACACGCAACCCTGGACGGGACACACGCTCCAAACGCTCGATAACCGGACGGCCTGCGTAATACTTCAAACCGATTTTCAATTCCGCCTTGCCCGCATCTTCAGACACCGCGAAATCCTCAATGTAACCCTCGTCCTTCAGAACGTTGGCAATTGCAATCTTGACTTTAGACGACGGCATTGCTACCGAAACCTTTTGCACGACTTGCGCATTGCGAATACGGGTCAGCATATCGGCGATAGGATCGCTCATACTCATTGCATATTCTCCTATTACCAGCTGGCTTTAGTCATACCGGGAATTTCGCCGCGCATGGCGATTTCACGGAGCTTGATACGGCCCAGACCGAATTTACGGAAAGTGCCACGCGGGCGACCAGACAATGCGCAACGATTACGATGGCGGGTCGGAGCAGAGTTACGAGGAAGCGCCTGCAACTACAGGCGCGCTTCGTAGCGCTCTTCTTCCGACTTCGATTGGTCATCAATGATTGCCTTCAATTCGGCACGCTTACCAGCGAATTTCTT
Source organism: Herminiimonas sp. (assembly GCA_014376645.1). GTDB lineage: Bacteria > Pseudomonadota > Gammaproteobacteria > Burkholderiales > Burkholderiaceae_D > JANXSS01. The sequence continues at coordinate 7,611 of JACMRD010000129.1, read as the reverse complement.
CACCAGGTCAGCGCGCTTGATTTCACGGTTAATCAGTGCCAGTTTTGCCATGGCAACCTCAGTTTCTGAACGGAAATTTAAATGCGGCGAGAAGCGCTTTTGCTTCTTCGTCGGTCTTCGCAGTAGTCGTGATACTAATATTCATACCACGCAACACGTCAATCTTGTCGTACTCAATCTCGGGGAAAATGATCTGCTCTTTCACACCGATGTTGTAATTACCGCGACCGTCGAACGCGCGACCTGAGACACCCCGGAAGTCACGTACACGAGGCAGAGCGACTGTGATCAGTCGATCCAGGAATTCGTACATCTGCGCGCCACGTAGCGTCACCATGCAACCGATCGGATAGCCTTCCCGAATCTTGAAGCCGGCAATCGCCTTGCGTGCCTTAGTCACCACTGGCTTTTGGCCAGCGATCTTTGTCAGGTCGCCCACGGCATGCTCGATGATCTTCTTGTCCGCAATCGCCTCCGACAGACCCATGTTCAGAGTGATCTTCAGGACACGCGGCACTTCCATCACCGACTTGTAGCCGAACTTTGCAGTCAGGTCGCCAGCGACTTTTGATTTATATACTTCTTGGAGACGGGCCATGATCTGTTACACCTTAACGGCTTCGCCGCTGGACTTGTAGATGCGAACTTTCTTACCGTCCACATCCTTGCTTCCAACGCGATCTGCCTTGCCAGTTGCTGCGTTAAACAACGCAACGTTGGAGACATGTATAGGCATCAGCTTATCGACAATGCCGCCAGTGGTACCGGTCATCGGATTCGGCTTGGTCGCTTTTTTAGCAACGTTCACACCCTCGACAACAACGTAATCGGCGTCCACACGCTTGGTTACGATGCCGCGCTTGCCCTTGTCTTTCCCTGTCAGGACAATCACTTCATCATTTTTACGAATCTTATCCATCACTACTCCTTACAGAACTTCAGGCGCAAGCGAAACGATCTTCATGAAACGTTCAGTACGCAACTCGCGGGTGACCGGTCCAAAAATACGTGTGCCGATCGGCTCCAATTTTGCGTTCAACAAGACAGCAGCGTTGGAATCGAACTTCACCAACGAACCGTCTGGACGGCGAACACCCTTCGCAGTCCGAACGACCACAGCATTATAGATCTCGCCTTTTTTAACGCGCCCGCGCGGTGCAGCGACCTTGACAGTGACCTTGATCACATCGCCAATTCCAGCGTACCGACGCTTTGAACCGCCCAGCACCTTGATGCACATGACTTCGCGCGCGCCAGTGTTGTCGGCTACTTCGAGCCGGCTTTCAGTTTGAATCATAGTATTTTCTTTCCCAACTTAACCCGCCCTGCGCCACCCGATGCGGCACTACGGTCAGTCTTGGTCTCGGCAACGACTTCTTGCGAAGCGCTGTTGAGGTGGATGAATTTCACAACTTCTTACTGCGAATAGTATCCATCGCGGTACCTACTGTTGTCGTGCCACGTGCTTGCGAGAAGCGGTGGCCATTCGACAGCGAAGCCCAGAATTATTACATCAATATGCTGGGCTTGCAACCACTTATTTAGACTATCTGCGCAGCTTGAATCACGCGTGTCACGGTCCAGGCTTTGGTCTTCGAGATCGGACGACCCTCTTGGATCTCGACCATGTCACCCGCTTTGGCAGTGTTGCCTTCGTTGTGGGCGTGATACTTGTTCGAGCGCATGATGATCTTGCCGTACAACGGATGCTTGACGTGACGTTCGATCAAAACGGTGACCGTCTTTTCCATCTTATCCGATACGACCTTACCGATCAGGGTGCGCTTGAGCGCTGTTTTAACTGGCTCGTTCATTATTTTGCGTCCTTCACGTTCATCACTGTCTTCACCCGGGCGATATCACGCCGGACTTTTTTCAGCTGCGACGTGTTGCTCAGCTGCTGAGTTGCGATCTGCATGCGCAGACCAAACTGCGCCTTCAACAGATCATTGAGTTCTTTGGTCAACGCAGCCGCGTCTTTGCCGCGGAGTTCTGATGTCTTCATGTTCACTCCCTTATTGGCCGACTTGACGCACGACGAACGTGGTCAACAACGGCAACTTAGCTGCGGCGAGCCGGAAAGCTTCGCGGGCAAGCGTCTCATCAACGCCGTCCATTTCATACAGCATCTTGCCAGGCTGAATCTCGGCAACGTAATACTCAGGATTACCTTTACCGTTACCCATCCGGACTTCAGCCGGCTTTTGCGAAATTGGCTTGTCCGGGAAAATCCGGATCCAGATCCGACCGCCACGCTTGATGTGGCGGGTCATTGCCCGACGCGCCGCTTCGATCTGACGGGCCGTGATACGACCCCGACCAATTGCCTTCAAACCAAATTCGCCAAATGAAACAGCAGTGCCACGAGCATGCGATATGCCCTTGTTACGGCCCTTTTGTTCCTTGCGATATTTTCTACGTGCTGGTTGCAGCATGATTATTCTCCTGCTTTCACAACCGGTGCAGCGGCGCCATCGGCGACACCGTCCGGCTTCTTGGCGCGAACGCGTTTTGCAGCAGGACCAGCACCCGGCGCGCCCGAAGCCGCACCGCTTGGCGCAGCACCTTCAGGACGCGGAGTACGTGGACGGCTGCTACCTGGCTTGCCATCATCGCGGCGTGGCGGACGGCGACGTGCGTCATCTGCAACATCCGGCAGGGTCGGGGCTTCGCCGCTTGCAAGGCGATCACCCTTGTAGACCCAAACCTTGATACCGATGATGCCATAGGTAGTCAGCGCCTCGCCGAAACCGTAGTCGATGTCAGCGCGCAGCGTGTGCAGTGGCACCCGGCCTTCGCGATACCACTCCTTACGTGCGATCTCGATGCCGTTCAAACGACCCGACGACATGATCTTGATACCCAGGGCACCCAGACGCATGGCGTTCTGCATCGCGCGCTTCATAGCACGACGGAACATGATCCGTTTTTCGAGCTGCTGGGCAATCGAGTCAGCGATCAATTGCGCATCGGTTTCAGGCTTACGGATTTCTTCGATATTGACATGCACTGGCACGCCCATCATCTTGGTCAGCGCAGCTTTCAGGACTTCGATATCCTCGCCTTTTTTGCCAATCACAACACCAGGACGCGAGCTGTAAATCGTGATACGCGCGTTCTTTGCAGGGCGCTCAATCACGACCCGGCCGACCGAGGCGTTCTTCAGTTTTGTCTTCAAATACGCACGTACCTTCAGATCTTCATTGAGCATGGTGGCAAAGTTACTATTGCCTGCATACCAACGCGAACCCCAGTTACGTGTGACTGATAGACGAAAACCGGTAGGATGTATCTTCTGACCCATCGTGACCCCTTAGTTTCCGACAGTCACGTAAATGTGACAGGATTGTTTTGAAATACGATCACCCCGGCCTTTTGCACGCGCGGTAAAGCGCTTGAGGACCGAACCTTTTTCGACGAAGATCGTCGTGATTTTCAACTCGTCGATATCCGCGCCATCATTGTGTTCCGCGTTTGCAATTGCAGACTCCAGAACACGCTTGATGATCACAGCGCCCTTCTTCGGGCTGAACTGGAGAATATTGAGAGCTTGATCAACTTTTTTGCCGCGGATCAGGTCAGCAACCAAACGGCCTTTTTGGGCCGAAAGGCGCACACCACGCAGGGAGGCTTTAGTTTCCATGATGTTATTTCTTAGCCTTCTTATCAGCAGCATGGCCCTTGAACGTCCGGGTCAGCGCAAATTCGCCGAGCTTGTGACCAACCATGTTTTCCGAAATGTACACCGGCACATGCAACTTGCCGTTGTGTACGGCGATCGTCAGGCCAATGAAATCCGGCATGATGGTCGACCGCCGTGACCATGTCTTGGTTGGCTACCTGTCCTTGGTCGCCTGCCCGGTCTCGACTTTCTTGACCAGGTGGGCGTCACAGAAAGGCCCTCTTTTTAGTGAACGTGTCATGTGCTATCCCTTATTTCTTGCCACGACGCGAGACAATCATCGACGTCGTGCGCTTGTTGCGACGCGTCTTCTTGCCCTTAGTCTGTTGGCCCCAAGGCGAAACTGGATGACGACCAGCTGCTGTCTTACCCTCACCACCACCATGCGGGTGATCGACCGGGTTCATGACCACACCGCGAACGGTAGGACGAACACCGCGCCAGCGCATCGCACCAGCTTTACCGATCTTGCGCAAGCTGTGCTCTGCATTGCCCACTTCGCCAACCGTAGCACGGCATTCGATGTGAACACGGCGGACTTCGCCGGAGCGTAGGCGGACCTGAGCGTAGACGCCTTCGCGCGCCATCAGAACGACGCCAGCGCCGGCTGTGCGTGCCATCTGGGCACCCTTGCCAGGCAACATCTCGACGCAGTGCATGATCGTGCCGACTGGAATATTGCGGATCGGCAGGCAGTTGCCCGACTTGATCGGCGCTTGTGAACCGCTCATCAACTGGTCGCCAACGGCCATGCCTTTTGTGGCGATGACATAGTGACGCTCGCCATCTGCATAGCAGACCAACGCGATATTGGCAGTACGGTTCGGATCGTATTCAATCCGTTCGACTTTTGCCGGAATACCATCCTTGGTACGCTTGAAGTCGATCACGCGATACTGCTGCTTGTGACCACCGCCTATATGACGGGTCGTGATGTGACCGTTGTTGTTACGGCCAGCACTTTTCGACTGCGATTCTGTCAGAGCGTCGAATGGACGACCCTTGTAGAGGTCGGGTGTAACCACCTTGACCATGCCACGACGGCCTGGTGAGGTTGGTTTGACTTTAACGAGTGCCATTATTTAGCCTCCTCGGTGAAGTTGATTTCTTGGCCGGGCTTCAGGCAGACAAATGCGCGACGGGTATGGTTGCGGCGGCCGTTGAACTTGCCCGAACGCTTTTGCTTACCCATGCGGTTTGCAACCTGCACCGACTCCACTTGAACCTTGAACAGCATCTCGACGGCTGCCTTGATCTCGAGCTTGGTAGCGTCCGGCATCACCAGAAAAACGACTTGCTCGTTCTTCTCTGCGACAAAGGTTGCCTTCTCAGAAATCACTGGCGCCAGCAAGACCTTCATCAAGCGCTCTTCAGTATGTTTCAGAATCGCGCTCATGCCAGCATCTCCTCAATCTTGGCCAATGCCTGCTTGGTGATAACGATTTTCTTGTAATACACAAGCGAAACCGGATCAGCGTGGCGTGGCTCGACGATCAGCACATGCGGCAAGTTGCGCGATGCGAGTTCGAGGTTTTCATCGATGTTGTCGGTGATGATCAACACGGACTCCAGGCCCATGCTTTTCAGCTTTTGCGACAGCAGTTTTGTCTTCGGTGCATCCACGATCAGATCTTCGATGATCGACAGACGACCTTCACGCGCCAACTGTGAGAGGATCGAACAGACACCTGCGCGATACATTTTCTTGTTGACCTTGTGCGTGTAATTCTGGTCTGGAGAGTTTGGAAAAATCCGACCGCCGCCGCGCCACAGAGGCGAGGACGACATACCGGCACGAGCGCGGCCCGTACCTTTTTGACGCCATGGCTTCTTCGTCGTGTGATGGACTTCTTCACGATTCTTTTGCTTGCTGTTACCACTGCGAGCATTTGCCTGGTAGGCAACAACCACTTGATGAATCAGCGCTTCGTTGTAGTCGCGACCGAAAATTGTATCTGGCGCATCCACGTTCGAAGCCGATTGACCCTCAGCATTCAGGAGCTTGATATCCATCGCTTAGGCTCCCTTCTTGGCTTTGGTTTTGACCGCAGGCGACACGACCACTTGGCCGTTCTTCGCACCCGGAACGGCACCCTTGACCAGCAGGAGCTGCCGGTCGGCGTCGATGCGCGCGATTTCAAGGTTCTGTGTCGTGACGGTGACATCGCCCATATGACCAGTCATCCGCTTACCAGGAAAAACCCGGCCCGGATCCTGCGCCATACCGATCGAGCCCGGCACATTGTGCGAGCGCGAGTTACCGTGCGTTGCCCGACCGGAACTGAAGTTATAGCGCTTTATAACGCCAGCATAACCCTTACCGATCGAGATACCCTGCACGTCAACTTTTTGGCCGACTTCGAAAAGGCTGGCTGCGACAATGTCGCCGGCCTTCATTTCAGAAGCCTTGGCAGCGTCGATGCGGAATTCTTTGAGGATCGTACCAGCTTCGACACCTGCCTTGGCATGATGCCCAGCAGCAGCCGAATTGACGCGCGACGCGCGGCGATGGCCGTATGCGACCTGCACAGCGGAATAACCGTCCGTGTCAGGCGTTTTGATTTGTGTCACGCGGTTGTTCGATACGTCCACGACGGTAACAGGAATCGAATCCCCATCATCCGTAAAGATGCGCATCATACCAACCTTGCGACCGAGTAGGCCTAGGCTCATTTTTGCTCCATTCCCGCCTACGATTGGGCAGGGCTGATGTTTGTACTACTTAATAATGGAAGAGCAGCATCTGGATTATCTCCATGCGTACTCTTACCGAAGTCGGCGATTATAACGTGCGATTGACCGCACCACAACACTTAGTTGTGGTATGTCGGTGTTTCGAACAGACATCGCTTTTTATTGCAGTTTGATTTCGACGTCCACGCCAGCTGGCAGATCCAGCTTCATCAATGCGTCGACAGTCTTGTCGGTTGGATCGACGATGTCCATCAGGCGTTGGTGGGTGCGGATCTCGAACTGATCGCGCGAAGTCTTGTTGACGTGCGGGGAACGCAACACGTCAAAACGTTGAATGCGGGTTGGCAATGGAACTGGTCCCTTGACGACTGCGCCAGTACGTTTTGCTGTTTCGACGATTTCGAGTGCCGATTGATCGATCAGACGATAGTCGAATGCTTTCAGGCGAATCCGGATGCGCTGGTTGGCTGGCGCCTTCTGGGCGGAAGCTTTCTGGGGCACTGCTGCTTTTTGATCTGACGTTGCCATGGTTTTTCCTAAAAGAACGAGCTGCGGAAACGATTGTTTCCGCAGCGGAGATAAAAAGAACGGTCACGAAAGCCCGAAGGCTCGCAACAAATTACTCGAGAATCTTGGCGACGACACCAGCGCCGACGGTACGACCGCCTTCACGAATGGCGAAACGCAGACCTTCTTCCATCGCGATCGGATTGATCAGCATCACCGTGATCGAAACGTTGTCACCCGGCATGACCATCTCTTTGTCTTTCGGCAATTCGATCGAGCCCGTCACGTCTGTCGTGCGGAAGTAAAACTGAGGACGGTAGTTGTTGAAGAAAGGCGTATGACGACCACCCTCATCCTTCGACAACACATAGATCTCGCCCGTGAAATGCTTGTGCGGCTTGATCGAACCCGGCTTGGCCAAGACCTGGCCCCGCTCGACGTCTTCACGCTTGGTTCCGCGCAGCAGCACGCCGACGTTGTCGCCAGCTTGACCCTGGTCCAGCAGCTTGCGAAACATTTCCACGCCCGTGCAAGTCGTCTTCTGCGTGTCACGGATGCCGATGATTTCCAACTCTTCGCCGACTTTCACGATACCGCGCTCGATACGACCGGTCACAACGGTGCCGCGACCAGAGATGGAGAACACGTCTTCCACTGGCATCAGGAATGCGCCGTCAACCGCACGCTCGGGCATGGGGATGTAGGTGTCCAGGGCTTCGGCCAGCTTC
>JACMRD010000128.1 GCA_014376645.1 Herminiimonas sp. | reverse complement strand
TCATCACCAGGAAGGACAGAGACAGCGCCAGGCAGGTCAGCAACATGTCGCGCTCGACCGGTTTGTCGCGGTCCGTCGCGGATGGCGACGCGACCGCGTTCGGCGTCCCCGCGAAACACCATCCCGTCAACAGCAGCAGTGCCGCCAGCAGGAACAGCGCCAGCGGCAGCATCCCCAGGGTAAAGCTGGCGTGGGAGACATGCTATCGCTGCCACAGGTACCGGTTCTGCGGATTGCCGATCGGCGTGAGCGTTGAGTCGGCATCAGCGGACCGGATGGTTTCATCAACAAGCGGGAACCGGGCGTGCGCACTGCGGCGCAAATGGATGGATGGATGGCGTGGACAGCATGCCATGTCTAGCCGGGATTGTAAGGCCGCCGCCTCTACAGCGCGATCAGCCCGTGACGCAAGGCGATCAGCGCCAGCTCGGCCTGGTTGGCGGCGGCCAGTTTCTGCTTGATGTTGTACAGGTGGGTGCCGATCGTGCGCGGCGAGACGCTGAGCGTCACGGCAATCTGGTTGACCGAGGCGCCCTTGGCCAGCATCAGGAATACACCGAACTCGCGCTCGGACAGAATCTCCAGCGGATTGCGCTCGCCGTTGAATTCCTGCAGCGCCATGCGTTGCGAGACATGCGCATCCAGATACATGTGGCCGCCGGCGACCTGGCGGATGGCCTGGATCAGTTCCTCCGGCGCGCTGCGCTTGGACAGGTAGCCGAGGGCGCCGGCCTTGAGCATGAAGCGCACGTAGCTGGGATCTTCATGCGAGGACAGGGCCAGCACCCTGGCCGTCTTGTCGCGCGCCAGGATGCGGCGTGTCGCCTCGACCCCGCTGGTGGCGCCCAGCGCGATGTCCATCACGATGACGTCCGGCGTGCAGGCGCTCAGCTGCTGATAGGCGGCGTCGCCCGAATCGGCCTCGCCGACCACGCGGATGTCGGGGGTGGCCTCGAGCAGCATCCTGAAACCGATCCGCACCACCATGTGATCGTCGACCAGCATCACCCGGATCATCGCGCTCATGCCGCCGCCTCGCTCAGCCGGGCTGCATCGTCGGCTCGGGTCGTATCTAACGCAGGATCAGGCCCTGACAGCGGCAGGCGCACCCGCACCTCGAGCCCGCCGCCGGCCCCGACTGCGAAGGTCACGCTGCCAGCGAGCGACTCGGCACGCTCCTGCATCCCGAGCACGCCATAGTGGCCGCTCTTCTGCAGCGCCGCCAGGTCCACCGCGCCATTGTCGGCCACCACGATTTCCAGCTGATCCTGATCCGGATGCAGTACGAACTGCAGCGCGACCTCGGTCGCGCCGGCATGACGGACCACGTTGGTCAATGCTTCCTGCACGATCCTGAAGGCGGAAATCTCCAGCGTGTCCGGTAGCGCAGGTACCGGTTGCGCCACCGTCAGCGCGATGCGCAACGGCGCATGCTTGATCTGCAGGTCCGTGACCAGGTCGCGCACCGCGTCGATTAGTCCCATGCCGTCCAGCTGCATCGGCCGTAGCCGCGGAATCATCCGGTGCATGGCGTCGTAAGTGGTGCTGGCAGTATCGAACAGCAGGCGTGCCGCCTGCTCGCCGGACCCGCCCTGCAGTTGGGGGTTCTGCAGCAGCGACTGGGCGATGCTGCGCATGGCGGTGAGCGACTGGCCGAGTTCGTCGTGCAGTTCGCGTGCCAGCGCCGTGCGTTCATCTTCGATGCGGGCATTGAGCAGGCGCGTCGATTCGCGCTGGATGCGCAGGCGGGCCTGGGCATCGGCTTCAGCCTGGCGCACCTGCATGTTCTCTTCCACGGCCTGCGCCATGCGGTTGAAGGTGCGGCCCATTTCATGCATCTCCTTGCCCGGCAAGGCCGGCAGGCGGATGTGGTGCTGACCGGCTTCCATCTGGCGCAGCCCGCGCGAGATTTTTTCCAGCGGCGCCAGCCAGCGCCCGACCAGCCAGAACACCAGCAGGTCCGCCGCCAGCAACAGCACGCCCTGGCTGATCAGGATCGCCTTCAGGTCGTCCCAGCTGTCGAGCACCGCACGGGAGGGATTCATGGTCACGCGCAGGGTTCCGCCGTCGAGCCGGATGACGGTGGGTGCGATGCGCGGCGCCACCATGTCGGTGTACCACTCGGGGGCGAAGCGTCCGGCCTTGTAGGTCGGGGGCGGCGAGACGTACAGCATGCTGCCGGCGTCGTCGGTCAGCTGCACTTCGCTGGCGCGCACGCGGCCGGTCTGACGCAGGAATCTGGCCAACTGCGGCATGGTGGAGCGGTCGTAGCCGGCGCCGATGCGCGATAGCAGCTGGGTCGAGATCCGGTTCGATGCCTCCATCTCTTCGCGGATGCTGCTTCGCGTGGCCTGGACCTCGACCGTGACGAAGATGCCTAGCACGAGCAGGGTCAGCACCGCGAAGATCACATCGATCTTGCGACGCAGGCTGATGCCGGCGCCGCCGGGCTCGTGTACGGACAAATTTTGCATGAAGCGATTCTAATGGACGAATGACGTTCGCAAAAAAGCGGCGCGGGTTTTTAATGAAAATCATGAGACGAAAACCAGCATTTTGCGCATGGCTGATTCGGCTAAACGCGCCAGAATACGGTCAGTCAGGTGGCGTCGCCACCCGACAAACGAGGGGCCGACCTCCGGCCGCTGTCCATTTCAACCACAAGATGAAGGAGCACGACATGACCTGGGAAACCCCGACCGCAATCAATTTCCGCTACGGTTTCGAAATCACCCTGTACATCGCCAATCGCTGATTGCAGTACCGGCGGCCCGCGCATCGCTGCGCCGGTTGCCGGCATGACGGCTGGAGATGGATTTGAAAATACGTGTACTCGGTTCCGCTGCCGGGGGAGGATTCCCCCAATGGAATTGCAACTGTTTTAATTGTGACGGTCTGCGTCACGGCCGCATCCGCGCCCAAGCCCGGACCCAATCCTCGATCGCCGTCAGCGAAAATGGCAGCGACTGGGTGCTGATCAATGCTTCGCCCGACATCCTGGCGCAGATCCGCGCCTTCCCGGGACTGCAGCCGGCCCGCGCGGTACGCGACAGCGGGATCTGTGCCGTGCTGCTCATGGACGCCCAGATCGATCACGTCACCGGCCTGCTGATGCTGCGCGAGCGCTCGACCCGGCTACCGATCCATGCAACCCGCGAGGTGCTGAACGATCTCGGTTCCGGCCTGCCGCTGCTCGACGTGCTCGCACACTACTGCGGCGTGGAGCGCCATCCGATCGTGCCGGGCGACGGCACGTTTCGGATTGAACCGCTGCACCGGACCGACTTCCGCGCCATCGCGCTCGACAGCAAGGCGCCGCCCTATTCGCCGCACCGCAACGACCCGCACCCGGGTGACAACATCGGCCTGGAAATCATCGACGCCGCCAGCGGCAGGTCGGTTTTCTATGCGCCGGGACTGGGCGCGATTTCACCGGCCGTCCGGGCGGCCATGCTGCGCGCCGAGGTGGTGCTGGTCGATGGCACCTTCTGGACCGAAGACGAAATGATCACGCTCGGCCTGTCGAAAAAACCCGCTACCGAAATGGGCCACCTGCCGCAGAGCGGTCCGGGCGGCATGATCGAGGTGCTGGACGCCTTGCCGGCGGCGCGCAAGATCCTCATTCACATCAACAACAGCAACCCGATCCTGCGCGAGGATTCGCCGCAACGCGCGATCCTCGCCGAGCACGGCATCGAGGTCGCCACCGACAACATGGAGATCGACCTGTGAATGCCGCCGACTTGCCACCCTGGAGCCGCGCAGAGTTCGAGCACCAGCTGCGTACCCAGGGCAAGAACTATCATATTCATCATCCGTTCAACGTGCGGCTCAACAGCGGCCAGTGCTCGCCGGCGCAAATTCGCGGCTGGGTGGCGAACCGCTTCTACTACCAGTCGATCATCCCGCTGAAAGACGGCGCGATCCTGTCGAACTGCACCGACCGCGAAACCCGCCGGCGCTGGATCGCTCGCATCCTCGACCACGACGGATACGACGACTACCAGGGTGACGCCGCCGGCGGCATGGAAGCCTGGACCCAACTGGCGCTGGCGGTGGGTCTCTCGCGCGACGAGCTCTGGTCGCTCGAGCACGTCCTGCCGGGGGTACGTTTCTGCTGCGATGCATATGTCAATTTTGCGCGTCGCGCACCTTGGCAGGAAGGCATCTGCTCCTCGCTCACCGAGATGTTCGCGCCGCAGATCCACAAGCAGCGCCTGGCCGGCTGGCCAGAACATTACCCCTGGATCGAAGCATCCGGCCTGCGCTACTTCCGCAGCCGGATTCCGCTGGCGCAGCGCGATGTCGATCACGGGCTGGAAGTCACGCTTGACCATTTCCGCGACCGGACCCAGCAGCAACGTGCGGTCGACATCCTGCAGTTCAAGCTCGACATCCTTTGGAGCATGCTCGACGCGATCGAAAAGGGAAATCCGACATGAGCGAGTCGATCCCACGCACGCCGCGCTTGACCCGCGGCTTCCGCCTGCAGTGGGAAGCGGCGC
>JACMRD010000127.1 GCA_014376645.1 Herminiimonas sp. | reverse complement strand
GAAGGTGGCTTTTCCGACACTGCCGGTCGCAGGTGCGGTGATTGCAACGGTGCAGATCGACCGGCTTCAGCGTACGTTCCGAAACGTCAGGTTGATGCGGCAATTGCCGGTCGCCGGATGGTGGCCGGTCTTGAGCGGTAAGATCCCGTGAAAGCGCAGCCGCGACGCTGCGCCCCAGACCACGACGTCGCCGTGCAGCAGACCGATGCGCGCCCGGCCGTCGGTGCGCTCGAGCCCGCCAAACAGAAACGTCGCCGGCAGCCCCAGCGACACCGAAACGATCGGCTGAGCCAGATCGCGCTCGTTGCGGTCCTGGTGCAGGGTCAGCCGCGCACCCGGCACATAGCGATTGATCAGACAAGCGTCCGGTGCAAAGTGGTCGAACCCAGCCTCGGCAGCTGCCTGCACGGCCAGATGCAGGAATGCAACCGGCATCGAAGGCCACGGCTGCCGGGTGCACGGATCGGTCGCAGTGTAGCGATACCCGCTGCGATCGGACACCCAGCCCAGTGCACCGCAATTAGTCATCGCCACCGACATCGTGAAGCCGCCCGGCGTGACCAGGTGACGAAACGGCGACCGCGCGACGATGGTATCGAGCGCCGCCAGTAATGCAGCTTCGTGTGGCAACGCGAAGCCACGCAGGACACACGCCCCAGGCGCCAGTTCCTCGCGGCTCGGAAATCCCGGGGCGGCATCGGCGAACATGTCGGCGGTGCCGCTCGCCTGCTCGGTTGAATTGCAGTCGGTTGCCATGCTTGCTACCTCGGTGAAGACTGATTGGATCGTGTGATCGCGCCATCGGATTGGACCGCGTCGAACGATAGCATGATGCGACGGTGCGGCACACCGCACCCCGCCTGCCGAGGTATGCTGTGCCGACAAGCCGTGGCGACGGCCACGGCACATCCAACAATAAAAAACGGAGACGCTATCAATGGGATACCTGCTCGCCCTGGATCAGGGCACATCGAGTTCGCGCAGCATCGTCTTCGGTGACGACGCCGCCATCGTCGGACAGGCGCAGCGCGAGATCCGTCAGATCTACCCGCAACCGGGCTGGATCGAGCACGACCCGCTGGAAATCTGGCAAAGCCAGCTCGACACCGCACGCCAGGTGCTGTCCGAAGCCGGCATCGGTGCGGGCGACATTACGGCGCTGGGCATTGCCAACCAGCGCGAGACCACCATCCTGTGGGAGCGCGCCAGCGGCAAACCGCTCGCCAATGCCATCGTCTGGCAGGACCGGCGTACCGAGCCGCTCTGCCAGGAACTGCGCGACCGGGGCCTGGCCGAACCGATCCGCGCCAAAACCGGGCTGGTGCTGGACCCGTATTTTTCTGGGACCAAGCTGCGCTGGCTGCTCGACAACGTCCCCGGCGCACGCGAGCGTGCGCTGCGCGGCGAACTGGCGTTCGGCACGGTCGACGCCTGGCTGGTGTGGAATCTGACCGGCGGGCGCCTGCACGTGAGCGATGTCACCAATGCCTCGCGCACCATGCTGTGGAATATCCGCGAGCACTGCTGGGATGACGCGCTGCTGAAATGGCTCGACATCCCGCGCGCGCTGTTGCCGAGCGTGCACCCGTCGAGCCATCATTTCGGCGACACCGATGCACACTGGTTCGGCCGCGCCATTCCGATCGGGGGCATCGCCGGCGACCAGCAGGCCGCATTGTTCGGGCAGAGCTGCCTGCGTCCGGGGATGGCCAAGAATACCTACGGCACCGGCTGCTTCATGCTGCTGAATACCGGGGAACAGGCGCCCGCTTCGCGCCACGGCCTGATCACGACTGCAGCCTGCCAGATCGGCGAGCGGCCGCAATATGCGCTGGAGGGCAGTGTCTTCATCGGCGGCGCGGTCGTGCAGTGGCTACGCGATGGCCTCAACGCAATTTCCCATTCCGGCGACATCGAGAACCTGGCCGCCTCAGTGCCGGATTCGGGTGGCGTCATGTTCGTGCCGTCCTTCACCGGACTCGGCGCTCCGTACTGGATACCGGGCGCCAAGGGCGCGATCATGGGCCTCACCCGCGGCACCAGCGTCGCCCACATCGCACGGGCAGCCCTCGAATCGATCGCCTTCCAGAGCGCCGCGCTGCTCACAGCCATGATGGGCGACGCCGCCGCACCGATCACCGAGTTGCGGGTCGACGGCGGCGCCGCGGTCAACAACCTGCTGCTGCAATTCCAGGCCAACCTGCTCGGCATTCCGGTGGTGCGCCCGCAGGTGATCGAGACCACCGCGCTGGGCGCGGCGTACCTGGCTGGACTTGCCTTGGGCCAGTACCGCGACATCAACGAACTGACCTCGCAGTGGCGCATTGACCGCACATTCGTACCGACCATGCGTCGTGACGAAGCCGGTGTGCTCCTGCAGAACTGGGAAGCCGCGCGCAGTGCCGCCTGCGGTTACCAACCGGGAATCTGACGCTGACGTGCTCCGAGCTGCAGGTACGAGCTTGCGCCTGCAGCGCAAAGCGATCGCGTGTATGGTCACCTGACGATTCGACAATCAACCAAAGGATCATCATGAGCCGCCTCTCCGCATTCCCCGTTGCCGCCAAATGGCCGGCAGCCCATTCCGATCGGATTCAGCTCTATTCACTACCGACGCCGAACGGCATCAAGGCCTCGGTCATGCTGGAAGAAACCGGCTTGCCGTACGAGCCGCATCTGGTGGACTTTGCCACCCATGACCAGCTTTCACCGGAATTCCTTTCACTGAATCCGAATAACAAGATCCCCGCGATCATCGATCCCGACGGCCCGGGCGGCCAGCCGATGGCGTTGTTCGAGTCCGGCGCGATCCTGATCTATCTGGCCGATAAAAGCAGAAAATTCCTGCCCAGGGAAGGCGCGGCGCGGTACGAGACGATCCAGTGGCTGATGTTCCAGATGGGGGGTGTCGGGCCGATGTTCGGACAGCTCGGGTTCTTCACCAAGTTCGCCGGCAAGGACTATGAGGACAAGCGCCCACGCGAGCGTTTTGTCGACGAGACCCGACGCCTGCTGCGCGTGCTGGAGCAAAGGCTGGCCGGCCGCACCTGGCTCATGGGGGATGATTACAGCATTGCCGACATCGCGACCTTCCCCTGGGTGCGGGCGCTGGTCGGATTCTATGAAATCGGTGATCTGGT
>JACMRD010000126.1 GCA_014376645.1 Herminiimonas sp. | reverse complement strand
TTGAGCGCGGCGATGCGCCCCTTGGCTTCATCGATCAGAGCCGGATTGGTCGGGCCGAAATTGGCGCCGCTGGACGAGGCGGCGTTGTATGCCATCGGCGAGGTGGCCGATGGGCGTCCCCAGAAATATCTGGGTGACGAGAACTCCTGCCCGATCAGCCGCGAGCCGACCGGCTTGCCGCCGCTGAGCAGGATGCTGCCTCCGACCTGATCGGGAAAGGCAAGCTGGCCAATGCCGGCCATGACGAGGGGGTAGACCACGGCGCACATCAGGGTCAGTGCGCCGAAAAAGACCAGGGTAGGACGGAAGACGGTTTTCATTGCGGAGTCCTAAGCGAAATGCAGGAATGACAGCACCACGTCGATCAGCTTGATGCCGACGAATGGCAACAGGATGCCGCCCAGGCCGTAGACCAGCAGGTTGCGGCGCAACAGCGCGGCGGCACCGATGGCGCGGTATTTGACACCCTTGAGCGCCAGCGGTATCAGAAAGATGATGATCAGCGCATTGAAGATGACGGCCGACATGATGGCCGACGACGAACTGGTCAAATGCATGATGTCGAGCGCCTCGAGTTGCGGATAGGTCGTCACGAAGGCCGCCGGGATGATGGCGAAATACTTCGCCACATCGTTGGCGATCGAGAACGTGGTGAGCGAGCCGCGCGTCATCAGCATCTGCTTGCCGATCTCGACGATCTCCAGCAACTTGGTGGGATTGGAGTCGAGATCCACCATGTTGCCGGCTTCCTTGGCCGCTTGGGTGCCGGAGTTCATGGCCACGGCGACATCGGCCTGTGCCAGCGCCGGTGCGTCGTTGGTACCGTCGCCGGTCATGGCGACCAGGCGCCCTTCAGCCTGGTAGCTTCGGATAAGCTTCAACTTGTCCTCCGGCGTGGCTTCCGCCAGAAAATCATCGACCCCGGCTTCGGCTGCGATGGCCGCTGCCGTCAACTTGTTGTCACCGGTGATCATCACGGTCTTGATGCCCATGCGGCGCAGTTCGGCGAAGCGTTCCTTGATCCCGCCCTTGACGATATCCTTGAGCTCGACCACCCCCATGACCCGGCCGGCGTCGACCACCACCAGCGGCGTGCTGCCGCGGCGTGCGATATCGTCGACCGCACGACCGACCTCGGCCGGATACGGCTGGCCGAGCGACTCGACATGGCGCCGCATCGAATCGGCGGCACCCTTGCGCACCGCACGGGTGCCGATATCGACACCACTCATGCGGGTCTGCGCCGTGAACGGCACGAAGCTGGCGGCCAGGGACGCCATGTCGCGCTCGCGGAGGTTGAAGCGCTGCTTGGCCAGCACAGCGATGCTGCGGCCTTCCGGCGTTTCATCGGCCAGCGAAGCGAGTTGCGCGACGTCGGCCAGTTCCTGCTCGCTCACGCCCGGTGCCGGCACAAACGCCGAGGCCTGCCGATTGCCGAGCGTAATAGTGCCGGTCTTGTCGAGCAGAAGCACGTCGACGTCGCCCGCGGCTTCGACTGCACGTCCGGATGTGGCGATCACGTTGGCCTGCATCATGCGGCTCATGCCGGCCACGCCGATGGCCGACAACAGGCCGCCGATGGTGGTTGGAATCAGGCACACCAGCAAGGCGATCAGCACCGTGATGGTGACCGGCGTGCCGGCCTTGGCGGCACCGACGGCGTAGAGCGAGAACGGCAGCAGCGAGACGGTCACCATCAGAAAGATGATCGTCAGCGCGACCAACAGGATCGTCAGTGCGATTTCGTTCGGCGTCTTCTGGCGCTTGGCGCCTTCGACCATGGCGATCATGCGGTCGATGAATGCCTCGCCCGGATTGACCGAGGCGCGCACCACCAGCCAGTCCGACAACACCCGCGTGCCGCCGGTGACGGAAGAAAAATCGCCGCCTGATTCGCGGATCACCGGCGCCGACTCGCCCGTGATTGCACTTTCATCAACCGAAGCGACGCCTTCGATGACCTCGCCATCGACCGGCACGACGTCGCCGGCTTCGATGAGCACGGTGTCGCCTTTGCGCAGTTCGGTGGCAGGCGTAGCGGCCCAGTCGCTTCCGAAGCGCGGCGCCACCAGTTTCTTGGCGCTGACGGTCTGTTTCAAGGCACGCAGCGATGCCGCCTGCGCCTTGCTGCGCCCTTCTGCCAGCGCTTCGGCGAAATTGGCGAACAACACCGTGAACCACAACCAGGCCGCGGTGGCGCCGATGAATGCCGGGCCGGCTTCGCCGGTGCCGAACAATGACTGCAAGAACAGCAGTGTGGTGACGATGCTGCCGACGTATACGACAAACATCACCGGGCTGCGCAGCTGGGTGCGCGGCGAGAGCTTCCTGAAAGCGTCGACGATACCGGGGCCGATCAGGGCCGAATCGAACCGGGTGGAACGGGTACTGGTCATGTCTGGTGTCCTGTTAGTGTGCAAAGAGCTGCAGGTGTTCGACCACCGGGCCCAGCGCGAGCGCGGGAACGTAATTGAGCACGCCGATCAACAGGACCGTGCCCACCAGCAGCGAGACGAACAGCAGGCCATGGGTCGGCATGGTGCCGGCAGTGACCTGGAGGCGCTGCTTGGCCGCCAGCGATCCGGCGATGGCCAGTACCGGGATGATCACGCTGAAGCGACCGAACCACATTACAACCGAGAGCACGATGTTGTAGAACGGCGTGTTAGCCGACAAGCCGGCAAACGCACTGCCGTTGTTGTTGGCGGCCGACGACATGGCGTACAGCACTTCGGAAAACCCGTGCGCGCCGGGATTGAGGATGCCTGCCTTGCCGACGTCGAGCATCACGGCGATAGCCGTGCCGCCCAGGATCAAGGCCGGCGTGATCAGCAGTGCGATCGAGACCATCTTCATTTCATAGGACTGGATTTTCTTGCCCAGGTATTCGGGCGTACGGCCGATCATCAGGCCGGCGATGAATACGGCCAGCACCGCATAGATGAGCATCGTGTACAGCCCGGTGCCGACGCCGCCGAACACGACCTCGCTCAGCTGCATCAGCACCATCGGCACCAGGCCACCGAGCGGCATGAAGGAATCGTGCATGGCATTGACCGCGCCGCAGGATGCGGCCGTGGTAACGGCGGCGAACAGCGCCGACGCACCGATTCCGAAGCGGGTTTCCTTGCCCTCCATGTTGCCGCCGGATTGAAGTGCGCTGGCGACCTGATCCACGCCGAGTGCCGACAGCCCGGGATTAGCCTGCTGCTCGGCGATCATCACCACCGCAGCCAGCACCACGAAGATGGCCGTCATCGCGCCGACAATCGCCCAGCCCTGGCGCATGTCACCGACGGCGCTGCCGAACGCGAAGCAGAGCGCCGCCGGAATCAGGAAGATCGATAGCATCTGCAGGAAATTTGTCAGGGCGGTCGGATTTTCGAATGGATGCGCCGAATTCGCATTGAAGAATCCGCCACCGTTCGTGCCCAGCATCTTGATCGCTTCCTGCGAGGCCACCGGGCCCATGGCGATGGTCTGCGTGGTCGCCGTCAGGGTCTCGGTGACGCCATTGCCTTTGGCGTCCTTCTGCGGCTGGCCGTCGGCGCCGTTCTTTGGCTGGGTATAGGTCACGGCGTCGAGCAGGGCGACCTCTTTCGAAGCCGAAAAATTCTGCAGCACGCCCTGGCTCATCAGCACAACGGCGAACAGCACCGACAACGGCAGCAGCAGGTAGAGGGTCGAGCGGGTCAGGTCGACCCAGAAATTGCCGATCGATTGCGTCGAGCGTTGGCTGAAGCCGCGAAACAGCGCAAAGACCACCGCAATACCAGTGGCCGCAGAAAAGAAATTTTGCCCCGTCAAGGCCAGCATCTGGGTAAGGTAACTCATGGTCGACTCGCCGCCGTAGCCCTGCCAATTGGTGTTGGTCACGAAGCTCACGGCGGTGTTGAACGACGAGTCGGTACCGACGTTGGCGAAGCCCTGCGGGTTCAGTGGCAGCCAGGCCTGCAGCCGCTGCACCACGTAGACGAACATCGCACCCAAGGCATTGAACGCGAGCAGCGCCAAAGCATATTGTTGCCAGCCCATGCCACGCTCGGCACTGACGCCAGCGGCCCGATACAGCAGCGCCTCGCCGCGCGCGAGCAAACCGAGCCCGGCGATCGGCCGGTCCTGCACCAGCCTGGCAATATAAAGGCCGAGCGGATACGACAGCGCCAGCAGCGCCAGCAGAAAGACCGCGAGCAGAAGGATGGATTGGCTGCTCATCACAGATCCTCCGCATTGAGCAGCGCTGCGATCAGGTAGACCATCAGGCCGGCGGCAACGAGCGCGCCGATCACATAAAAGGTGCTCATGAGCGCACCCCGAGGCGTGCACAGCCGGCCACGCTGGCTGCCGTCACCAGCCACAGCGCGATGATCGCGCCAGTCATTACCATGTCCATCTTCATCCCCGAATCGGTTTGTTTCGATGAAGACAGCGTAGCTAAATGCGCCTAAAAAACCTGTAAAAAGGTCAGCCGGCGATGTAAATGAGATGTAAAGATTTCAGCGCTGGCGACGCCTGCGCCAAGGCATGCAGTCCCGTCGAAAAACAATCCCCCAGACTAGCTGCGGTCGGCGGACATCTGATACGACGACCCTACGCCACACGCGGGGTTCGTGCGTCGAGCGCGACCGATGTCGGTCAAAACTCTTCCCAGTCGCCGCCCTTTTCGGCAGATGCCGGAGCCCGCGCGGCCGGTGTCCGCTGCGCCGGAAGTCTGGCAGGCTTGACCGGTGCAGCGATACGGCGTCCGTTGGCAACGGGCGCGGCGTGGCGCACCGAAACAGGCAGCGTGGGCCGGACCATCGCTGCGGTCGGCCCGATCGACGCGCCATGCAGCTTGAAGACGGCGACCACCTGCGAGAGCTGGCTCGCTTGTTCCTGCAGACTCTGCGATGCGGCGGCGGCTTGCTCGACCAGCGCGGCATTCTGCTGGGTGGTGTCGTCCATGTGGGCGATGGCCTGGTTGACCTGTTCGATTCCGCTGCTCTGTTCCTGGCTGGCAGCGACGATCTCGCCCATGATGTCGGTGACGCGACGCACGCTGTCGACGATATCATTCATCGTCGTTCCGGCCGCACCGACGAGCTTTCCGCCGACTTCGACTTTTTCCACCGAGTCGCCGATCAGGCTCTTGATTTCCTTGGCCGCCGCTGCCGAGCGCTGGGCAAGGTTGCGTACTTCGGATGCCACCACGGCAAAACCGCGGCCCTGCTCGCCCGCACGGGCGGCTTCGACCGCAGCATTCAATGCCAGGATATTGGTCTGGAACGCGATGCCATCAATGACGGCGATGATGTCGACGATCTTGTTCGAAGAAGCATTGATCGACGCCATGGTGTCGACTACCTGAGCAACCACCGTGCCACCGCGCACAGCGACCTGCGATGCTGTCATCGCCAGTTGGTTGGCCTGGCGTGCATTGTCGGCATTTTGCTTGACCGTCGAGGTCAGCTCTTCCATGGTGATTGCCGTGGTGCTCAGGGCATTGGCCTGCTCTTCGGTACGCGCCGAGAGATCCATGTTGCCAGAGGCGATTTCCGCAGTCGCGGTCGTCATCGTGTCGGTACCGGTGCGGACCTCGCCGACGATGCGCACCAGGCTGTCCTGCATGTCCTTGAGCGACTGCATGAGTAGACCGGTCTCGTCCTTGGTCGTGACCTCGACACGGCCGGACAGATCGCCATCAGCCACCTGCCGCGCAATGCGCGACGCTGCCTGCAGCGGGCGCGTGATGCCGATGGTCAGATACCAGGCCAGCAGCGCGCCGAGCAGGGTACTGGCCACAGCCAGCGTCAACAGCAGCATGCGGCTCGTCGCTGCGAGCTCGGCGATCTGGGCTGCACTGACGTCGAGGTTACGCCGTTGCAGTTCGAGCAGGTCGGCGATCTGCTTCTGGTAGGTGTCGGCAATCGGCGTGAAGCGGGCCAGCAGCGTATCGACTTCTGCGGTCTGTCCTGCCGCCTTGGCCTTGGTGATCGCGTCCCGCGTCGACAGGTATTGCTTGCGCTGATCACCGACCTTGTCGAACAAGGCTTTTTCTTCCGCGCCGGTGACCAGCCCTTCGATCTTCTTCTGCATCTCACCGGAGCCTTTGGTGCTGGCGGCGGCATCGGCAGCGAAAAAGCTTGCCAGCGACGCGTCGCTGCTCTTGGCAATCGCCGTGGTACGGCGCACGCCGGAGGCGATGTTGCGATACCAGTCACCGATCAGCCGTTCCTTGGCCAACGGTTCCTGCATCATTTGCCGCGTGGTCTCGGCGACTGTCTGGAGCCGCCACAGGCTTACCGCAGTGGTGATCACCATCAATGTGAGAATTACGCCAAATCCGAATCCCAGTCGGCTACCAATTTTCACGTCTACGAATCCTTGTACAGTGGGAAAGAGCACCGTGCTCTGGTTCCGCAGCAAAGAGTTTGAGCGTTTTAATTCTCCTTAGCAATATTAATGTCGCACTGTGTTGTTCCATTCATCGGGTGTTAACGAATCAACAAGAGCTCAGGCACTCAGCGCAGCGCCGTCGCCGCGAATTTCTCGGTGATCACGCCGAGCGCGCGTTGCTGGTAGTAGATCAGATAGGTGCGTGAATACAGCGTGGCGTGTTCGTCCGTCCCGAGCAGCGCGGCGACGGCAGCACAGGTCTCGCGGCGACGATCGATAATCTCCCGATACATTTCCAAGCGCTCGCGACGCCACAGCAAGCCGACCGGTAACTCGGTGTGCAGCAGATCATGCTGGATGGATGCTGAAAACCGGTCGAAGACAAAACAGGAATCGGCAAACAGAAGTTCCGGCCCCGCGCCGGTGCCCAGCAAGATGGTCCGGCGCAGAATCAGCTCATGCGGTGCCGACCCAGGAACCGGCGGCGCCGCAGCCGTGCCCAGCGACTGCGCAACCTTGCGGGCGCGGATCGGCGCGTCTGCATGGAGCGACAACAGTTCGGTCACCGTACCGTCCGTGGACAGCAGTATTTTTTGAAACCGTGTCGGTTCCGGATCGCTCAGCGGTCCGTCTGTCGGCCATATCGTGATGGGACGACCGCTGAATCGTGCGTC
>JACMRD010000125.1 GCA_014376645.1 Herminiimonas sp. | reverse complement strand
GGGCTGACCTTGTGTGAGACCGACACCTGCGTGAAGCCGATTTCGCTTGCCAAGCGGCCGATGATTTTCTCGTGTTCGGTGAACCGGTAGCCATGCATCAGGACGATTGCCACTGACCGAAAACCTTCTTCATGCAGCCCCCGTAGCGAGCGGGCGACGTCAGCTTCATCCAGCCGTTCGATCACTTCGCCTTGGGCACTGACCCGCTCGCGCACTTCGATCACTTTTTCGTAGAGCAGCTCGGGCAGGACGATTTGGCGATCGAACAGGCGTGGCCGGTTCTGATAGGCGATGCGCAGCGCATCCCGGAAACCCCGGGTAATCAGCAGCGCGGTTCGGTCGCCCTTGCGCTCCAGCAGGGCGTTGGTGGCAACCGTCGTACCCATCTTGACGGCGGCGACCCGCAGCGACGAAATCGGCTCGGCGGGAGCGAGCTCGAGCAGGTGGCGAATGCCGGCCACGGCAGCGTCGGCATACTGTTCCGGGTTCTCCGAAAGCAGCTTGTGCGTCAGGAGCGAGCCGTCCGGGCGTCGCGCGACGATGTCGGTGAACGTGCCGCCGCGATCGATCCAGAACTGCCAGCGTGGGTCAGGCACGATGGGTTGACGGGCGTTTTGATAAGTCACGGAATGACACCTTTCTGTAGACGGGCCTGGCAACGACGCGTCCTAAATTTTATTGAATCTACAGTGAAATATTTTCGTTTCGTGACGATATTGTAGTTGTGTCATCAAAGAAACACTATATAATTTATCGACGTTTTACCGACATATCGCAAATGTCGTCACACGCTGCATGGTTGCCGATGCCGTATCCCCCATAACGAAGTACTCAAAAAAGACGGAGCCCCATCATGGTCACAGGATCGTTCAAGCGGTTGATGCAACTAGGTCTTTCCCTCGGGTTCACGGTTTCCGTGGCAGCCCAGGCGCAGCAGGAAATCCGGATCGGTGTGGTCTATCCATTGACGGGGCCGGGTGCTTCGACCGGTGCGGAAATGAAGAACGCGCTGGAGCTGGCGACCGACATCATCAACAACGGCGCGAAGAACATTCCAAATCTGCCGTTCTCCGCAGGCGGTGGCCTGCCTAACCTGAAAGGTGCCAAGATCAAGCTGGTCTTCGGCGATCATCAGGGCAATCCGCAAGTAGGCGCTTCCGAGACCGAACGCCTGATCACACAGGAAAAAGTGGTTGCCGTGATGGGCGCCTATAACAGTAACGTCACGCAGACCGCCAGCCAGGTCGCGCAGCGCTATTCGATTCCGTTTCTGAACGCCGAGTCGTCGTCGGCCTCGCTCACGGCGCGTGGCTTCAAGTGGTTCTTCCGCACGACGCCGCATGATGATTTGTTCGTTCAGAATTTCTACCAGTTCTACGCCGATCTGGAAGCCAAAAGAGGCATCAAGGTCAAGCAAGTCGCGCTGTTCAACGAAAATACGCAGTGGGGCAACGAGACCACCAAGCTCGAAACCAAGCTCGCAGCCGACAAGGGCATCACGGTCGTTAAAAGCGTTTCCTACCCTCAAAAGACAACCCAGTTGACCTCCGAAGTGCAGCTCCTGAAATCGGGCAACCCGCAGGTCGTCATGCAATCGTCGTACCTTGGCGACGCCATCATGGCAATGAAGACCTACAAGGAACTCGGGTTTTCACCGGACATGATCCTGGCGAATAATTCCGGCTTTACCGATTCGGAATTCATCAAGACGCTCGGTAAGGATGCGGAATTCATCATCACACGTGAAGTCTGGTCGCTTGACCTGGCCAACACCAATCCGCTGATCAAGCAGGTCAATGACCTGATGCAGGCGCGTTACAAAATCAACTTCACTGGTAATTCTTCGCGCACCTTCACTGGGCTGCTGACCTTGGCTGACGCTATCAATCGCGCCGCCTCGACCGAGCCGGAAGCAATCCGCAAGGCGCTCTCCGAAACCAATATCGACGGCAAGAAAACCATCATGCCGTGGAAGGGGATTAAGTTCGACGCCACTGGCCAAAACATCTACGGCGCCGGCATCCTGGTGCAGATCGTCGATGGCAAGTATCACACCGTCTGGCCATTTGACATGGCGGCCAAGGACGTGGTATGGCCAATGCCGAAGTGGGACCAGCGCAAGTAATCGACCAAGCCGACCAAGCCGACCAGCCGGGCCAGAGGATAAGCACAGTGGAAAACGTATCGCTAGAAATCCTGTTGCAGACGCTTGCCTCCGGTGTCCTTATTGGACTGATCTATGCTCTGGTAGCCATTGGCTTGACGGTGATCTTCGGCGTCATGGACATCGTCAATTTTTCCCATGGCGAGTTCCTGATGTTTGGGATGTATTCGAGCTTCTGGCTATATGCGTTGTACGCGCTCGATCCGATTTTTACGCTGCCTTTGACGGCGCTGTTCCTGTTTGGCCTGGGCATGCTTGTCTACAAGCTCGTCATCAGCAAGATCACCAATTCACCGATGGTCTCGCAGCTCTTCACAACCTTCGGATTGATGTTGCTGTTTCGCGGCATCGCGCAGTTTTTCTGGAAACCGGATTTCCGCACCGTCGACAAGTCGGTGGTCAGCGGACATGTTTCGCTGGCGGGCATCCAGATCGGCCTGCCCCAGGTGACCGCCGGCGTCGGTGCAATCCTGGTCTCGTTCGGGGTCTGGTTCTTCCTGACCCGGACCAAGGCCGGGGCCGCACTGGAAGCGACCGCGGCCGACAAGGAAGCAGCGCGCCTGATGGGCATCGATTCGCAAAAAATGTTCGCCTTGGCCTGGGGTATTGGTGGCGCTTGCGCCGGTGTTGCCGGCGGGTTGCTGTCGACCTTCTTCCCGATCTTTCCGGAGGTCGGCGCCAATTTTATCTTGATCGCGTTCGTGGTAGTCAACCTCGGCGGCTTCGGCAGCATCATGGGCGCCCTGCTGGCGGGGCTGCTGGTCGGTCTGGTCGAAGTCATGGGCGGCTTTTTCCTGGGGCCGCAGTACAAGCTAGCGGTGGTGCTGGTGCTGTTCTTGGCGATGCTGATGTTCCGGCCCCAAGGGCTCATGGGCAAGGCTTGAGGCCGCGCCATCCAAGGAAATCATGATGATCGATCAAACTTCTGCGCCCACATCTGTTTTGTCCCGTTTCTTGGCCCGTTTTTCGGCCCGTCCCCAGGGCAGCCACATCCTGCTGCTGGCAATCCTGGCACTGGCGCTCGCGCTGCCGCTGCTGATTCGGAGCCCGTCGCATCAGAACGTCGCGATTTTGGTGCTGATGGCCGCGCAAATGGGCGTGGCCTGGAACATCGTCGGTGGCTACGCTGGCCAGATCTCGCTTGGGCAGGCCGCGTTTTATGGAATCGGCGCCTACACGTCGACGCTGCTGTTTGCAAAACTTGGCATCAATCCATGGCTAGCGATGCTGGCCGGTGGATTGCTCTCGGCTGGCATAAGCCTGATCATCGGTGGATCGTGTTTTCGCCTCAAGGGGCATTACTTCACCATGGCCACCATCGCCGTGGCGGAGATCGCGCAGATCGTGTTTACCAACTGGGAATTTGCCGGCGCGGCAGTCGGCCTGACGATTCCCATGGATAAGACCGGCTGGGGCGCCTTCATTTTTACCGGCAAGGTGCCTTATTACTATGTCGCGCTGGGACTGTTGCTGGTTACGCTACTGGCCAATTTCGCGATCGAACGCAGTTATCTCGGCTATTACTTCCGCGCCATCAAGGATGAACCGGATGCCGCGCGCAGCTTGGGAGTGAACCTGAGCCGCTACAAGCAGATCGCTTTTGCCGTCAGCAGTTTCTTTACAGCGCTGGGCGGCAGCCTGTATGCGCAGAAAGAGCTCTATATCGATCCGGCCTCGGTGCTCGGCACCGGGCTGTCGATCAAGATGGCGCTGGTGTCGATCCTGGGTGGTATCGGCACGTTGTTTGGGCCGCTGGTGGGCGCCGGCATCCTGACGCTGATTGACGAAGGCACCCGGGCGATTTTCGGCGGCTCCGGGCGAGGCACCGACCTGATCATCTACGCGGCGCTGATCATCGCCATCGCCGTGTATTACCCGACCGGCGTACTGGGCTGGATTCGCGGGGCCGGCAGCAAGCGGCGCGCGCGCCGCATGGCCGATGCGCAGGGAGAGCTATCGTGACCCTATTGCGGGTCGAAAATGTCACCAAGCGTTTCGGCGGCATCACGGCCAACGAAGATGTGTCGTTCTCGCTGGAGGCCGGCCAGATCGTCGGCCTGATCGGACCAAACGGCGCCGGCAAGACCACCATGTTCAACTGCATCGCCGGTTATGCACCGCCGACCACCGGTCAGATCTGGCTGGACGGCGCGAAAATCACTGGTTTCACGCCCGAGCAATGCGCCCGCGCCGGCATCAGCCGGACCTTTCAGGTGGCGCGCACTTTCACCAGCATGACCGCTCTGGAAAATGTCATGGTCGGCGCCTTCCTGGCCGACCGCAATGTCGGCAATGCCCGCCACGCTGCACTCGAGTTGCTCGCCTTCGTCAATCTCGGCCGTCACGGCGAGCGTGCTGCCGCCAGCATGACCATCAGCGAGCAGCGACGCCTGGCGGTGGCCCGGGCGCTGGCATTGCAACCGAAACTGCTGTTGATGGACGAGGTCATGGCCGGCCTCAACCCGACCGAGGTCAAGGAAACGGTAGAGGTGGTATTAAAGATCCGCGATCGTGGCATTGCTTGTCTGATCGTCGAACATGTCCTGGAGGGGATCATGCCGATTGCCGACGCCATCATCGTCCTCGATTTCGGCAAGAAGATTGCCGACGGAACGCCGGCGGTGGTGTCGAACGATCCGAAAGTGATTGCCGCCTACCTGGGGGAAGAATGATGCTGCAGGTGCGTGATCTGAAAGTGAGTTATGACGGCGTGCTGGCCATCTCCAAGGTCGACCTCGACGTCGGCCACGGCAAGCTGGTGGCGCTGGTGGGCGGCAATGGCAACGGCAAGTCGACCACCCTGCGCGCCATCGCCGGGTTAAATGCCGCCGACGCCGGCAGCATTACCCT
Source organism: Herminiimonas sp. (assembly GCA_014376645.1). Classification (GTDB taxonomy): domain Bacteria; phylum Pseudomonadota; class Gammaproteobacteria; order Burkholderiales; family Burkholderiaceae_D; genus JANXSS01. The sequence goes on along the minus strand of JACMRD010000125.1, from coordinate 5,396 downwards.
GGAAGGCCAAGCGATCCAGAACATCCCCGCGCACTTGCGGGTGCCGCTGGGCCTGTCCCTGGTGCCGGAGGGGCGTCGCATCTTTGCCCGCCTGACAGTCGAGCGCAATCTGCAGCTGGGCGCCTACACCCGCACCGATGCGCATGCAGTTGCGGCCTCGGTCGAACGGATGTACGACCTGTTCCCGATCCTGAAGCAGCGCCGCACCCAGCTGGCCGGCACCATGAGTGGCGGCGAACAGCAGATGCTGGCGATCGGCCGTGGCCTGATGGCAGAACCGAAGATGCTGCTACTCGACGAACCTTCCTGGGGTATTGCGCCGAAATTCGTCACCAAAGTGCTCGACACAATCCAGCTCGTCAATCAGCAGGGCGTCTCGGTGCTGCTGGTCGAGCAAAGCCTGCACAAGGCGCTGGCCATCGCCGACTACGGTTACGTGATCCAGACCGGGCGCATCGTGATGCAGGGTACCGGCCAGGACTTGTTGCGAAACGACGATATCAAGAAGGCTTACCTGGGACTGTGATCATGCATGCTAAAACAAATCCGCTTGCTACCCACTCGCCGGCCATGCTGCGCGGCTTGTGTCGTGCCGGACAATTTACCGGGCAAACTGCAGGACTGGGACAGGGACATGTGCAGGCCAACCTGATGATCCTACCGGCTGCAGATGCCTTCGACTTCCTGCTGTTTTGTCAGCGCAATCCGCGTGCCTGCCCATTGATCGAAGTGCTGGAGGCGGGGCAGTTCGAGCCGCGTTGCGCACCCGGCGCCGATATCCGGCGCGACCTGCCGGGTTACCGGGTGTTTGAACACGGTGTGTTGTTGCGCGAAGTCGCCAACATTAGCGACTTATGGCGCGACGACCTGGTGACGTTCTTGATCGGTTGCAGCTTTTCTTTCGAGAGCGCGCTGATTGGCGCCGGCATCCGATTGCGGCATGTCGACTCTGGTAGCAATGTCGCCATGTTCAAGACTGACATTGCTTGCGAATCGGCCGGACGCTTTCACGGCAACCTGGTGGTTAGCATGCGGCCGGTCAAGAGTCGCGACATTACGCGTGCGGTCGAGATATCGGGGCGCTTCCCGCAGGTGCACGGCGCGCCGGTCCATATCGGGCACCCGGGCGCGATCGGCATCGGCGACTTGGCGCTACCGGATTTCGGCGATGCGATCGCACTCCATGACGACGAATTGCCGGTGTTCTGGGCGTGCGGCGTGACACCGCAGAACGTGGTGCAAACCAGCCGTATTCCATTTTGCATCAGTCATTCGCCGGGCCGGATGTTCGTCACCGACCTGCATAATTCCTGAGCGCGCCGACAGACGTCGCGTCATCTAAGAACGAGGATTTCCATGCGCAAGCCAAAATCCGAACAGAAAGCCGGTTTCGCCCAACCGGCGGCTGTTTCGCCGAGCACCGGTTCATCAGCGCCCGTCATGCCGATCAAGCCGAAGGTGCCGATCGTTTCGTCGGCGCACCTGGCCTCCGGTCGCAGTGCCGAGCTCAGCGAATTCGAATTCGGCCTGATCATCGCCAGCAATGAATTCAATCGCTGGGCGGTGCGCTGCATTGCCGCCGCCGGCATGAAAGACATGACGATTACGGATGTACTGGTGCTGCATCACATCAACCATCGGGCGCGCGAAAAAAAACTGGCCGACATCGCGTTCATTCTCAACATCGAAGACACCCACGTCGTCAACTATTCACTAAAAAAACTGCAGGCGCTGGGGCTGGTGCATACCGAAAAACGCGGCAAGGAAGTGCTGTATTCGACCAACGAAGCGGGACAGGCGATCTGCCAGCGCTATTACGAAATCCGCGAGCAGGTGCTGGTATCGGCGTTGACGGGCGACGGTACCGAGAGCCATGAACTGAGCGAACTGGCGCGCTTCCTGCGCGTGCTGTCGGGTCTGTACGACCAGGCGGCGCGTTCGGCAACCTCGATGTAGTACGAGCGGTAGAAGGCCTTGACGCATGTGGCCATCCAGCGAATTGCTTTATTAGGACTTACGCAAAAAGCCAAAAAGTGTAACCAAGTCAGGTTATGCAAGCCGCATGACAACAGTCGGTTTTTTAAGCTGCTGTCGTAAAACGTCATGCAGCAGCCCATGCTTAATACGGTAAAGGGGCTGCCCCGTTTGCTTTGCGACGTCAGCCAAGCGAACCCAAACAAATATGGCGCAAGCGATATGATTGCGTTGGATCCTCGCCTTTCGGCATTGACCGGGCAGTAATAAATCTTGCCGAGTGATTCGATAAAGAGCATCAACCCTTTCGTCGCACACCACGTATCCGTGAGACTGAAATCTCACCACGAGCTTTTTCCAAAGCAGGTAGCTGAGATAGCGTCGCAACAATTTGATCGTTTGAAAACATTCACGTCCGAGGTTTGAACCGATCGCTTACGACCCTGAGCGGACTGGGACGACCAGATGCACCAGCGTCCGCTCTTAGCGGAAACAACCAGTCAGTAGTTGCGACCGATATGCCGTAGCCAAAAGCGGACGTTCGACGATCGCGCTGCTTATAACGCATTAATCGCGCACTTCAACAGCAACCGTTCAATAACGGTGGGAGACACTGGCTTTACCAAGTGATGATCAAGACCTGCCTCTAACGACCGGCGTTTGTCCTCATCCGTGCCCAGACCCGTTATGGCGATCAGTATGGTGTCCTTGCCCCACTCCTGCTGTCGGATGCGACGTCCCACTTCGTGGCCGTTAAGCTTCGGCATTCCAATATCCAGGAATATTACGTTCGGTCTGAACGTCTCGGCCACTTCCAATGCTTCCAGTCCATCTCGCGCGGTCATCGTTTGATTGCCAATCATGTTCAGCATCATCGACAAACTTTCTGCCGCATGCATATTGTCGTCTACGACCAAAATGCGGAGACTTTTTGTCGGGTAGAGAAGCTCAGGATGATCGGTAGACACGTTCTCAGCGGGTACCCGGGCCACCGGCAGGCGCACAATAAACTCGCTGCCCATGCCGAGGCCATTACTTTGAACCTTGACCGATCCACCGTGCATCTCCACCAAGGTCTTGACGATAGAAAGGCCGATACCCAAACCTTCCTTCACTCGTTCCTTGTTACTTTCAACTTGCGTGAACATCTCGAAGATGCCCGGGAGCATATTCGGCTCTATGCCAGTACCGTTGTCCTTGATTGAGACAAAGACTTCTGTTCCGCTCTGCTGCATCGTCAAGACAATTTGGCCTCCGCGATTCGTAAATTTCGCGGCATTGTTTAGCAGGTTCGAAAACACTTGCGTCATTCGGGTTGGGTCAGCGTCCACATAAATGGGAACAGGCGGCAATGTAACTGACAACGTATGTTCAGCCTGCGAAATTGACTGCTGGCTTGCCTCGATGGCCTGCCGGACGGCTTTTGCCAGCTCCATACGCTCTTTACGAAGCACGATCTTGCCGCGACTGATGCGGCTGACATCCAGAAGGTCCTCGATTAGATGCACCATTTGCCCCACCTGGCGATCCATCATTGAGCGGACATGCTCGGTTTTTTTCTCATCACGCGGTAGGCGCAAGATGTTCAAGCCATAGCCAAGCGTGGCGAGGGGGTTGCGAAGTTCGTGCGCCAACATGGCTAAGAACTCATCTTTACGACTGTCCTGATCACGCAATGTTTGCGCCAGTTTCAGCAGTTCCCTCTCGGTCTCTTTGCGCTGTGTGATGTCATTGCGGATCACGACAAGCTTTGTAGTGGTTGGGTCGCCGATGCGGAACGCATGCAACGAGAAGTCGCGCGAATCCTTGAGTACGCGTCCCTCAAAGTAGGCTGGAACGCCAGACGCCCAGACGCGGTCATAAATGTTAAACCAGTCGTCGGAATCGTTGGGCAGTATCTGCCGCAAGGTCTTGCCTATCAGGCCAGATAAGCCGTAATGTGCAGCAAAAGCCGGATTCACGTCTACGCAGCGAAAGTCTACGGGCGAGTCTACTTCTGCCTCGATTTTTTCCAACACACACATGCAATCGCCGATGGAATCAAACAAGCTGCGATAGCGCTGCTCCGACTCGTTCAGTGCACGCACCTCGACACCGCGCTGTCTCATCAAATCGAAGCGTTCTATCGCATTTTCAACTGCGCGCGTAATGCTTTCCGGTGTGGTCCAGCTCTTGCCAATGTAATCTTGAGCCCCGGCCCGTAAAAGCTTGCCACCAACTGCGCTATCAACGCCATTCCACCCAGTGATGACCACTACCGGGCAGGGAGGTAGTGCGTTGCCTGCGCATAATCCCGCAAGCACCTCGTGGGCATCGATGTCAGGCAGATTGAAGTCGAGCAAGATGCAATCGAACGGCAGACGGTTTGGCTCGAAACATTGCGCATCGGCAGTCAACTTCAATCCATCCATGCCGAGTCCGGCATCGGTAAATCGGTAACGCGAATTTGACCCACGTAGCAGCATTTGGCGCAGATCGGCGCGATCGTCAGCGTTGTCGTCGATTATTAAAATACGACGGGCGTCGCTGCTCATTTTTCGAGCTCACGTTCAAGGGGCAGCAGGACCATGGTCAACCAGTAGATGAAGATCGTTTTCAGTGTTTGCAGGTGCGTGGCATGGTCAACCGACTTCACGTGGTATGCACTCAGACCCTGGTGGTAGCAGAAATTCACATCGCGCGGGTTCAGCGACCCGCTAATCACGACTATTGGAACCGAGCGCAGTTTTTCGTCGGACTTCATGTGCAGCAAGGCAGAACGGCCATCGTCGTTGGGCGTATTCAGATCCAACAGCACCAGGGCTGGGAGGCTGGTTTGATTCCGCAGACAATCTCGCATTTGCTCGAGGCTCTCAGTTCCAGAGTAGGCCCGCCGTACCTCGTTGGTCACACCGGCCAGTCGGATCGCCTCGATTACGGTTTCGAAGTCGCCATCGTTATCTTCGACGACCAACACAAAATTAGCGCGGCTCATAAAATGACTTTGCCCTTCGGCGTCTCACTATCGGTGGGGCATGGTAGCGTAAAGTAAAAGATGCTGCCTCCATTTGCAAATGAATCCAGCCATACGTCGCCGCCGTGGCGGCTAACCACCTTCTTGACCACCGTCAGCCCAGCGCCGACGCCACCACCGAACTCATCGCTTCCGTGCAGTCGCTTGAACATACCGAAAATTTTCTCGAAGTGGCGCGATTCGATGCCGATGCCATTGTCGCGTACAAAATAGATCGTATGCCCGTCGGCCGTGTCCGGCCCTTTAGGCCGATTGCTGACCTCGTCCACCGATATGAAGCCGATCTCGATGCGGGGCAATTTCTGTCTGTTGTACTTTAGCGCGTTGCTAATCAGGTTGCTGAAAATTTCACGCACTCTCACCATGTCGCACAGTACTGTCGGCAGCGGCCGCTCGAAGATGACCTGGC
>JACMRD010000124.1 GCA_014376645.1 Herminiimonas sp. | reverse complement strand
GGCCAGTTGCGCAGCGCCCTCGTCTTCGCCCTGCAGGAAATCGCGCAGAGCCCGCAATCGCGCAAGGTCTTCGAGATCGTTTTCCTGAAATGCGAACTGGTCGAAGTCACGGATACGCTTTGGGTGCGCCGCCAGGAAGCGGCACGCAGGGCACATGCCAATTTCGAGCGGATCCTGCACAACGCGGTGGTGCGCGGTCAGTTGGCGGAGGATCTGGACATCCCGCTGGCGTGCGCCGCGATGCGCGCGATGATGGGCGGGTTGATCAGTAACTGGGTGTTCATGCCGGGGCAGTTCGAGTTGGCGAAGGAAGCAGGGCGGTTGGTGGATGGGTGTCTGGATATGGTGCGGTATGCGGGGTCGTTGCGGGGGTAGGGTACTCGTCGGGGTGAAGTAAATTTTTTATTGACTTGCTAGTGTGCAAGTTGCCTTGTGGTCGCCGGACCTGCCGTCGGCCGCGCCCGCTTTGTTGAGTTTTTCATTTCGCACTAACCCGTACTATCCAAGGCCAATTCCCGCTACGGGAAACCCTGCCATCGGCCCGTCATGCCTTCTGTCTACGCTCTGAAATCTGCATTTCAAAAACTGTTGTCGCCCGCAGCAAGCGGCCTGAACACGCTCGGGGTGACCGCCAATGAGGTCACGCTTGCGGCCGCCATCACCTCGATTGCCTACGGCGCTGCGATCGGCTTTTACCCGCAGGTACAGGCGCTCTGGTTTGGCTTGCCAGCGTTTCTCTTCGTGCGCATGGCCTTGAACGCGCTGGACGGCATGCTGGCGCGCGACTACGGACAGGCGAGCAAGAAAGGTGCATTTCTCAATGAGCTGGGCGACATCGTATCGGACGCCGCCCTGATCCTCGGTTTCTGGGGACTCGGGGCAGGGTTGGCGGCGGCCGTATTTGCCCTCACGGCGGCGCTGTCGGAGGTGGCGGGACTGGGTGCGCAGGCGATCTGCGGGGTACGGCGTTACGACGGACCGTTTGGGAAAAGTGACCGTGCCGTGGTCTTGGGGGTAATCGGGTGCCTGGTCGGTCTCGACCTTCTGGGCCCGATGCTTCTGTGCGGTCTGTTGTGGCTGTGTGCTGCCGGCGCCCTGTTTACCTGTTGGCAGCGTATCGCAGCAGCACTCAGGGAAGATGCATGAGCCCCGGCAAATTTCCACTACCGGCGACCGACCTGCCGGGCGCGGTCCAGATAGCGCTTGGGGCAACCTTGGGCTTGCTGGTGCTGGCGTCGCTGGTCTGCTTTTTCCTCCGCAGAGCCAAACCTGACAAAGACTGGACCGAACTCACTGCGCGCATCAATACCTGGTGGTGTCTGTGCATCGGATTTACCCTTGCTGTCGCCTTCAACACCACAGTCTCTTTGGTGGTACTGGCGTTTGTCTGCTTCATGGCGTTCAAGGAATTCCTTTCCTGCTTGCCAACACGGCGCTCCGACCATGGGGTGCTGGTGGCCGCCTATCTGACGATCCCGCTGCAGTTTTACTGGATTTATATCGCTTGGTACGGCATGTACATCATCTTCATACCGGTCTACGCCTTCCTGTTTCTGACCATGCGCATGGCGTTGACCGGGGAGACGCGCGGCTTCCTGGCTTCGGCCGGAGCGCTGCAGTGGGGCCTGATGACGACCGTATTTTGTTTGTCACACCTGGGCTATTTGCTGCTGTTGCCAAACGACAGTGACCTTTCCTACGCCGGTGTGAGCCTGCTCTTTTTTATTGTGTTCACGACACAGACCAATGATATTTGCCAATATCTTTGGGGTAAGGCGCTCGGTGCGCACAAGGTAACACCCTTGGTGAGCCCGAATAAAACATGGGAAGGCTTGATCGGCGGCGTGCTCTCGAGCGTCGCGATTGCCTGCTTGATCGGCCCGTACCTGACGCCGCTGCGCGGCTGGCATGTGCCTGCGGTGGGATTGCTCATCGGCTGCGCAGGATTTTTGGGCGATATCGTCATGAGCGCAGTCAAGCGCGACCTCGGCATCAAGGACTACGGGACCGTGCTGCCCGGTCATGGCGGTGTGCTGGACCGGGTCGACTCGCTGATTTTCACCGCGCCCTTGTTTTTTCATTATCTGCGCTATTTCTATTACTGAGGGCGAAGCTGAGCATGACGCGCCAGGCCCTCTGCCACCGCTTGTTACGAATCGCCTTTTGCGCCGTCGTCGCCAAACCCGTCAGCGTGGTCTGGCTCGGCCTCCATATTCGCCGGCGCAGCCTGCTGCCAGTGCAAGGGCCGGCCATCATCGTGGCGAATCACAACAGCCACCTCGACACGCTAGTGTTGCTGTCGCTGTTTCCCCTGCTGCGCGTGCATCAGGTCCGGCCGGCGGCGGCGGCCGATTACTTCATGCGTAACAAGCTGTTGGCATGGGTGAGTACCCGGTTGATCGGAATCGTCCCCGTGACGCGCGGGCAAATAAACAGTCTGGCCGATCCTCTGGCTGGCTGCATCGGGGCGCTGGAACAGGGTGAGATTCTTCTCATTTTTCCGGAAGGTACCCGTGGTGAGCCGGAGACCTTCAAATCCCTGCGTGTCGGTGTCGCCAGGCTTGCCGAACGGTTTGCCGCAGTGCCGGTGGTGCCGGTCTACATGCAGGGGCTGGGTAAAGCCATGCCCAAAGGCGCCATGGTGCCACTGCCGATCTTCGCCGATATTTATGTCGGCCAGGCTATACGCTGGACCGGTGACAAGGACAGCTACCTGGCGGCGCTTTCAGCCTGCTTTCACGGTCTGCGCCAGGAGCACGGCCGCAACGCCTTTACCCATGATCCCCTTCCTCCTTCAGCAGAAAAATAACCATGAGAACTTCGACCCTACAGCAGTTTGACAGTCACGACGGCTACGTCCTCCACTATCACCACTGGCCGGCAATCAACCCTGATGGCAAGGCGCTGGTATTGTTTCATCGCGGTCACGAGCATGGTGCACGGCTACAGCATATCGTCGATGAACTGGATTGTCCGGATTTCGACATTTTTGCGTGGGATGCGCGGGGCCATGGCGTCAATACCGGGCGCCGCGGATATGCGCCGGACTTCGGCTATTTCGTGCGGGACGCCCAGGCTTTTCACGAGCATCTGCTCGCCACCCATGGCCTGGCTGCAGAAAACATTGTCGTGATCGGCCAAAGCGTCGGTGCCGTCATTGCTGCGGCCTGGGTGCATGATTATGCACCGCGTCTGCGTGCCATGGTGCTTGCCAGTCCAGCCTTCAGCGTCAAACTGTATGTGCCTGGCGCTGTGCCCGGCCTCAAAGCGCTGCAGGCGCTGATGGGGAACTTTTCAGTCAACTCTTACGTCAAGTCCAACCAGTTGACGCACGACGAAGTGCGGCAGCAGACCTATGACACCGATCCCTTGATCACGCGCGCGATTGCGGTCAATATTTTGCTCGAGCTGTATGACGCTGCCGACCGCGTGGTCGCCGACGCCGGTGCCATCCTGGTTCCCACGTTGTTACTCATTTCGGGCAACGATTATGTCGTACGCCGCGAGCCGCAGGAGCAGTTTTTTCAGAACCTGGGCGCGGCTGACAAGTCGTTAGTGGAGCTCGAGGGGTTTTATCACGATACTTTGGGCGAAAAGAACCGAGCACAGGCGTTTGCGCCGATGCGTCGATTCATCCGGGCCAAGTTCGAGCAGCCGATGTGGAGCGCGCAGGCGCTGCGCAATGCGCACCTGGCCGGCAAGACCTACGACGAGTTCAGGGCGTTGGGGACGCCACTGCCTGCGGGTTCGGTCAAGGGATTGATGTTCAAGGCCACCCGCGCCATGATGGCCGGTCCCGGCAAGGCACTGTCCAACGGCATTCGGATTGGCGTGGAGACAGGTTTTGACTCAGGCTCGATGCTGGACTGCGTCTATCGCAATACGCCGCAAGGATGGGGCGCTATCGGCCGTGCGGTGGACCAGCAGTATCTCAATGCCATCGGCTGGAAAGGCATCCGGGTGCGCCGCGAACACCTGACCCAGATGCTGGCCAAAGCCATGGCGACGGTGACGCGCAGCGGCATGCCGGTACGCGTCGTGGATATCGCCGCCGGCCATGGCCGGTATGTGCTCGATGCGTTGGCCAATGCGGGTCTGAAGGGCGATGCGTCGGCGCTGCTACGTGATTACAGCGACATCAACGTCGCGGCCGGCCGCAAGCTTATCGACGCCATGCATCTTGCACAAAACGTGCGTTTCGAGAAGGGCGATGCATTCGACGAAGTCGACCTGGCAGCACTGCAGCCAGCGCCCACGATTGCCGTCGTCTCGGGCCTGTATGAACTGTTTCCGGACAACGATAAGGTGGCGGCTTCCCTGCGCGGGCTGAGTACTGCGATGGCGCCGGGCGCCTGTCTCATTTATACCGGCCAGCCGTGGCACCCCCAGCTCGAGTTCATCGCGCGGGTCTTGTCTAGCCATCAGGGTGGGGCGGACTGGGTCATGCGCCGGCGCACTCAGCTGGAAATGGATGAACTGGTGCGGCAGGCTGGCTTCACCAAGGTCACGGGCGTGGCCGACCAATGGGGCATTTTCACGGTCTCCATGGCCGTCAAAAACCCGCCGACCGCATTACCGCATGGCTGACCCCTCCATGGTAAGCGAACAGCCAGAGCCCGACGGCGTTTCGGCCGGACTCTGGCTGCGCAGCCTCGCCTGGCTGGCGTTTCTTGGGCCGTTCTTTTTTGTCACCTACGGCCTTGCCAACAGCTGGACATCGCGCCAGCCACACGTCGGGTCGATAGTGTTTGACTGGGAACAGGCGGTGTTTCCCTTCGTGCCGATGCTGACGCTGCCCTACATGTCGATCGACCTGTTTTATGGCCTGTCGCTGTTGCTGGTGCGTTCCCGACAGGAACTCGATACCCATGCCAAGCGACTGCTGTTGGCCACCATCGTTTCAGTCGCCTGCTTTTTCCTGTATCCATTGCAATTCAAATATGCGCGGCCACAGGTGGATGGCTTCAACGGGTTCCTGCTCGGGATACTCACCGGCTTCGACAAGCCGTTCAACCAGGCGCCGTCACTCCATATCTCTCTGCTGATCCTGCTTTGGGTGCACTATGCAAAGCGCTGCCGTGGGATGGTGATGGCTTGCATCCATGTCTGGTTTTTTCTCATCGGGGTGTCGGTTCTGCTGACCTGGCAACACCATTTCATCGATGTCATCGGTGGCATGGTGGTCGGCTTTGGCGTCTGGTATGGGGTGCCGGATGCGGCAGTCAGATTTCAGTATTCCCGGCATGCCGTGCATCCTGCCAAAGCGGCTTTATACGGGATTGGGGCCATCGCGTTTGGTGCGCCAGCAGCAGGGGTAGGCGGCTTATGTTGGCTCCTGTGTTGGCCAGCCGTCTCCTGTGCTGTCGTGGCTGCAGGTTATTGTGGTTTCGGTGCCAGTGTGTTTCAAAAAACCGCAACCGGTGGGCGTGCCTTGGCGGCGACGGTGCTATTGCTGCCTTATTTATTCGCTGCGCACCTGTCACGCATGTACTTCACGCTTGGAGTACATCGGACCCTGATCGGGAAAGTCGGAGGCCTGACGCTACTGGCTTGGCCGGGGCCGGCGGCCGGCAACGCCGTGGTACTGGATTTGTGCGGCGAGTTCCGCAGAAAACGATCATTTACACGCTACCGCAGCGTTCCGATGCTGGACCTGGTGTTCCCGACAGCGCCGGAAATGGCCGTTGCGATGGCGGCACTCGAGGATCTCGTCGGCACCGGTCCCGTTCTTTGTCCGGTTCATCTCCACTGCGCGCTGGGGCGCGGCCGTAGTGCAGTGGTTGCTGCCGCCTGGTTACTCAGGAGCGGTCAGGCAGCAACGCCTGCATTGGCGGTATCACAAGTCATGGCGGCCTGTCCCCTGGCCCACATTTCAGACGCCAGCAAGCTGGCGCTGGAGAATTGGTGGCATGGACAATAACGAACGCGAACAATCGGCAATTGTCGCCAGAGTGCTCACTCTCAACAGGTCGCTGACCGGGGTTTGCCGCGTGCTGGCGCTGCTCCATGCCTTTTGGCTGTTGGGCGCGAGCATGCATGGGCCACTTGCGCTTGCCATGGGCATTTCTGGCGCGCTGGCCAGCGCTGCCTGGGCTTACGCTGAATGGCTTGCCGCGCGGATTCATTTGGACCACTTGATTTTTGAAGATGCGGCGCAGGGCCGGTTCAGTTTTGCCCGACTGGACGAAGTGCTTGGGGTTAGCCCGCGGACCATTGCGCAACGCCAGGTGGGTGCCTTGGGGCTTCTTAGACGTTCGGGTATGGTGACTGTGCTGTTGGTCTGTCTGTTGAGCGTGACGCTGATGATCTAATGCGTCGATCAGCATTGTCGGTGCCGCTCTAACCCGCTCTAATCGGATCGCAGCTGTGAGCCTGGCGATTGAAGTTCAAGACGCTCACTGGCGCCGCATGGTCCGCAGCGCCGAGCCACACGGGGCTGCGCAAATAATTTCTCAAGCTTGACGACCATGCCACTGAAGCCGCCCTGCGCGAGCACGGAAGCGACAATCTCCAGACGACACATATCGCCATTGATGGCAAGGTTCTGCGCGGCAGCATCGATCGAATATTTATAAATCATCAAAATTTTCCTGCATAAAAAATATTGATTTTTCAGATAATTCTGCGTTTTTTCTGAGCAATGCCAGATGCGTTCGTCTTGCAACATCCGTTGGTTCCCTATTTATCATTCAAGCACCCATCTAGCGACAAACGCTTGCGGTTTTCTCGGTATTGGCTGCATTGATTGTCAACCCATAATTTTTTGCCAACCAAGCACGATACGCAGACATGTTAGCTGCGCCAGCACAGTTATCGAGACGATTTTCCCAACCTGTCGGTCGGGTAATCAGACCTTCCATTAATGGTCCATATAATGGATCGGTGCCGCCAAATTGAGTCTGAGAAATAGATTTTCCATCCTGCGTTACTACATTTCTTTCATCGACTGATCGCGAACCAAGAATGAGGCCAGTAGAGTTTTCGTAGTAGGGTTGATCCGATCTGGGACCGTAAATGGAACTGGTATTACGTTCGTCATGCACTATGGGATTTGTCACTAGTCGATAGCGCTCATCGATGGCCGCAAACTTGACGCCCGCTTTTCCCGCCTGCTGAACCATCCACATCAAGGCAACATCCGAAAGATCTCCCTTGTATTTTTCGCTTGCGACCATATAGCCACCACCGATGTCAGAATGCGCGCCAATGAAACCTTTTTCTATATATGGTGCCGACGAGCCTTGTATTGTTCTTAAAGGAAATAATGAGCGATGTTCATTGAGCGCAAAAGCCTGTGCGACGCTTTTCCAAACTGGGGCGATCGAAAAATCAAAGGTACTATCGTTGCTTCCGTCTATGCCAAATTGCGACACCGTATCAAACAAACCCATGAACCGAAACTGAAGACAGCGCGCGCCATATTTTCGCGCATTGTAGTTTGTAATTAATCTGTTCGAGAAGTCGCGCGCTTCCGCTGCACCCCTGGAAAAACCGATTACATCGATCATGATTTTGTTATCGATATTCGGATTCAAAGCCAGATAGGTCCCGAACTGTTTCAACTGTGAATCCACAAAAGCGTGGCCTGACGATGCGATGGCTTGTTGAATATTATTTGTAATGTCAAATGAAGCGGGATCAGTACCAATCCCACGCTGATAGCTGCGGAATCCCTGGCCCGCTGCTGTCGTATCGTAAAAGCCGTACATCAATGCGATATTGGTAGAGTCGATGTTCTTCGAGTCCGCATTGCTGTTATTCCCCGTCCCATCAAACGCAAACAAGATCAGCCCGCTAGGGTCCACATACTTCAGCGGATTATTGGCGGCATAGGCATAGCTGTTGATGCCGCCGCGCAGGCCAAGGGGGTCCGGTGTCAGGTAGCGGCCGGTGGCGGGGTCGTAGTAGCGATGGTCGTTGTAGTACAACCCGGTTTCGGCATCCTCGTATTGACCTGGCAGGCGCAAGTTGATCGCAAAGCGTGACGTGTCGTCGGCGGGGCCCGCTTGCGTCGAAGTGGCTGTCGTAAGCAGATCGCCGTAGTCACCATACGTTGCCCGCCACACAGCTCGCGCGTTGATGTCGGTAGCCAGTTCCGTTGCGCCCAGATGGTTGTTGTGCAGGTAGGCCAGCACAGGGGTGGCGCCGGTCCACGCTTGCCAGATCGTCCGCAGATCGTGTGCGATCGCCTGCCAGCCGGCGAGGTCTTTACCCTCTGTGCTGGCGCCACTTGGCGTATCGATCACGGCGACCGGCACGTCTCCCAGATAGAGGTATTGCCGCGTGATCCTTCCCTGCTCGTCTAGTTCGCCGGAGAGCAGCCGGCCTTCATACAGGTATCGCGTGGTACGGCCGTTGACCGTTTTCGCAATTCGCTCACCCACGGCGTTGTAACGATAGGTTGCGAGCGGCTGGCCGTTGTCGACGACGGCAGTCAGCTTGCCGGCGGCGTCCCATTCGTATCGGCGCGAACCGTTCTGCTGCGGCTGGCCATTGGCGTCGTAGGTCGCGGTGCGATTTGCGCCCATCGTGATAGCGCGATTGGACGCCGTGGCGTAGCCGACTCTGACTGTGTTGGTGCGCAAGTCGGCGGGGTCGGTAAAGTTCTGCTGCGCGAGCAGTCGGTTGCCGGCGCCGTCGTAAAAATACCGCGCATGGCGAGCGGCCGGAATGCTGGATGTGACCGACGCCGACACTGACGACGCCATCGATGTGTGCGCGCTGGCGATCAATCGGTCCTGAGCATCGTACGCATGGTCTGTACGACTGTCCGGATCCTGCGCATGCAACAGGTTGCCTTCTACATCCCACAGATAGCGGTGGTCGATCAACGCCTTCGGATCGCGTGCCAGCGATAGGGCGCCCGGCAAAATCGGTGATGCGATTAGCGTCTGTCGTAGCCCTGTCAGTGCCTGTCGATCCCGATCTGCTGCATGCGCACTGCCGCTGCCAGTCAGTGCGTCGATCAGGGCAACTTGAAGTTTACCGGCCGTGGCAGATTCCTGCAGACGATGCACCACGCGCGCGAGAATGCCTTCCTGACTGCGCTGGTAATCGGCCTGCACCCCATTGCCGTAGGTGATGTGTTTCAGTCCGACGATATCGCGTTCGAGATCCTTGACGATCGTCTGCGGTGGAAGCAAGTTCTGCAGCCAGCCGGAACGTACGCGGGTGCGTTCGATGGCGACGAGCTGGCGTTGGCCATTGCGCTGGTACGTGAGCATGCTGCCGTCGGGCAGGCTGGCGCTCTGTAGTTCGCCCAGGCTGCCGTAGCGGTAATGCGTCGTGCTGGTGATGGGTGCTGCGGCGGCGCGATGCAGGATCACGGTGCGGGCGACCAGCCGGCCTTCTTGATCGTGTTCGTAGCGTTCCGATTGTTCAGGATGATCGAGCGCGACGAGTCGGTGGCCGTTGTATGTCCATGCGGTGACAACGGTTTGTCTTGCCGGTTCAGTCCCCTTGCGATCGATGATGGTCTGACGCACGATCCTGCCGCGTGCATCGTACTCGTAGGTGGCACGGTTGCCGTTGGCGTCGACGCTGGCGGACAAACGGCCGGCGGCGTCGTAGCTGCGCCGGACAGTGCCGCTGTCGCTGCTGGTCGTTGCCGTGATGCGGCCGAAGTCGTCGCGCACCGTTCGGGTCGTCGCGCCGCTGGGTGCCGTGACAGCCGTGATCGCGCCGGATGCATCGTGCTGAAAGCGCGTCGCCGTGTCCTGAATGCTGGCCTGCACCGAATTGGCCGCCTCAATCGTTCGTTCCAGATTGCCGATCGCGTCGTACATATATCGTCGATCGCGTCCGAGCGCATCGGTCATCACTGCCGGGCGTCCCTGCGTGTCCCAGCTGATCGACCGATTGCCGCCGGCTGAATCGGCGCTGGCGACAGGACGTCCGAGAGCGTCGTAGGCGTAGGTCTGGACTTGCCGGAAGTGTGAGGATTGATTGGACGCTTCAATGACATGGCTTTCCGTGTCGAAGCGGGTACGGGCAAGAATGCCAAGGTGCGAAGCGGTCCAGATGTTGCGCCCGGCGAGGTCGTGGCCGAAGCGGGCGGTGGGCGTGTACGGCGTCTTTTCGTCAATGCCCGAGCTGATGCCCGATTCCAGTGGATTGCCGGACGCATCGTAGCGGATGGTGTGCATGATGCCGCCTGTTTCGCTGGTCAGCACTCGTCCACGGAAATCGTGCGTCAATCTCGTCGTGCCGCCCCCCGTGTTGCTGATGGCAGTGATGCGGCCTGTCAGATCAGCCTCGAGCAGACTGATGTCGTTGCCTGGCGTAATCAGGCGTACCGGATAATTGCCGTCCTTGTCCCATTGGAGATGCACGCTGTCGCGATCGGCGAACTGCGGGGTTGCACCGCTTGCGCCCGGGCCTGCAACATGGATCAACACGCTGCGACCGTTGATCGTCGAATACCGGTACGTGGTGCGCCGCTCGATCGGGGCGACCCGCTCGTTAGCGTGGATGCCGGGGGACCAGCCCTGTTCCGATACGTTCAGGAGTTGACCGCGATCGTTGTAGGTCATGCTGGTCTGTACCTCGCGCCCCACAACGACGCTGGGGCGCCAGATGCGTGCCGGTCTGAGGCCGTCCTGCAGATACGCATGGCGCGCCTGCCATTGCAGCGCCTGGGGTTGACCGGCGACGTACCGCATGGTGCCGACCAGGTCGGGACGCCCGATGGCATCGAGGTGGATGCGGGTCGCCGTGATCGGCGCGCCGAGCGAATCGAGCTTGATCGCTTCGACCAGCCGTCCCAGCCGGTCATACCCGTAGCGCATGTTCACCGCACCGCACTGGAAGCAGCCGGCGCCGCGCGCTTCCAGCAAACGGTATTCACCGCTAACGATGGCATGCTTGTAAAGCGTGATTTGCCCCAGGCTATTGGTCAGGCGCGTCTGCCCCGGCGTGGCGAAGTCCAGCACCACCTGTCCGATCCCGCTGCCCTCGACCAGGCGCGCAGGTTTCAACGGCTTGCCGTCGGCATCCGTTTGCAGTCGCGCCGGCGTGCCATACACAGTCAGAACGCCCCGGCCATCGACGTCGTACAAGTAAGTGGCGATGCGTTGTGACGCCGCTTGGGTGGCGCCAGACTTGGCAGGTTCAACGGCGGCGCTGACCACGCTGATACCTGTCAAAAAGGTCGGCCGTCGCACATCCTCACTGTGATAAACCCTGCCACTCCCATCCGGATACAAGACACCAATCAGGTTCGCCGCAACGCTCGATGCCGGCGCAGCCGAGGCGGCAGGCAAAACGCCACCATACCGATAGGTAAAAGTCCCGACCGGACTGACGATCGCCGCCACCCCGCCAAAACGTTGTCCACGGCTGGCCGCCCGTTCCGGATACTGCAGCCGCAACTGCCGCCCCTGCGGATCGGTCACCTGCACCAGCATCCCGCTCGCATCGCGTTGCAGGCTGACGAATTCGCCGGTGGGCGCGACGATCTGGAGCAGCTTGCCGTCGCTATTGAAGTTCAACACCCGGCCGTCGGGCCAGGTCCAGGTGAACTCTTCCCCGCGCGCTGATTTGACGATCGTCAGACGGCCGTTGGCGGGGTTGGCCGTGGCGCACAGGCTGCGGTTGTTCGGGTCCCGGCTGAAGATGACGCGGGTGCCGTCGGCCTGCATGATCTGCAGCGTCGTGCCGATGAGGTAGAGGTCGGTTTCGTAGGACAGCTTCCAGCCGCGCCCGAGAATCCCCGGCGTGGTGCCGGCGGTGCTGTAGGCGCTGTTGTAATGCCTCACGATTTCCAGGCCGAGCACGCCGGGTAGGGCGGGGAGGTCGTCCTCACGCTGGTACTTGTTGCCGGAAATTACATTGATCGGATTGCCGGCGCCGACATTCACGCCGCCCTGGTCGCCGATGCTGGCAACAGCTGGTGTGCCGCAAGTAGGTCCGCCACCGGCTGGT
>JACMRD010000015.1 GCA_014376645.1 Herminiimonas sp. | reverse complement strand
CCAGCGTAACGGCCGGCGCCTCGATGCCGGCCGCGCTTATCTGCACGATGGACAGCCACGCCCCAATCTGACAATTGTCAGTAACACGACTGTTGAGCGCGTTCTATTCGAAGGACGCGTTGCAATCGGCGTGTCGGTTCGGGGAAAGGGTGGACTGACCCGGATATCAGCCAAGCGGGAAGTGATCCTGTCCGCCGGTGCGATTGCATCGCCGCAGCTTTTGATGCTGTCCGGGATCGGTAATCCACCTGACCTTGCCAGGATAGGAATTCCGGTTATCGTCAGTGCTCCTGAAGTGGGAAGGAACTACCAGGACCACCTGGACTACACAGCAAACGTGCGAATGAAGGCGCCTGGGCTTCTCGCCTTCACGCCGCTTTCGCTCTTACGAAGTGCGCTCAGCATTCCTGCGTATCGCAGAGGACGTGGATCGCTTACAACCAATGTCGCCGAAGCAGGTGGTTTTGTGAAGAGCGCACCGGATGTTGAGAGGCCCGATCTTCAATTCCATTTCACGATAGGCCTCGTCGACGATCACACTCGACGATTCCACATCGGTTCCGGTGCCGCCCTGCATGTATGCGCACTGCGACCAAAAAGCCGTGGCGTCGTTACGTTGGCCAACTCCGATATTGCTACCGCTCCGCTCATTGATCCACGCTTCCTTTCACACCCAGATGACCTTGCCGTAATGGTTAGAGGTGCGAAGATCGTCCATCGGATCTGGCAGGCGGCTCCGCTCGCCAAGTACAACGGGAAGATGCTTTACGGTAGCTTGACCGCTGGAGATACCGAGATTAAGGCATTGATCCGGAGCCATGCAGATACGATCTATCATCCCGTCGGCACATGCCGCATGGGAAGCGACCTGCAATCGGTGGTGGACATCGAACTGAAGGTGCGGGGCGTCGAAGGGCTTCGCGTCGCAGATGCGTCGATCATGCCAGCGCTTATAAGCGGCAACACCCAAGCGCCATCGGCAATGATTGGCGAAAAGGCCGCCGATCTCATACTTGAAAAGTCGGTTTCGCCGCGATAACGCAATAAGGCCCTGCATCCCTGAAAGATCGGCGGCGATCAGAATGCCAGTGAAAAGAATTGATTGGCTGCCGACGACGTTTGGTCTTTGATGTCGCCAAGTTGGCCTTTGCGAATCATATGCAGCGTTCCAATACCGGCGATGATAATTCGGGCGCAGCAAAAGGTCTTGAAACCGAGCATCGGTGGCGTGACGCGTTTGGTGGCCCGGTGATCTTGATCGACGATATTGTTAAGGTACTTTGACTGGCGCAGCACGATTGTGTGCCGCATGATGCTCGCAGTTGACGGATCGTCCGCTTGAATTGAGGTGTCGCTGACGCTCTGGCGTTTCAAGAGAGTGACGAACCGGTCGTCATTGATGTCGCAGCGCTCATGGGGCGAGTCGTTCACCCGCTAATACACCACTGATCAACTGCAGGAGACTCATCCAGCCGGGTTGACGATGCCGGTGTCTTCCGCCCATCTGCACTTGAAATATGCGTCAGGGCCGGCTCCGAAAACAAAATGCGCGCACGACCTTTCGAGCGTTCAATATCGCGTTCAGGCTATTGCAATAGAAGACACGGAGATGGAACGTATGGCATCTTCGGGACGCATGCCACTTCATCGAAACCATTGTGGCGGCGTCATCAATATTCAGATCCATCCTCGATCGCGCAAATCACATGAACCAAGAACCTTCTACCCGTTCCCGCCGGGATGTCCTGAAGCTGGCGGTGACCGCCCCAGCCAGCTATGCAATTCCCGGGCTCGCCGACGCACAGTCCGGCGCCGTACAGTCCGACGATGCGCGGCTGGGAAAAATGCTGGGCGATTTTGCCGAAGAGATCCTGTTGCTGCTCCCGAACCAAGTCACCTCGCTAGGACTCGATACCGGTGTGCGCGCCGCGGCAAAGTCGAAGCTGCCCGATCAATCGCCGGCTGGAGATGCGCGTTGGGCGCAGCAGGTAACGTCGATGATTGGCCGGCTCGACAAGCTCGATTCGGCAGCGCTCGGACCGGATGCGAAGATCCGCTATGACAGCGTGCGCCATGCAGTTACCGCCGGCGTCGCCGGTGAGCGCTTTTCCTTCGGTGGCGCTGCTTCCGGATTCATGGGCGGTACGGCGCCATATCCGGTCACGCAGCAGGATGGCGCAATCCTGTGGGCGCCGGAATTTCTGCACTCGCAGCACAAGATCGAGAATGCCGGCGATGCCGAAGCCTACCTCGAACGAGTATCTGGCCTGGCAAGATTGCTGGATCAGGAAACCGCACGCATCCAGGAACAGGCTGGCAACGGCATCGCGCCGAGCGACGCGATTGCCCGTACCGCGTTGCTGCAGTTGCAGGGCTACCGCATGACGCCGGTCGCGATGCAGAAGCTGGTCACCTCGATCGCTGGGCGCGCCAAGGCCCAGGCAATCGCCGGCGACTGGTCGGCGCGCGCCACCCGCAATGACAAGAGCGTGCCATCGCTGGAGTCGCCTTTGCGCGCCGATGTCGTCGGCGCCTATACCCAGGTGGTGCAGGCACGCCATCCCGGCATGCCGGTATTCCCGGAAATGAGTACCGGCGCCAGTGATGCGCGTCCGTTTCGCGTGATCGGCATTCCGATCTACGGTGTCGACGGCGGCTGGGGTATCGTGCCCGACGACATGCGCGCCCACGGTCGCGACGAGCGGATTCCGGTCAAGGCGCTCGACGACGACGTCGACCATTGGGAAGCGATGTTGCAAAAACTCGCGGGTTGAGCCGAGTGCGTCGGGCGTGGCAGATGCCCGGGACTGGCGTCGGCAATACGATGCCCCTTTTAGTTTTGGCTACGCATCGAGGTCGCTGTGTCAAACGGCATGCTGGCCGCCGCACGCCCAACCGCCCTGTAAAGATTCAAATCCTCAAAAAGCTCCTCACTGTAAGATAAGTCGTTAGTTACATTTCTTACCTTTCGAGCCGATTCCTTGTCAAAACCGTGCTTCTTGTCCGGGAGTTCTGCATGTCGATTTTTCCCACCACCCCTGCTGCCGCACCGGCGCGCCCGCTGCTCGGGCTCCTTGCGTGGCTGGTGTTGTGCTTTACCGCCGCTGGTATCGGCGCGGTCGCCTCCGCCAACGCCGGTGCCTT
>JACMRD010000123.1 GCA_014376645.1 Herminiimonas sp. | reverse complement strand
TGCTGGCAAAGCATCGGTGCGCCGAGTTTGTTTTTATTTGTCCCGTAATTTCTCGATCTGAAGGACCTTCTCATGCGCCACAAGGCACTTGCTACTCTTGCCACCCTGATCGCTGCCTGCTTTGCCCCGGTTGCGGCGCATGCCGTCGATCTGATGCAGGTGTACGGCGATGCGCTGGTCAACGATCCGGTGTTCGCCAGCGCGCGCGCCAATCTGACGGCCGGGCAGGAGCGATCGATCCAGGGACGTGCCGGCCTGCTGCCTGCGGTCACCGCTGGCGGCACCTACACGCGCGCTGAACAGCAAGCGTTCGGCCAGACCAGTCACTTCAACAACAACGCTTACACAGTGCAGCTGTCGCAACCCCTGCTGCGGGTGGGGAACTGGGAAAGCTATCAGCAGGGCAAACTCTCGGTCGCCGTCAGTGAAGCGCAGTTTGCCCAGGTCAAGCAAGACCTGATCGTGCGTGTCGGGCAAGCCTACTTCGATGTACTGGCGGCGCAGGATGCGCTGACCTTCTTGAAGGCGCAGGAAACCGCGATTACCGAGCAGCTGGCTTCGGCCAAGCGCAATTTCGAAGTCGGCACCGCCACCATCACCGATACCAATGAAGCGCAGGCGCGCTACGACCTGGC
Source organism: Herminiimonas sp. (assembly GCA_014376645.1). GTDB lineage: Bacteria > Pseudomonadota > Gammaproteobacteria > Burkholderiales > Burkholderiaceae_D > JANXSS01. The sequence goes on along the minus strand of JACMRD010000123.1, from coordinate 5,329 downwards.
CATCGCCCAGCAGATCGGCGCGCAGAACGACCTGGAAGTCAAACGCACGGCACTGGAGCAGATCATCGGCAAACCGCCGACATTACTCTCGGTGCTGCGCGCCGGCGTGACGCTGACGCCACCTGCGCCGGCGGCGATCGAGCCGTGGGTCTCCAGCGCCGAGCAACAGAATTTCAGCGTCGTCGGCCAGCAACTGGCGCTCGAGATCGCCAGCCGCGAAATCAAGCGCAGCCGCGCCGGCCACTATCCAACGCTGGACCTGATCGCCGTGCGCAGTCGCACCGCGCAGTCCGGCTCGGCGATTGCCGCGGCCAATGGCGCCGGCACCAACAATGCGATCGGCGTGCAATGGGCGATACCGATTTTTTCCGGCTTCGCAGTCGACAGCAAGGTGCGCGAAACCATCGCCCTGGAAGACAAGGCCCGCAACGATCTGGAAAATGCCCGCCGCACCGCCGCCCAGACTGCCCGTCAGTCGTTTTTAGGCGTCAACAACGGCCTGGCGCAGGTCAATGCGTTGCAGGCCGCAGAAATCTCCAGCCAATCCTCGCTGGAATCGAACCGCCTCGGCTATCAGGTCGGGGTGCGGATCAATATCGACGTGCTCAACGCGCAGCAACAGCTTTTTTCGACACGCCGCGACCTGGCTCGGGCGCGTTACGACACATTGATGAGCGGCCTGCGGCTGAAGTCAGCAGCGGGTTCCTTGCAGGAGCAGGACCTGGCGCAGGTTAACCTGTTGCTGACGCCGGAAGTACCTGTTGCGGCGACCGCCGTGCCGGCGCTGCCGCCTGGGCCAGTGGTGGTGACCAAGCCGGCGGTGGTGACCAAGCAGGTTCCCGCCAGCAAAACCAAGCAATAAATCCGAGACTGCCGCTGCCCGTCCGGACAGCGCTTCAAGGCTTGCCAACCCGCCTCAAGGCGCGTTATTGATCAAAGATAACCGCGTCCGAAATCCCTGTCTTTCTCGACCATCCTTGCTGACGTCTTCTCGATTAATGGTCGGGCTTCGACGGCCGCCCTGCTTGACCCGTCGACAGCAAAGGTTTCAAACCGGCTAATCTCCGCACGTGGGCGACGCTGACACCGGTCGCCTCGTGAACCCTGCAAATGAAATTATCCCCGACCGGCAACCGCCCATGCCTGATTTTGCTGATCACAGGAGGCGCCACCTCAAGCGCACGGGACAGCTCGGCATCATTTTTAAGCCGCAGGTGCTCAACAACCGTATCAAGCAAATGATTAGGCTTCGTTCTTGTATTTAATAGTGTCATGTCACTCTCCTTTAATTACTTTTTGCGTTTTGTGAATTACTTTGGATGGTACTGATTGAAATTTCATCATGAGCTGCAAAAACCATTTCATTTGAAGCATGCTGCGCCGTACAGGTCCAGCGATCGACCAGAGCGTACAAGGCCTGTGCGTTGAATGGCTTGGCCAGGTAATCATCCATCCCGACTTCCAGGCAGCGCTCGCGATCGCCATTGATCGCACTCGCCGTCAGCCCGATGACGATGGTGCGTCGCTTGCCCGTGGCGACCTCCATGGCGCGTAATTTCCGCACCGCTTCATAACCATCCATCACTGGCATCATGCAATCCATGAGGACAATGTCGTAGGCGCCCGTTGTTATTGCGTCGAGTGCCAACTTGCCATTGCAGGCTTCTTCAACCAGCCAGCCTCTTTTCCCTAAAAGAATCTTTACAAGATTTCTGTTGATCTCGGTATCTTCGGCAACCAGCACGCGCGGTCCTGGCGCTGGGCTCAGCGATACCGGGTCTGTACCGGCTTCGAACGCGGTAGGTGCCGGGGTCGGCGTGCCGCAATCCGATACCAGTGACAGCTCGTGGTCAACCGATAACGCGGCGCGCTCGGCCGGCGTGACGATGCGGCAGGGAAGCCGGAACGCGAAGCGCGTGCCCGCGCCTATCTCGCTGGTGCAGCTAATTTCACCTTGCAAGAGTTCGACCAAGCGCTTGCAGATGGTTAGCCCAAGGCCGGTACCGCCATAATTGCGGGTGATGGTCGAATCTGCCTGGCTGAACGGCTCGTAGAGTTTTTTCAGCGCGGCGCCGCTGATGCCGATGCCGGTATCGGCTACGGCAAACCACAGGTCAATGAAGCCCGGTTCAGTTTCGGACCGATACGCGCGCAGCTCGATCGTAATAACGCCGATGGCAGTGAACTTGATGGCGTTATTAATCAGGTTACCCAGGATCTGGCGGATCCGGGCCGGGTCGGATGCCATGCATAGCGACGCGTGCTCGTCGCATTGGAGATCGAGGATGAGGTGTTTCTTGTGCGCTACAGGTGTGTGCAGATTTACGATTTCGCGCGCAAGCAGGACCGGGTAAAACGGCATGATTTCGGTTTCCATGTGGCCGGATTCGATTTTCGAAAAGTCGAGAATCTCGTTAATGATCCCCATTAAACCGCGCGCTGCCTGAAAGCCGTCGTTGGCACAGGCGTGCTGCTCATGGCTCAGCCCGCTTGCCAGCAACAGCTCCAACATGCCGAGAATGCCATTCATGGGGGTGCGGATTTCGTGACTCATCGTCGCGAGGAACCTGGACTTGGCCTGATTGGCCGCTTCAGCCGTGGCCTGCAGTGTCAGGGCGCGTTGTGTATCGACTTCGCGCCACTTCAGCATGCGCGCCATGAGCGCGAATGCAATGCCGATTACCAGCACGCTGACCCCGGCAATAATCCCGAGGAGCCAAATGGTCTGGCGCCAGCTGCTCAGGAACCCGTCTTCGGTTATCGTGATGCTAACGATCAGCGGGTAGCCCTTCACGATCCGCGCAGCGGCCATCCGAGGTACTGGGCGTGAGTTTTCCGCGGCACGGGGCCCGCCTTTGAGTATCACGCCAGCCGTGCCCTGCTCGATGATCTCGTACGTCGAGCCGCTCTTGACCTGCTTGCCCATGATGTCTTCTGCCGCTGGCCAGCGCGACAGCAGGGTGTAATCCCGACGCAACAGAGAAATCGAAGCATGCTCGCCGAGGGTGACGTTACGAAAAAAATCCGCAAAGAAGTCGCATGAAATCCCGACCAGCACTACGCCGAGAAAGGTGCCATTCTCAGCCTCCAGACGCCGGCTGAGGTAGAAGGTCCACTTGCCGTCGCCCTTGTTTCGCACCGGGGCGCTGGCGAATACCGCGTCGCCCGGATGATCGCGGTGATGTTTGAAGTAGTCGCGGTCGGCCAGGTTGATCGACGGGATCGAAAAACTGTGAGTGGAATTAATCACTTCTCCATTGGCACCGACGATGGTGGCGACACCGATCTGCGGCAAGCCTCTGATGTGGCCGCGCATCATCTGGAAAGTCTCGTCATTGCGGTAGGCCGCCACCAGACCCGTCTGATCGTGAAGATTGGCAACCGTAATCGTTTCGGCCAGACCATTGAGCACCAGGTAGACCGAGTTGATGGTCTGAGAAGTATTTTCAGCCAGAATCAACGACAGGTTGCCTAGTTCACGGCGCCAGTCCTGGATTTCGCGTTGATACAGAATATTGCTTGCCAGGATAGCGGTCAGGCTTACCAGCAGGATGACGGTCAGACCGATTACGACGGTTGCGTGACGTGCCGAGCGTGCACCCGAAAAAATCCGGCTTTTCAGTCCACCGAGGATCGATCCCGTCATTTGGTTCTTGGTTGATTCGTTCTGCATCGAGTACGTCCGGTAATCCATTCCAGCTGCGGTAAGAAGCCGACTTAATTGCGCCAGCTCGGCATTTTTTCAGGTAGCGACCCGGCTCCCAAGGCACGGCAGTTACACCGGCTGATCCAATCGGGGCGCGACAGCGCTCAGAACTGCATTAATTTTATTAATCAGCAATTTTTTATCGATCGGCTTGACGACATAACCAGAGACCCCCAGCTGCGTGGCCGTCGCGACCGACGCTTGGCTGGCCTCGGAGGTGACAAGGATAAAAGGCATATGCTTGAACCGGCTGCTGCCACGAGTCCACTCGAGCAGATCGAGACCTGACATCAGCGGCATCTTGTAGTCACAGATGACGAGACCGATATCCATCGTGCATATTTTTTCGCAGGCCTGTACCCCGTTGGCAACCGGGACGATCGATCCGAATTCCTGCCCTTCAAGCGCTGCCGAAATGATGCGGCGCATCGGAAGGGAATCATCCACCACCAAGATATTGGGGCTGAACCGCGGGCGAGACGCCAGCACCGACGAGGCTTTCGTAGAGGACGAATCTTGCTGTTTTTGAATCGAACCGACCACCGGCGCATTGCCGCCGGCCGATGCCGACTGCAAGATGGATAACCACCGATACATGTTTCGATAAGCCAGGCTCGAGACAACCCGGTCTAGCAACTCCTTTGGGGTTTCATTCTGAGCCTGGCTCAAATTTGACCAGTCCACCAGCTTCTTGGACAGCGCTGCGTCCTGGAGGAACAAATCGACAATCTCTGATGGCGCAGCACCTTGCATCATCATCACCATGAGTTGCTGGGCAACCGACTGGTCAAAATTTCTGGTCTGTTCGGTCCAGCGGTCGAATTGGAAGTGAGAACTCATATCTTTTTTTGTCGGCCGTTCTAGTGATTCGGCAACAGCGATGTTGCAGTCAACAGCGTCCACGAAATCGCATCGCAAACCTGCATCAGGTGCAGCTCAATATCCTCGAGTCTGTCGCCCACGTCCTCGAGAGACCTGGACTTGAAGGACTTCTCCAGAATCGCAGCAATGTCCGAAATTTCCCGGGCGCCGATCGTGGCAGCCAGTCCCTTCAAGGTATGCGCACGCATTTCCGCCGTATCAAAATCCTTTTCGTCGAGGGCGAGACGCAAGTTCTTTGAAAAGCAGCGAAACTCGCTGTCGCAATCATCCAGAATTTCTTGATAAAGATTGTTGTCGCCCTCCAGGCGCTCCAATGCCGCTGCGATATTCATGCTGCCCAGCACAGAGGACAGGGCGGCATATTCGGCAGCGATCGGTTGTGGCAAGACCGCAGTCGCGGCTAGTGCTTGGCGCGGCGCCATCCAGCGGGCAAGCGCGCCGCGCAGCAGCGCCGGCTCGATTGGCTTACAGACGAGCGCATCCATGCCGGCAGACAGGCAATGCTGGAATTCGGAATCCATCGTATGCGCCGTCACTGCAACGATCGGCAAACGTGGTCGTCCATGTGCTTCTTCCCAACGACGTATCTGGCGCGTGGCCTCAAAGCCATCCATGACTGGCATCTGGCAGTCCATCAACACCATGTCTGTGACCATGCCACCTGTAATGGCAGCGACGGCCTGCTGTCCGTTTTCGACATAATCAGCGTGGACGCCATAAATCTTCAGCAAGCCTTCGATC
>JACMRD010000122.1 GCA_014376645.1 Herminiimonas sp. | reverse complement strand
TGCTTCTGGGGCGTGCAAGGGGTGTTCGAGCATGTCAAGGGCGTGACCAGCGCCGTGTCCGGTTATGCCGGCGGCGAGCAATCGACGGCAAGATACGATGACGTCGGCAGCGGTGCGACCGGCCACGCAGAGGCGGTGAAGATCACATTCGATCCGCGTGTGATCAGCTATGCCCGCATCCTGCAGATCTATTTTTCGGTAGCGCATAATCCGACCGAACTGAACCGGCAGGGGCCGGACTCGGGCACGCAATACCGGTCGGCGGTGTTCCCAACCAGCCCGGCGCAGGCCAGCGTGACGACGGCGTACATTGCGCAACTGGACAAGGCAAAGGTCTTCAGCAAACCGATCGCCACCAGGATCGAGCCGGACCGGAAGTTCTATGCCGCCGAGGACTATCACCAGGATTACCTGACGCTGCATCCGAACCAGCCATACATCATGATCAACGACTTGCCGAAGGTCGATGCATTGAAGCGGATGTTTCCGGAGCAGTACCGGGCTGACCCGGTGCTGGTGACGGCGGCGCGCAAGTGAGCCACCGGGCTTAGGCTAGTTTGCGAACAAGGCGACGAAGCTGGCCGCAGCCTGCTCCGGATCGTCCGCCAGATACACGCTGCTGATTGCCGCCACCATGTCCGTACCGGCATCCACCAGCGGCGCCGCATTCTCCGGCGTCATGCCGCCGATGACGACCATTGGCAACGGTAGTTCCACACGTGATTGTGCCAGGATGCCGATGTCGGTCGTGACCGGGTATTTCTTCACCCGCGAAGGATAGAAGCCGCCGTAGGCCACATAGCTGGCGCCGGCCGCATGCGCTGCTTTCGCCAGAGCCAGATCGCCGTAACACGATGCGCCGACGATCAGGTCGGGCCCGACCTCTGCGCGCACCACGGCGATTGCCGCATCGGTGCCGCCGACATGCACCCCGTCGGCGCCGATGGACAGGCAAAGATCTACATGATCGTTGACGATGAAGGGCTTGCCGAAGCGCCGGCACAGCGCCAGCAAAGCGGTTGCCTGCGCCAGGCGCAACGCTGCATCGGCGGTCTTGTGGCGATATTGCAGCAGGTTCGCGCCGCCCTGAAGCGCTGCTTCGGTGACCGCCAGCAGGCGGTCGGTATCGTCCCAGTCGGGCGTGACCAGATAGAGGCCTTTCATGACAATTCCTTGGAAGAGAGTCGAGATTCTGGAATAAGGCAAACGGCGCGCTCAGGAATGCGCTGACCCGGCCCGATCGAAAAAGACTGCTCCAGCGCCTGCTGGGTGAAGCGCTGCCCGCCATCGATCGCATCGATCACGCCATGACCCTGCGCCAGCAACCCCGCAATCGCCGAGGCCAGCGTGCAGCCGCTGCCGTGAAAACTGCCGGAAAGGCGCGGCCACTGCCAGTCGCGCGTGGCGCCATCGGCGTCGAACCAGCGGTTGACGACAGCATTTTGCTCGCCATGTCCGCCCTTGATCAGGACGTGGCGGGCGCCGCGTGCAATCAGCGATGCAGCCTGCCCCGCGACATCGGTTACGCCCGCACACAGCGCCGCCGCTTCCGGCAGATTGGGCGTCACCAGCGTGGCATGCGCCAGCAACGGCGCGACGACTTCCAGCGCATCCTCGCGCGTCAAAGCATCGCCATGACCGCTTGCCAGGACCGGGTCCAGCACGATGGGCAAATCCGGATGGCGCGTCTTCAATTCGATCAGCAACTCGGCGATGCAGGCCGCATTGGCGCGCGAGCCGACGATCCCGATCTTGACGGCGTCGATCGACATCGCCACCATCAGCGCGCGTGCCTGCGCCCTGACCTGCTCCGCCGGTACCGGATGAATCGCGTGGACCCGGTTATTGTCCTGCACGGTCAGCACGGTGATCACTGGCAGCGCATGCGCGCCGACTGCGGCGATTGCCTGCACATCGGCAGTCACACCGGCGCCGCCGCTGGGATCGGCGCCGGCAAACACCAGCACGCACGGACGTCGCCGACCCGCTGCGTCGTCCGCCGCGCTCACGTCGCGCGACCCGCCATCGGTGAGGAAGGCGACGCGGCGAAGCGTTTCGGAATCCGTCCAGCGAGGAACGCGGCACGGCCGGCCTGCACTGCCAAGCCCATCGCATGCGCCATCAGGATCGGGTCGCGGGCGCCGGCAATCGCGGTGTTCATCAGCACGCCGTCGCAACCCAGTTCCATCGCGATCGCCGCATCCGACGCGGTGCCGACACCGGCATCGACCAGCACCGGCACCTTGGCGTTCTCAATGATCAGCGACAGGTTCCAGGGGTTCAGGATGCCCATGCCGGAGCCGATCAGGGAGGCCAATGGCATGACCGCGACGCAGCCGATTTCTTCCAGCAT
>JACMRD010000121.1 GCA_014376645.1 Herminiimonas sp. | reverse complement strand
GAAGTGGCTTTTGCTGCCGAGCTGTTTGGCCGTGTTGAAAAAATGCTGGGCCTGAAAGACAGCACCGTCAAGCTCGGCATCATGGACGAAGAGCGCCGTACCAGCGCCAATTTGATGGCCTGCATTGCCGCTGCCAGCTCGCGCGTGGCCTTCATCAACACCGGCTTTTTAGACCGCACCGGTGACGAGATGCACACCGCCATGCAGGCCGGCCCCATGATTCGCAAGGGCGACATGAAAACCAGCGCCTGGATTGCTGCCTACGAGAAAAACAATGTGCAAGTCGGCCTGGCATGCGGGCTGCGCGGCAAAGCGCAAATCGGCAAGGGCATGTGGGCTATGCCCGACCTGATGGCCGCCATGATGACCCAAAAAATCGGCCACCCCCTGGCTGGTGCCAACACCGCCTGGGTGCCCAGCCCGACGGGTGCCACGCTGCACGCGTTGCATTACCACCAGGTCAAGGTCAGCAAGGTGCAAAAAGACATGGAAAAAACCGTCAAGAAAGAGGATGCCAAAAAGCTTCGCTTGGACACCCTGAATGCGTTGCTGCAAATCCCGGTGACGACCACGCCTAACTGGTCAGCAGCAGAAAAAGCACAAGAACTCGACAACAACGCCCAAGGCATTTTGGGCTATGTGGTGCGATGGGTAGACCAGGGGGTGGGCTGCAGCAAGGTGCCCGACATCCACAACATCGGCCTGATGGAAGACCGCGCGGCCCTGCGCATCAGCAGCCAGCACATGGCCAACTGGTTGCTGCACGGCGTGGTGACCGAAGCACAGGTGCATGAGACCCTGCAGCGCATGGCCAAGGTGGTGGACGGCCAAAATGCCGGCGATCCGCTGTACCAGCCAATGGCGCCGGATTTTGAAAAATCCTACGCCTACCGCGCCGCGCGCGACCTGGTCCTCAAGGGCCTGGAGCAACCAAGCGGTTACACCGAACCGTTGCTGCACGCTTGGCGTCTGAAGGTCAAGGCGAAGGGCTAAGGAGACGCCAAGGCGCGCCACGGCAGCCGAATCGGCTCCCACATGAAAAAACCCCGGTCTTGTGAACCGGGGTTTTTTATTGCGCGCGCCGAAACGGAACGCAGGAAATCAGAAGATCAGAAGATCAGTACTTGCCCATGAAATCACGTTTACCGATTTCAACGCCGTTGTGACGCAAGATGTCGTAGGCGGTCGTTGCATGAAAAAAGAATTGCGGCAGGGCGTACTGGGTCAGGTAGATCTGGCCGGTGAAGGTCTTGCTGTTGGGGCCGGCGCTGGTGTTGACTTCACGCGCTTCACTGCCGACGATCTGCGCCTTGGGCAGGCTGTCGATGAAGGCGATGGTTTTTGCCAGGCGTGCCTGCAGGTCGGCAAAGCTCTGTTCCGTGTCCTCGTATTTCGGGACTTCGACACCGGCCAGGCGGGCGCTGGCGCCCTTGGCGAAATCGGCGGCGATCTGGATCTGACGGGTGAGTGCCAGCATATCGGGGAACAGGCGTGCCTGCAGCAGCGCCACCGGTTCGATCTTGCGCTCGGTGGCATGGCTCTCGGCCTTGCTCAGGATGGCGCCGAGGCTGGTGAGGATCTGACGGAATACCGGTACCGATGCGTCGTACATGGTGAGGGACATTGAGGAAGCTCCGAAGCGATTGAGAGAAGCGGATGATAATAACTCACAGTCGATCGTGAGGACGCTGGTTGTCAAGGCCGCAGCGTTTTAGATCACGCAGCCTGGTTGGCAGGCTCATGCAAGGGCACGCAGCCTGACAAGCAGATCAACGTGCTGGTCGGCGCCGGAGGCTGCACCGTGAGTATGCGTCTGTGCCTGGATCAGGCGCTCGATCGAGCGGGTATCGGGTTCCACGGGGCCGAAAAAACATACTTGATCGGCGCGCTGAATCAGCAGCGTCGGAAAATTTTCGACGTCGATATCGCCGACCAGATCGGCCTCGTCCTCGATATCGATCCAGACGAACAGCAGGTCCGGATGGAGCGCGGCAAGGGCCTCGAAGCTGCCGCGAAAAGCGACGCACACATCGCACCAGGCCGCACACAGGCAGGCCACGCACCAGGCGCCGTCGTCGAGTTGGTTGCGCACGGTGCCGTGGGTGCCGCGGGAGAGAGTAATGAGGGGCATCGCCGTATTGTACCGTCTGCAGAAAACAATCGGCAGCGTGCGGCGAATCGTTCGCCTCGAGGGTAAAATACGGGTATGTCCATCATTCTCGCCATCGAATCTTCTTCCGAAACCGCATCCGTCGCCGTGCGCAACGGCACACGCCTTTGGCAGCGCCAGGTCGACGGTGTGCAAACTCACTCGCACAGTCTGCTACCGATGGTGCAGGCAGTGTTGGCGGAAGCCGGCTTGCGTCTGGATCAGTGCGATGCGATTGCCTTCGGCGCAGGACCGGGGTCGTTTACCGGCGTGCGCACTGCCTGCGGTATTGCCCAGGGTCTGGCGTTCGGTTCCGATCTGCCGCTGCTGGCGGTCGATACGCTGGCCACGGCGGCCCAGGCATGTCATGAAGCGACCGGCGCGCAGGCGGTGCTGGTGGTGATCGACGCCCGCATGGGCGAAGTCTACTGGGCCCAGTACCGGTTCGATCCCGATGGTGACGCCTCGGTGGTGACTGCGCCGCAACTGGGCCTGCCTGCCAGCGTCACACCGGTCGGCGCCGTCCAACTCTGCGGCAATGGCGTGGCGGTGTATGCCGATGCATTCCAGGGCGCTGTTTTCGAGGGCGCCGCGCGCGCCGACCTGATGCCGCACGCGGCGCAAGGTGCGCTACTTGGGCAGCGGATGTTCGCGCGCGGGCAGGCGGTAGCGGCGCGGGATGCGCAGCCGGTCTACCTGCGCAACCAGATCGCGCTGACCACCCTGGAGCGCGCCCTGGCCCGCGCGGAAACGGTCGCATGAGCCACATTACACACGTTGATGAATCCGGGGCTCCGTCCGCAACAACGGCGACATCGCAGGCCTCGCTTCATGCGCTGACTACGCTGCAGTTCAACATCATGCGCAATGATGATCTGCCGGAGGTCGAAGCGATCGAACGCGACGTCTACGAGCATCCGTGGAGTATGGGAAATTTCATCGATTCTCTTGCCAGTGGTTATGAAACCTGGGTTCTGCGCGATGCGCAAGGGACTGTGGCAGGATATTTTCTGCTGATGCTGGCGCCCGACGATGTCCATCTCCTCAACATCACGGTGCGCCGTGCCAGCCAGGGCAGGGGAGTCGGCAGGATGCTCCTCGATCATGCCTGCAACATTGCCCGCTCCAGTACGGCAAGCGCCGTTCTGCTCGAAGTGCGGCCATCAAATCCCAATGCACTGGCGGTCTACCGCCATGTCGGCTTCCGGCAGATCGGTGTGCGCAAGGGTTACTATCCGGCCGCCAGCCAAAAGCGTGAAGACGCGATCGTCATGCGGCTGGCGTTATGAGGCCCGGTCGCAGGGACCGATCATGACGCGCCGTGATCAGCTGATCGAAGCACTGGGAATCGGCCCGCAATGGGTGCGCCGGGGTTTGGCGGCGCCGGCTGCCGCCCCACCTACCGATGCCGAAATCGCCGCGATGGATTGGCCGTCACTCCAGATCGCCGTGCGCACTTGCACGCGCTGCGCACTTTGCCAGACGCGTACCAGCACCGTCTTCGGTACTGGCGACCCGCATCCCGTCTGGCTGATCGTCGGCGAGGGACCGGGAAGCAACGAGGACCGGGAAGGCGAGCCGTTCCTCGGTCCTGCCGGCAAACTGCTCGACAACATGCTGGCATCGATCTCGCTGCGTCGCGACAAAAACGTATTCATCACCAACGTCGTCAAATGCCGCCCCACGGATGCCGATGGCAGGGACCGGGCGCCGTCGAGCGAGGAAATCACCGCTTGCCGGCCCTATCTTGAACGGCAGATCACCTTGCTCAAGCCGAACCTGGCACTGGCACTTGGCAAGACTGCCGCGTTGACGCTGCTGCAGCGTCCTTCATCCACCACGCTGGCGGTACTGCGCGGTGAAGTACATCACGTGGGCACACTGCCGATGGTGGTGACCTACCATCCGGCCTATCTGCTGCGCGTGCTGACTGACAAGCGCAAGACCTGGGAAGACCTCTGCCTGGCAGTCGACGTCCTCGACAACCGGGTCGCCGCTGCATTGCCATCGGCATCTGCATGATCCCGAGTCCGCATGCCGCCTGAACCGGATTGCTTCCAGGCGCTGTTCCACCGGCGCTGGCATCACTTGCGCGACGTCCATGTGCGCTCGCTGGCCTGGCTGCTCGATGCGCCCGACCTGCTCGATCGAAACGCCCTGCAATGGGCCGGCAAGATCGCCACGCTGGAAGCCGATCCGGTCGAACTCGATATCTGGTTGCGCGAACTCGATGCTGCGCCAGCGGCATTGCATGCGCATCTGAACATGGCGGCGATGTCGCGTCTCGGACGGTATGCCGAAAAACTGCTGGCGTTTTATTTTGCTGCGCGTGGCACCCTGCTGGCGTACGGGCTGCAAGTGCAGGCTTCCGGGCAGGACACGGTCGGTGAATTCGACTTCCTGCTGCGCGATGGCGCCAACCTGATCCATTGGGAATTCGCCACCAAGTTCTACTTGTTCGAAGCCACCCGCGCTGGCGGTCACGGCGATGACTTCGTCGGGCCGAATCTGGCCGATACGCTGGGCGCCAAGATGGACAAAATCCTCAACCGGCAACTGGCGCTGTCACTGCATCCCGCAGCGCAGCCCTATCTGCCGCAGGCGGTGGTGCAGGCGCGGGCGCTGATCAAGGGCTGGCTGTTCTATCATCGTGATCAGACGGTTGCGCTCGGCGCATCGGGTGTCTCGGCAATCCACTGTCGTGGTTCGTGGTGCACGCTTGCCGAATTCGCGGCGCTGGAGGGAGATCGCTTCGCGGTGTTGCCGCGCTTGTCCTGGCTGGCGCCAGCCCGTCTGCCTGCGACAGAAAGCCTGTCGCGCAGCGCCATGGCGGCCTGGCTTGGCGAGCATTTTGCAAGGGATGCGATGCCGGTGATGCTGGCGCACCTGCGGGACGAGACGAGCGACGAGCGGGACAGCGGGGTGGAACCGGAACAACCAATGGTTCTGGAGAACAGTCGCAGCTTCGTGGTGCCGAATGACTGGCGGGCGCGGGCCGGACAGCGCTTGCAACGCGCCGTCTTGCGGTCGGATCTGAACTGAGGGAGTCACTGCGGTGGCATCGCGCCCCTGGGCTGTTTTTGACAGCGTGACTCGGGCTCTTAGTGCTTTTGTTCGCCGATCATTGCCAGCGAATCATGCTCGCGCTGATTGGCTGAATGCTTGCGTATGATCAGCAGCATCACCGACGACACGAAAAGGCCGAATAGGACGATCACGTAGTTGACGTTCATGTTGATCTTGACCATCAACGCATACAACACCAGCATGGTCAGTACCGACAGGTTTTCATTGAAGTTCTGCACTGCGATCGAATGGCCTGCGCTGAGCAGGACGTGGCCTCTATGCTGGAGCAAGGCGTTCATCGGCACCAGGTAATAGCCCGACAGGCCGCCGATGATGATCAGCAGCGGATAAGCGAACACGACATCGTGGACCAGTGTCATCAGCATCACGATTACGCCCATGGCAACGCCCAGAGGCATGACCGATAGCGATTTCTTGAGCGGCACGAACCGCGCCGCCGCAATCGCGCCGAGCGCCACGCCGATCGCCGTGACGCCTTGCAGGATCGCGGCCTTGTCGAGCGGCATGTGCAGGGACTTCTCCGCCCATTTCAGGACGATGAACTGCAGCGCGGCGGCGGCTCCCCAGAACAGGGTCGTGACCGCAAGCGAGATCTGACCCAGTTTGTCGCTCCACAGCACGGTATAGCAGTTGGCGAAATCGGCAATCAGGCGCAGCGGACTGCGTTCCTGGTGCGGGTAGCAAGCGCCGGTGTCCGGAATGCTGCGACTGATCAGAGTCGAAACGAGATAGATCACCATGATCACGGTCAGGGCCGCCTCGGTCGGCGTATCGATACCGGTGTCGACGAAGGGAAGGTCGAAATTGAGCAGGGCCGTAGATACATGCGGGTTGATCAGGGCGCCGCCCAGCACCGTGCCGAGAATGATCGAGACGACCGTCAGGCCTTCGATCCAGCCATTGGCGGCGACCAGTTTTTCTGGTGGCAGTAATTCCGTCAGGATGCCGTACTTCGCCGGCGAGTACGCGGCGGCGCCGAATCCAACCACCGCATAGGCAACCAGCGGATGGATGGATGCGAACATCATGGCGCAACCGACGATCTTTACCAGGTTGGTGATGAACATGACGCGGCCTTTCGGCAGCGCATCGGCGAAGGCGCCGACGAACGCCGCCAGCAAGACGTAGGAGAGCACGAAGAACAGCTTGAGCAGCGGCGTCATCCAGGCCGGCGAGTTCATTTGGGCTAGCAATGAAATGGCGGCAATCAGAAGAGCATTGTCGGCGAGCGAAGAAAAAAACTGCGCTGCCATGATGGTGTAGAAACCGCGTTTCATTCGGATAATGAGTCCAACAAAATGTCTCGGCTTGCTTTATACCATGAAAGCGTTAGGAACCCGGCGATTTGCGCGGCCCGTTGCAGAAAGCTCAAGTAAAATACGAGTTCATTGCATTAACCCCTTCTAAAATTTAGCGTTCGTCATGCCCAGGCCGCTCGTTGTCACGATTCACATTGCTGCGTTGCAGCACAACCTTTCTGTCGCAGCACGTCATGCGGGCAATGCGAAAGTCTGGGCGGTCGTCAAGGCGGCCGCTTACGGTCATGGCTTGCGTAACGCGCTGCGCGGGTTTGCCACCGCAGATGGACTGGCGCTGATCGAACCCGAGAACGCGGTGCTTTTGCGCGAAGCCGGCTGGCGCGGACCGATCCTGTTGCTCGAAGGATTCTTCGATCCAGCCGATCTGGCCACCGTGGTGCGGCACGATCTTAATCCGGCCATTCACTGCGAGGCGCAACTGCGCATGCTCGAACTTGCCGTCCGCGAGCGCGGCATCAGCGGTCCGCTCGATGTCCATCTGAAACTTAACAGCGGCATGAACCGGCTCGGCTTTACGCCGGAACAATTTCGTGCCGCGTACGCGCGCCTGCGGGCCCTGCCTTGCGTGCGCGGCATCACGCTGATGACGCACCTTGCCAATGCGGATGCGCCCGACAATCCGGTCCTGCCGATGGCGCGCCAGGTGGCCTGCTTCGAACAAAGTGGCAGCGGTCTGGACGCTGCTCGCACCTTGGCCAATTCCGCAGCCGATCTTCTGCATCCCGAACTGTCGGCAGATTGGGTGCGGCCGGGCATCATGCTGTACGGCGGCTCGCCGAGCGCGCAGAGCGCCGCGGAGTTCGGTCTGGAACCCGCCATGACCCTGCGGTCCGAACTCATCGGTGTCCAGAACATCGGCCCGGGTGACGCGGTGGGCTACGGCAGCCGCTTCGTGGCGACCAAGCCGATGTGCATCGGGGTGGTCGCCTGCGGCTATGCCGACGGTTATCCGCGCCAGGCGCCGGATGGCACGCCAGTCATCGTCGACGGCGTGCGTTGTGCGCTCATCGGACGCGTCTCGATGGACATGCTGACGGTCGACCTGAGCCCCGTGCCGCAAGCGCGGGTCGGCAGCGCGGTCACCCTGTGGGGACGCGGACTACCGATCGACGAGGTCGCTCGCGCGGCCGGCACCATCGGCTATGAGCTGATGTGCGCGATTGCGCCGCGGGTCCACATGGTTGACGACCCCCAACCTTTTTAAGATTTTTCAAGACGATCGATGGCCAAGGCAAAAACGAATTTCAGCTGCACCGAATGCGGTGGGATCACCAACAAATGGACTGGGCAATGTCCGGCCTGCGGACAATGGAATACGCTCGTTGAAAGCGTCGCCGAAGCGGCCGGCAACCGCTACTCGGTACAGCATCAGGGCATTGCCCAGACTGCGCCGGTGCTCAGCCTGGCCGACATCGAAGCGGTCGACGTGCCGCGCTTCGGCACCGGCATCGAAGAGTTCGACCGGGTGCTGGGCGGTGGTCTGGTGGCGGGCGGCGTGGTCCTGATCGGCGGCGACCCCGGCATCGGCAAGTCGACACTGCTGTTGCAGGCACTGGCCCACATGTCGCGCGTCAAGAAAGTCCTCTACGTCAGCGGTGAGGAGTCGGGCGCCCAGATTGCGCTGCGCGCACGGCGTCTGGCAATCGATGCCGGCGACCTAAAGCTGCAGGCAGAGATCCAGCTTGAAAAGATTCTCGCGACATTAGCCGAACACCAACCGCAGGTCGCCGTCATCGATTCGATCCAGACCGTGTATTCCGACGCCCTGAGTTCGGCGCCCGGTTCGGTGGCCCAGGTACGCGAGTGCGCGGCCCAGCTGACACGGGTTGCCAAGCAGACCGGGATCACCATCATCATGGTCGGGCATGTCACCAAGGAAGGCGCGCTGGCCGGTCCGCGCGTTCTTGAACACATCGTCGACACGGTGCTGTATTTCGAGGGCGATGCGCATTCGAGTTTCCGCTTGGTGCGCGCCATCAAGAACCGTTTTGGCGCCGTCAACGAACTGGGCGTATTCGCGATGACCGAGAAGGGTCTGAAAGGCGTCTCCAACCCGTCCGCGCTGTTCCTGTCCCAACACGACAATCCGGTACCGGGAGCTTGTGTGATGGTCACGCAGGAGGGCACCCGACCACTGCTGGTGGAGATCCAGGCGCTAGTCGATACCTCGCACCTGCCGAATGCCCGCCGGTTGTCGGTCGGCCTGGAACAGAACCGACTGGCGATGCTGCTGGCGGTCTTGCACCGACATGCGGGCATCGCGGCCTTTGACCAGGACGTATTTATCAATGCGGTCGGCGGCGTGAAGATCACCGAGCCGGCAGCCGACCTTGCTGTCCTGTTGGCGATTCATTCCTCGATGCGCAGCAAGCCCCTGCCGCGTGGACTGGTGGTGTTCGGCGAGGTCGGCCTGGCCGGCGAGATCCGCCCGGCGCCGCGTGGCCAGGAACGCTTGCGGGAAGCGGCCAAGCTGGGCTTTTCGATTGCGTTGATACCAAAGGCTAATGCGCCGAAACAGAAGATCGAGGGCTTGACGATTGTTGCGGTGGAGCGGATTGACGAAGCGTTGAACCGGATTCGGGAGCACGAGTAGAAGCTGGCACAGCCGTCGGCATCGTCTTGTTCTAGACGTTAGCCGCAGCCTGCACCCCGCTGCGCACCGCACCCTCGATGGTCGCCGGATAATCCCCCGCAACATAATCCCCCGCTAACAGCACGCCGTCGAGTGCTGTCACCGCGCCAGGTCGAACCATCCCAGGCGTGCATGAAAACGTGGCGCGCTTCTCCGAAATGATCTTGCTGCGCAGCGGTTGCAACAGCTCCGGCATCTCGAACACCCGTGCCAGTTGGCGCGTCACCGCGCTGCAAAGCACATCGTGCGCAAGCGCCACCGCGGCGCCCGAGGCGCTGATCACCACCGCCAGCAATCCCGCCTGCGCGATGTCGAGCTGGCCGCGATCGAACACGAACTGGCCCCAGCATGCGCGCTCTGCGTCATCGCGCAACGCATAGAGCGGCAGCGCCAGGCCCAGCCCTGGACCGTATTGCAGATAGCAGGTCGTGATCGGCTCGTAGTCGAAGTGGAGGAGCGATACGTCCTGACCGGCGCCGGCCAGCAGGCGCGCCGTCTCGGCAAAGGGCGTGGCAAGAATCACGCGATCGAAGACGGGCAAGGGCGGCTGTTCTGCCGACGAGGTTTCGAGCTGCCAGCCATCCGCTTGGCGGTTCAGCGTCGTCACCCGCACCGCGAGTCGCACGTCCGCGCCACGTTGCGTCAGAAAACGCGCCGCCTGGTCTGGAAACAGGGCCCCCAGGTCCACCCGGGGCACCAGCATGTCCGAGGCTGCCCGCCGCGCGCCGAGGCTGTCGCGCAGGACGTTCAGAAAAATTTGCGCTGAGGCCCGCTCCGGCGGCGTGTTCAACGCGGCGATGCACAGCGGTCGCCAGAGCAGGGCGACGAGGCGCTCGGTCTGGTCGACTTGCAGGAGCAACTGCGTAACGCTGCAATCCGCATTGAGCCGCCAGTCGATCCAGCGCGCTGCCGTTGTAAACCGCGCCAGCGCAACCTTGTCTGCCCGCGCCAGTCCCGTGGCGCGCCACAATGCCAGAGCGAGGTGCAAGGGCGCAGGCAGCTTGGCAGCCACGAAGTCCATGCCATTGTCACCAGCGGGATACCGCATCTGCATCGGAAGCCGCAGCAGGCTGCGATCAACGTCGACACCGACGGTGCGCATCAGGCGCAGGGTCTCGCGATAGGCGCCGAGCAGGATGTGCTGACCGTTGTCGAGCTTGTCTTCCCAAGATGCGGTGGCATCCGGGCTGCGCCGCAATCCCCGTGCCCTGCCGCCAAAGGTGCGCGATGCTTCGAGCAAATGCACTTGGTGACCCTGGAGCGACAGTTCGACTGCGGCGGCGCAGCCAGCCCAGCCCGCACCGACTACCGCAACACGCAATTTGGCGCCTGGGGCTTTCATGTTTGCGCTCTCAGTGGTTGCCAGGATAGGTCGCAACTACTACGCTGGACCAGCGAATCAGCCACGAACCCAGGTCGTCCAGGCCAGCCACAACTTGCGAATGGGTGTAAGCGAAATGCGTTGCGACAGAACGTGAAAGCCGTCGCGCTCGATCTCGTTGAGCAGGGCCCGATAGATCGCTGCCATGATCAGTCCCGGCCGCTGGGCGCGCCGGTCCGCCTTGGGCAAGAGCGCGAAGGCTTCGTCATACAGGGTTTGCGCGCGCTGCGCCTGGAACTGCATCAGCCGCTCGAACTCTGGGCTGTGGCGCGCTTTCAGGATGTCGGCTGCTGTCACGCCGAACTGCTGGAGTTCGTTCACGGGCAGGTAGATTCTTCCCTTGCGCGCATCTTCGCCGACATCCCGGATGATGTTCGTGAGCTGGAATGCCAGGCCAAGCTTCTCTGCGTATTGCAGGGTCTTCGGATCGCTGGTACCGAAAATGCTGGCCGAGAGGATGCCGACCACGCCGGCCACATGCCAGCAATAGCGCTGCAAGCCGATGAAGTCGAGATAGCGGGTCTGGTCCAGGTCCATTTCCATGCCGTCGACGATGGCCTGAAGGTGCGGGCCATCGAGGCGATACGGCACCAGATGCGGCTGCAGTGCCTTGGTCACCGGATGGCTGGGCGAGCCTGCCAGCATGGCGGCGATTTCCTGGCGCCACCAGTGCAGCTTGGTGCGAGCGATCGCGACATCGGTGCAGTCGTCGACGGTATCGTCGACTTCGCGGCAAAAGGCGTACAGCGCCGTGATCGCCCGCCGGCGCTCCGGTGGCAGGAACAGAAAACTGTAATAGAAGCTGGAACCACTCTGGGCCGCTTTTTGCTGGCAATATTCGTCAGGTGACATGTAGGAAAGGGTCGTCGGTAAGCATGTTGTGGCGGGATGCAGGCGCTATGCTACCCGAGGTTTCAGGCAACGTGCCGCCTGACGGTCGGCCTCAGGCGGTATTCCGGGCGTAAGGTGCGGCGGCCGACATGCGCACCGCGCCATAGGCCACGCTAATCCAGTCGCGCTTGCCCAGGACCGGCCGGTGCTGGAACACGTCGTAGCCGGCCGTCTCGATGCGGGCCAGAATGCGCAGCCCGCCTTGCACCACCAGACGCAATTCCCAGCCGATCCGACCCGGCAGGCGCAACGCCAGCGGTGACCCATACAGCAGCATGGTTCGGGCACGGGCGACTTCAAAACGCATCAGGGATCGCCACGCGGCATCGACCCGTCCCTCGTCGATGGCCGCTTCGGTCACGCCATGGCGTTGCAGGTCGTCCTGCGGCAGGTAGACCCGGCCCTTCTGCCAGTCGACCGCGACGTCTTGCCAGAAGTTGATCAACTGCAGCGCCGAGCAGATGGCATCCGACCAGCGCAGGTTGTCCGGGGTGGGGCATTCGTAGAGGTACAGCATCAGGGTGCCGACCGGATTGGCGGAGCGGGTGCAATAATCCAGCAGCGCTGGAAAATCCGCATAGCGCGTCGTCACCACATCCTGCTTGAAAGCCGACAGCAGGTCCTGGAACGGTTGTAGCGGCAGGTCCCATTGTGTGATTACCTGCTGCAGATTACGGAACAGGACAGGCTCTGCGACCGCTTCATGCGGCATCCGCAGCAACATGGCGTCATACGCATCGAGCGCTGCCAGGCGGGCCGGCAGCAGGGCGTCGCCCTCATCGGCAATATCGTCAGCAGTGCGGGCGAAGGCATAGATGGCATGCACCGCTGGTCGCAGACGCGCCGGCAGCAGCAGGGACGCTACCGGGAAATTTTCATAGTGATCGATCGGCATTTTTGTCTATTTGCAACTCAAAATCATGTTCAAACCAGGCACGACCTCGCTATAATTACTAACCCATTGGTCATTAAAATTCCGAGATTTCGGATAGCCGAATAGTAAAGGAAATTGCGTGACTTTCTTGACCCGAAAAGCCCGTGTCCAGCGTACTGGACCCTGCCAAGCCGAACCGTGTTCCCTGCGCCCTGCAGCCCGAAGCCGCACCCGCCGCATTGTAACGATCGCGGCCATGGTTGCGACTGTCCTGGTGACGGGCTGTTCCAAGCCGGTCGAGAAAGTCGAGGAAATCCGGCCGGTGCGAGCCCAGACGCTGGCTGCGGCGCAGGTCGACCTGCTGGCCGAGTTTCCCGGCGATGTCAGGGCGCGGGTGGAATCGAAACTGGGATTCCGGGTGGGTGGCAAGATCGTCGCCCGCAAGATCAACCTGGGCGACGTGGTCAAGCGCGGCCAGGTGTTGATGCAGCTCGATCCGCAAGATCTGAAACTGGCGCAGGCGCAGGCCAGCGCTGGCCTGGCGGCCGCGCGCAGCAACCACGACATGGCGCTGACCGAGCAAAAACGCTATCAGGAATTGCGCGAGAAAAATTTCGTCAGCCAGGCCGTGCTTGATGCCAAGGCCACGGCGTATCAGGCAGCCAAGGCCAGTCTTGACCAAGCACTTGCCGCTTTCCAGAGCCAGAGCAATCAAGCTGGGTATGCCACATTGGTGTCGGATGTTGCCGGTGTCGTGACCGGAGTCGACGCTGAAGTCGGACAAGTGGTGGCCTCCGGCGCCACCGTCGCGCGGGTAGCGCAGAGCGGCGAAAAAGAAATCGTGATTGCCATTCCTGAAGACCGGGTCGATAGCCTGCGTAACGTCAGCGATATCCGGGTGCGCATCTGGGCCAGTCCGAACGAGCAGATTCACGGGAAATTGCGCGAACTCTCGCCCATTGCTGATCCGGCGACCCGCACCTACACGGCCAGGATCGCGATTCCGGATACGCCGGCCATCCGTCTCGGCATGACGGCCTATGTCGCGTTTTCGGCCAAGTCCGGCACCGCGATGCTCAAGGTGCCGCTGACGGCGCTGTGGCAGGAAAAAGGCGTGACCGCGGTCTGGGTCATCGAAAATGGCGTAGTGCGTCTGGCACCGGTGCAGGTGACCGGCGCGAGCGGCGATGGCATCTTGCTCGCGAGCGGTGTTACTTCCGGCCAGACGATCGTGACGGCTGGCGTCAATTCGCTCAGGGCGGGTCAGAAGGTGACGGTGCTCGGTAACGACCCCGTGGCCGCGCCGGTGGCGGCAAAATGAAGGGCGGCTTCAACCTCTCGCGCTGGGCGCTGGAGCACATCGCGCTGACGCGCTACCTGATGGTGGCGCTGCTGTTGGGCGGCATTTTCAGTTACAGCAAGCTGGGTCAGGATGAAGACCCGCCATTCACGTTCCGGGCAATGGTGGTGCGTGCCGCGTATCCGGGTGCGACGGCCCTGCAGGTGGCCGAACAGATCACGGACGTACTGGAAAAAAAGCTCCAGGAAACCCCGTACGTCGATAAGATCCGCAGTTATTCCAAGCCCGGCGAGACCCTGATCATCCTGGAGTTGCGTGAATCGACGCCGCCCAGGGAAGTCGCGGCCGCGTGGTATCAGGTCCGCAAGAAGCTGGGCGATATCCGTGGCACCTTGCCGCCGGGCGTGCAGGGACCGTATTTCAACGATGAATTCGGCGATACGTTCGGGTCCATTTTCGCCATCTCGGGCGATGGCTTCAACTACGCGGAGATCAAAAAATATGCCGACTTCGTGCGCCAGCAACTGCTGCGCGTGCCCGCCGTTGCCAAGGTCGAGCTGTATGGCGTGCAGGATGAAAAGATCAACGTCACCTTTTCACAAAAGAAGTTCGCTACCCTTGGCATCACCTTCGAATCGTTGATCAGCCAGATCGGTACGCAGAATGCGGTCGAGTCAGCCGGGGTGCTGGTTACCCGCACCGACAACCTGCAGGTGCGCGTGACCGGGGCGTTGAAATCGGTCAAAGACCTGGAAAATCTCGCGCTGCGCGCCAACGACACCACCTTCCGGCTCGGTGATTTTGCCACCGTCACGCGCGCCTTTCAGGACCCGCCGAAGGACAAGATGCGCTACAACGGCCACGAGGTGATCGGCCTGGGCGTGTCGATGGACAAGGGCGGTAACATCATCACGCTGGGGCAGGATCTGCAAACGACGGTCGACCGGATCAAGAGCAAGCTGCCGGTCGGCATCGAGCTGCAACGGGTGGCCGACCAGCCGAAGGCGGTCACGTCCTCGGTCAGCGAGTTCCTGCGCACATTGACCGAGGCGGTGCTCATCGTGCTGGCCGTGAGCCTGGTCGCACTCGGCCTGCATACCAAGCCGCTGCGACTGGACGTGCGCCCGGGCCTCGTGGTCGCCCTGACCATACCGCTGGTGCTGGCGGTGACTTTCCTGTTCATGCGCATCTTCGACATCGACCTGCACAAGATCTCGCTCGGTGCGCTGATCATCGCGCTAGGGCTGCTGGTCGACGACGCCATCATCGCGGTGGAGATGATGGTGCGAAAAATGGAGGAGGGATTCTCGCGCTTCGATGCCGCCACGTTCGCCTATACCTCGACGGCCATGCCGATGCTGACCGGCACGCTGATTACGGCCGCCGGGTTCCTGCCGATCGGCCTGGCGAAGTCGTCCGCCGGCGAATATACTTTTTCGATGTTTTCGGTCAATGCGCTGGCGCTGATCCTGTCCTGGCTGGTAGCCGTCATGTTTACGCCGTACATCGGTTTTCTGCTGCTGAAGGTCAAGCCGGCGCAGGGTGCGGATGGGCACCATGAGCTGTTCAACTCGCCTTTCTACAACCGCTTCCGGTCCACCGTGAACTGGTGCGTCGAATGGCGCAAGACCACGATCGTGTTGACCCTGGCCGCCTTCGGCATGGGCATCGTTGGCTTCAGCTTCATCGAGCAGCAGTTTTTCCCCGACTCCAGCCGGCCCGAACTGATGGTCGAACTGTGGCTGCCGGAGGGCGCCTCATTCCAGGCGTCCGAGGCACAGGCCAAGAAATTCGAAGCCTTCATCCGCCAGGACCCCACCGTTGAAAGCGTGACCACCTATGTCGGTACCGGCAGCCCGCGGTTCTACCTGCCGCTGGATCAGATATTTCCGCAGACAAACGTCAGCCAGGTCGTGGTACTGCCGAAGGACCTCGCGTCGCGCGAGCGTCTTCGGCTGAAGATCATCGCCGCTTTCAAGAATGATTTCCCGGAAGTGCGTGGTCGCGTGAAACTGCTTCCGAACGGCCCGCCGGTGCCGTATCCCGTGCAGTTCCGCGTCACTGGCGACGACGTGGCCAAGGTGCGCACCATCGCGGACCAGGTCAAGCTGGTCATGCGCGCCAATGCGGATGCACTTGGCGTAAACGATAACTGGAACGAGTCAGTCAAGGTCCTCAGGATCGACCTCGATCAGGACAAGTTACGCGCTGCTGGCATCAGTTCGCAGACCGTCATGCGCGCTGCCAATACGATCCTGAGCGGAACGAATATCGGCCAGTATCAGGAAGGCAACAAGCTCATCGACATCGTCGCCCGGCAGCCAGTCGACGAGCGATCGACCCTGACCGCACTCAACGATGTCAGCCTGCCTGCGCCTGGAGGCAAAACGGTGCCACTGTCGCAGTTCGCGCATCCGAAATTCGTCTGGGAACCCGGCGTGGTGTGGCGCCAGGGCAGGGAATGGGCAATTACCGTGCAGTCCGACGTCGTCGACGGCATCCAGGGTCCGACCGTGTCGGGCCAGATCAATCCGCAGCTCGACAAATTGCGGTCCGCACTGCCGCCGGGTTATCGCATCGAACTGGCCGGCGCCGCTGCCGACAGCGGCAAGGCGCAGGCGTCGATTGCCGCCAATGTGCCGCTGGTGGTCTTCATTATCTTTACCTTGCTGATGCTGCAATTGCACAGTTTCTCACGCGCGCTGCTGGTGTTCCTGACCGGCCCGCTCGGAGTGGCCGGTGCCGCCATGGCGTTGCTGATTCTGCATCGACCGTTCGGCTTCGTGGCGCAACTCGGCGTGATCGCGCTGTTCGGCATGATCATCCGCAATTCGGTGATCCTGATCGATCAGATCGAACACGACATCGCCGCTGGTTCACCACCGTGGACTGCAATCGTCGAGTCGGCGGTACGGCGTTTCCGGCCAATCATCCTGACGGCTGCAGCAGCCGTACTGGCCATGATTCCCTTGTCCCGTTCGGTGTTCTGGGGGCCGATGGCGGTGGCCATCATGGGTGGCCTGATCGTCGCCACGGCACTGACGCTGCTGTTCCTGCCAGCCTTGTACGCAGCGTGGTTCAGGGTGCGCAAACCGACCTGAGCCAGAGCGGCGCGGATCGACATCGAGGCGGCGTGGTGAGGCAGCATGGCGGGCAGGGCGGTTGCCGTTGATTGCGCTTGCGCTGGCCCGCTGGCAAAAATCAAGGCAGGTAGGTAAAAAATCCAGTAAAATCTCGGGCTGTAGTTGAATAGCCTTTGGCGGAGCTAACGAAGGGCGACCGCATGTTCACTCCCGGTTCGCCCTTTACGTTTCTCGGCATGGTTACGTTGGCGCCCACATTCCCGCGAGGATGGCGAAATTGGTAGACGCACCAGGTTTAGGTCCTGACGCCAGCAATGGTGTGGGGGTTCGAGTCCCCCTCCTCGCACCACAGCTCTCTCTATTTTTTGGACGATTCACATGGCAACTGCAGTCGAAACGCTTGACAAACTCGCCCGTCGCATCACGATCACCG
>JACMRD010000120.1 GCA_014376645.1 Herminiimonas sp. | reverse complement strand
GAGCGTGTTCGGCTTTGCTGCTGTCGGCACCTCGTGTCAATGGCACTGGTAACGGCCGCGACGATCGCCTGCGCGGCGACCGAAGTCAACTGGCCCCAGCCGACACTGCCGGATGATCTGACGACCATTCCGTTGGGTCGTGCAATGACCATGGACGGCTTGCCGATGCGGATGGCGGGATTCGTTTCTGCCAAGCCTCCGGGCGTCTTGCTCGATGCGCTGCGCCGTAGCTTCGGTCAGCCGCAGGTCGAAAGCAGCCACGGCGGCAAGCGCATTCTTGGCCGCGCCGAGGGCCGCTTCTATCTGACTGTGCAGATTGAACCGGCAGGCAGCGGCAGCAAGGGCATTGTCTCGACGGTCGACCTGGGCGAATTGGCGAAGAACCAAGCGGCGATCGCACGGAGCAAGGCGCACTGGCTGGCGCGTCTGCCGGCAGGCTCGACGGTTGCAAGCGACCTGCGTTCCGAAGACGGCGGCAAGTCGGCCCGGCACACCGTGATCCTCAACGGCCATGGCCAGGCGCGCAATCGCGATGCAATGGTCGCACTGCTTGCCAGCGACGGCTACACGCTGGAACGAGAAGTCGCCGCCGCAGGACAGACTGGCTCCAGCGATGCCGTGCGCACAGCGACTACCCTGCATTTCAGCGCTCCCGGCAAGGAAGCCATGGCCGTCATTACGCAAACGGGAGAACGGTCCGCAATCGTCCTCAACACCGTTTCCACAAAGGAGGCGAACCAGTGAGCCAGCCATCTCCTCGTCACACCCGGCAACGGGGCCAGTCGTTGATCGAGTACGTCATCGTCTGCAGCGCACTGGCCTTGGTGCTCGGCATCGGCATGGTCGATGACAAGAGCGTTCTGCGCGAATTGATTGAAGCCTTCCAACAAGGCTACCGCAACTTCAGCTACATCATTTCATTACCGACCTAACCAGGAGCCCCACCGTGCTACGTAATTTTCGATTGAACAAGACCTGGGTCATTCTCGGCGTGGCTGGAGTCATCGGCGTACTGGCGGCGCTGGGTGCACGCAATTACCTGTCGACCCAGATTGAGGCAATCGAGGCGCGCAGCAAGGGCAAGACCGTCAATGTTCTGGTGGCAAAACAGGAGCTCAAGCGTGGCGACAAGCTCGATACAGAGCGCGTCGCGGTCCGTGCGATACCGATCGATTTTGCCCATTCCGGTGCGATTCTGCCCGACGCCTTCAGTCGCGTCGAGGGCCAGCCGGTCGCCTATCCGCTACGCCCCGGAGAAATGATTCTGTGGAGTCTGATGGAAGGCAAGCGGGCGCCGACATTTTCGGCGCGGGTCGAAGTCGGTCATCGCGCCATGACGGTGCCAGTCGATGAAATCAATTCAATCTCCGGCATGCTGGAGCCGGGTGACGTGATCGACCTGCTGGTGACGCTGGATCAGAAGGGCAAGAAAGTCACCTTGCCATTGATGCAGAACGTGCAGGTCATGGCGACTGGTCAGCGCGCGGTCGACGGCGCCAAGGACGGCGAGCGCAAGAGTTTTTCAACGGTGACGATCGATGCAACGCCCGCACAAGCCGAAAACGTAATCGTTGCGCGCGATGCTGGCAGGGTCACGGCACTGCTGCGCAATCCGGACGACAAGCGACGCTTGAAGAGCGGCGACACCGACATGGTGGCATTGCTTGGAACCGCAGACCGGGCGAACTCGGCAGAACAGCCGATTCCCGTTCTTTACGGAGGCAGTGCCAGGATCGCTCCCGACATGCTGTCGATGGCGCCGCCACCGCGTGCCCGCAATACGCTTGCCCCGGCCGCAACGGGCAATTGAAGCAACTATCGTCATTGCTCACAGTCAGCGCCACCATTCGCCAAGCCCGCCATCGAAGCGGGCAATACCAGAGACCGTTCAGGTACTTGCGCCAAAGTACTGAATCATTTTTGCCTGAAGAAGATTGCCATCATGAATCCGAAGATCGTGTGTTTCCCGTCGGCTAGAGTTGCCGTCGTGGGCCTTGGCGTTGCCTTGTTGCTGACGGTTGTTGCCAGACCGGTTCTTGCCCAATCCCCCGCCAGCACCGCTGCGCCGCAAGCAGTGCCGGCGTTGAATGCTGCCTCCCAAGGCCCGCGCAACGGATTGGCTGAAAAGCCGCGGCCGGCGGTCACGCGCAAGGCTGCGCTACAGGCTCAGCCGTACCTGCCGATCAAGAAGCAGGACGATGGGGATCAGGTGCCAGAAATCGAAATGTTCGTCGGCGAGTCGAGGGTCTTTCCGGCGCCGAACGTCGGCAGGATTGCGGTGGGCAACGGTCAGATCATGACGGCGGCTGCACTCGACAAGAAAGAAGTCCTGGTCTTTGCCAATGGCGCCGGCACGTCCTCGCTGTTCGTCTGGAACGAGGATGGGCGCTATCAGCGCATCAAGATCCATATCGTTGCAGGAGACACCGCCCGCGTGGCGCGCGAGGTCGCGGCCTTTCTCACGACCATTGCGCATGCAAAGGCGTCGATCGTCGGCGACAAGGTCATCGTCGAAGGGGACAACCTGTCCGATGCCGACCTCGCCAAGATCGATCAGCTCGAAAAGCGATACCCGCAACTCATCAATTTCACCAACCGGGTCGGTTGGGAGCAGATGGTGATGATGGATGTCAAAGTGGTCGAATTTCCGAAATCCGAGTTGCGTGACATTGGCCTGAAATGGGGCGCAGTAGGTGGCAGCACCATCGGCGCGACCTGGGAGCCTATTCGTCGGGGCAGCAATGGCCCGTACGCCGTCAATATTCCGAGCACTTCTACCGGCTTGCCGATTACCAGCCAGATACCGGGCCAGCCTGCGGTCCTGCCCGGGCCACTGAACATTCTGGGTGCGATCAACCTGGGTCTGAGCGCGCAGTTGAATCTGTTGGAGCAGGCGGGCAAGGCGAGCGTGCTGGCAGAGCCGCAGCTGTCTGCCCGCAACGGCGCTAAGGCGAGCTTTCTGGCCGGCGGTGAATTTCCCTACTCGGTGTCCAATGTGAATGGCGTCACCATTATCTTCAAACCGTACGGCATCAAGCTGGACATCTCGCCGAAGGTCGACCGTAATGGTGTGATCCGCGCAACGATCGCCGCCGAGGTCAGCTCCATCGACGCGTCGGTCAGCGCAGTCGGCGGACCGGCGCTCCTTACCCGGCGCACGGACACGGAATTCAATGTGCGCAGCGGTCAGACCATCGTGCTGGCTGGGTTGTTACAACGGAATATCAGCACCGATATCGACAAGGTCCCGCTGCTCGGGGATGTGCCGGTATTGGGCGCGCTGTTCCGTTCCAAACGTTTCCAGAACAAGGAGACCGAACTAGTTGTGTTCGTTACGCCCACCGTGGTCGACAGCCAGTCCGCCGGCCTGGTCGACAGGGTCAACCGCACCACCGAACGACTCGGACAGCAGATGGGTCGGCAACCCTATCTGAGTGAACCGCTGCAGCCGAACGTGCCGGCAGCACGATTCGATCATGCGCCGTCGGGTACGGCGTGGGGCGCGAAAAATGGGCATCCGGTTCCCGCGATGACACCGTCAGTCGCGCCAGCCCCGGTTTCTGCGTTGGGTCCGGTTCCGATCCCCGCACCGGCGCCAGCCGGCATGCCGCTCGCCGTCGTCGGCGTGTCACCGGTGGCCGTGCCGCCGGCAGGGCTGCAGGCATCCCTGCCGGTTGCACCGGCACAAACGTTCGCCCAGCCGCTGCGTTTTCGCGTGCTGCTGGCTGGCCTGGCGATGCGGGTGGCGCCTGACATCAATTCTCCGATCGTCATGAAGCTCGGTAGCGGTCGGGTCGTCGATTCTCGGCCCGAGCCTGGCCAGGGTCCCTGGACCGCAGTCGACGTGGGTGGGAAACACGGTTGGGTCGCTTCGAAATGGTTGTCGCCGGAAGACGCCTTGGCAAAGCACTGATGCGACGTCGCCAAGCGATCCGCCGTCTGAACCCTGTATCACCGGAGCCTTAACATCATGCTGCTAGTTGAAATCACCAATCCCGCCGGCCACACCGTCGAGGTTGAAGCGCCCGACGAATCGATCATCGGCAAGGGCGTCCACAGCGAAATCAGGCTCGACAGCTGGCGAATCGGCAAGGAGCATGCGCGGCTCTTTCGTACGCCCGCAGGCGTGGTACTGGAAGACCTTGGTGCATTCGGCGGCGTGAGCCTGAACGGCCGGCGCGTCGGTACGCAGGCTGGTCCACTGCAGACGAGCGACGTGATCGAGGTCGGCGCTTTTCGTTTGCGTCTGCGCGATCCCGTTACCGATGCTGCCGAAATGCCGGTACAGGCGGCGCATGCCAGCTCGCGATCGAGTTCCGCTGCCTACCGCAACCAACGGGCAACGCAGGAGATTCGTGATTCCCGCCTGGCAGCCGAGCGAGTGCAGCGATCGATGCTGGCGCAGGGACCATCTGACGGATTTGCTCTGGTCGTGACACCGGATGAAGGTCGCAAGGCCCTGGAATTCACATGGCGCAAGCAGATCCACGCACAGCTTTTGGAGACCATGGATCTGCGTCGGCATGACACGCACGGCATGTCCGACGAGCGCTTGCGCATCGAGACGCAGCGCTTGATTACCCAGATCCTCGAAAGCCTCGAAGCCGAGATTCCTCCTCAGTTGGACCGCCTCCTGTTGGGGCGGCAGGTGCTGGATGAAGCGATCGGCCTCGGGCCCCTGGAAGCCCTGCTGGCCGACGAAGGGGTGACCGAGATCATGGTCAATCGCTACGATGAAATCTACGTCGAACGCGCCGGTCGCCTTCAAAGGCATTCGATGAGCTTCACGGGAGATCGCGCCGTAATGGGTGTGATCGAACGCATTGTTGCGCCGCTTGGCCGGCGCATCGACGAATCCTCGCCCATGGTCGATGCACGGCTCAAGGATGGCTCTCGCGTCAATGCGATCATTCCGCCGCTGGCATTGAAGGGGCCGTGCCTGACGATCCGCAAGTTCTCCAAACACAAACTGGCGGTAGAAGACCTGGTCAATTTTGATGCGATCAGTCCGCAGATGGCGCAATTTCTCGAGATCTGTGTCACCGCTCGCAAGAACATCATCGTCTCGGGCGGCACCGGTTCGGGTAAGACCACGCTGCTCAACATCCTGTCGAACTTCATTCCCGCCGGCGAACGGGTGGTGACGGTGGAGGATGCGGCGGAACTGAAGTTGCATCACGAACACCTCATCAGCCTGGAAGCCCGGCCGGCCAACGTGGAAGGCAAGGGCGGGGTACCGATCCGTGAGCTGGTTCGCAATACCCTGCGCATGCGACCGGACCGCATCGTGGTCGGCGAGTGCCGCGGCGCGGAAGCGCTCGACATGTTGCAGGCAATGAACACCGGCCATGAAGGCTCCCTGACGACACTGCATGCCAATACCGCACGTGATGCCTTGGCACGCCTGGAAACCATGGTGCTGATGGCAGGCATGGAGTTACCGCTGCTGGCGATCCGGGAGCAGGTTGCCAGTGCCGTGCACATCATCGTGCAGCAGACGCGCTTCGCGTGTGGTTCGCGCAAGGTCACCGGGATTACCGAAATCAGCGGTATGGAAAGCGGCAAGGTCCAGATTCAAGAGCTGTTCCGATTCGTCAACAAAGGCTATTCGGCCAGCAGCGGCAAGGTCAGCGGCTACTTCACCGGCTGCGACATGGTGCCCAGCTTTTACGAAGAGCTGGTCGCCGTGGGTGGCGCCATGGACATGTCGATCTTCAAGCTCAATGAAGAAATCGTCGAACACGCCACATCGTCGGCAAGCTTCGGGAGTCGGTCGTGACAGCTGAGCAAACCGTGATCCTCATTACCGTCGTGGTAGCCCTCTCGGCCGCCTTGCTGGTCTGGTTTGCGATCGACGTCGGTACCATCACGATGGCACGCTATCGTGCCGATTTCACCGACCGGGCGCGATTCCAGGTACAGGAATTTTTCCTGTTCATCGATCCATCCCGTCTGTTCATCGGTAATCTCGCCATCATGGCCATGGGCGGATTGGTCGTCTGGCTGTTGACCGGCAGTCCCCTGATGGTGCTGCCGGCGGTCTGCATCCTGGGCTTTCTGCCGCGCGTTACGTATGGGTTGCTGCGCAAACGCCGACGCCGACTGTTCGAGGAACAGTTGCCGGATGCGCTGATGATGCTGTGCGGTGGCTTGCGGGCCGGGATCGGTTTCTCTTCCGCGATCCAGCAACTCGTGGCGGAAGCGCAGGCGCCGCTGGCGCAGGAATTTTCTCTGGTGCTG
This sequence comes from Herminiimonas sp., assembly GCA_014376645.1. Lineage (GTDB taxonomy): Bacteria > Pseudomonadota > Gammaproteobacteria > Burkholderiales > Burkholderiaceae_D > JANXSS01. The sequence goes on along the minus strand of JACMRD010000120.1, from coordinate 8,567 downwards.
CGCGAGCAGCGGCTGGGGGTGACGCTCGAACAGAGTCTTACCAACCTGTTGCGCCGCATGCCGACCCAAGCCACTGTGCTGGTCGTGTCGGCCATGCGCATCGCATCGGAAACCGGTGGTGGTTTGGCCGAGACGCTTGAACGAACCGCTCACACCATCCGCAGCCGTTTGCAAATGGAGGGCAAGATCGGCGCACTGACTGCGCAGGGGAAATTGCAGGCATGGGTCGTGGGTATGTTGCCCGTGGCGCTGATGCTGATCCTGGATCGCATGGAGCCGGATGCAATGGCGTTCATGTGGCACACCCGGATGGGCTGGGCTACGCTGTGCATCATTGCTTTTCTTGAAGTCATGGGCGTCTATGTGATCCGCAAGATCGTCGCCATTGACGTTTGACGCACCCATTCCCGGGACCCCGCCATGTCTGAACTCAGCTCCAACAACTTGAACATTCTGGCCTACCTGATCGCTGCCGCCATCGGCTTGTCGGTAGCGCTCGTGACGTGGCTGTTGTCACGCTCCGCAACTGCGGTGCCAAAAGAAGATCGCGTCTACAAGGATGCGCCGCCGCTGGGCTTGCGGATTTGCTGGTGGCCGCTGCAATGGCTCAGCCACTACCTGGAGCCTTTCCTCAGCCGCCGCATGAAAGCGGCTTTGCTGATCAAGCTGCGCAAGGCGGGCCTTGACTACGCCATTACGCCGGCGCAATTTTTTGCCAGCCGCATCCTGGCTGCAGTGGCGATGGCGAGCGCGATGTGGTGGGTGCTCGGAACATTCGATCCGGCGCGTCGCGGCGATGCAGGATTGTCCTTCAGTACGTATCTGCAAATCGCCGGGCTGGGGTTCCTGTTCGGCTGGGCCTATCCAGGTATCTGGCTGCGCGACCGACTGGCCGCGCGCCGACGTGAGCTCTTGAAGGCACTGCCATTTTTTCTGGACATCATCACATTGTGCGTGGAGGCTGGCTTGAACCTTCAGGGCGCCGTCTCGCAAGCCGTGGCGAAGGGACCGAACGGTGTCTTGCGCGACGAACTGCAACGTGTCATGCGCGATATCCGGGCGGGCAAGGCACGTGCCACTGCTTTGCGTGACATGGCGGAGCGGCTCGGCGAACCGGGCATCACGAACTTCACCACGGCGGTGATCCAGGCCGAGAGCATGGGAATGAATCTCGGGCCGGTCCTGCGCGCCCAGGCTGATCAGCGCCGCAGCGAGCGCTTCCTGCGTGCTGAAAAACTGGCGATGGAAGCACCGGTGAAAATGCTGTTCCCGCTGATTGCCTTCATTTTTCCCTGCACGTTTCTGGTTCTGTTTTTTCCGATTGTCATGAAATTCATCAACTCGGGCATATGAATCCAATTTCATCCCTTATTGTCAACCCCGGCGCGGCAACGGGGCAGGCGCTGGACCTGCGGATTGCCGGGACTTTTTTGTCACGCTTGCGCGGCCTCATGTTCGCGTCTCCCTTGAAAGCCGGGCAGGGGATGCTGCTGCTCGGCTGCACCGGCGTGCATACCGGCTTCATGCGGCAGGCCATCGACATCGTGTATCTGGACAGCGAGGGCATCGCCACCCGATGCGTGAAGAATGTGCCGCCCTGGCGGGCTAGTGGCAGCCGCCATGCGCACCACACGCTCGAACTTGCCAATGGTGCGATCACCACGATGCAGATCGTACCGGGCTCACGCCTGCTTCATCCGGCGCTTGCCGGTTTGGTACGCAAACCGGATTCATTACCGGTTGTCGTGAATCGTTTGCCGAAGGTAATACGGCGGCAAAGAGGATCGGCAATGATCGAGTTCGCCGTGGTTGGTCCGATCATCACATTGCTAGGATTGGCAACACTCCAGTACGGCATGCTGTTCTTTGCGAAAAATCAGTTCAACCATGCCAGCTTCATGGCGGCTCGCGCGGGCAGTACTGGCAATGCCAAATTCAGCACGATCCAGGATGCCTATACGCGAGCCCTGATCCCGCTGTACGCAAAAGGCACCACCGCAGCCGACCTCCAGGATGCGTATGCCGATGCAGGAAACGCCGTATCGAAATACACCAGAATCGAAGTACTCAACCCGACCCAGGAGAGTTTTGCCGACTTCAACGACGAAGCACTGCAGAAACAGCTCGGTATCGGTGGCACGACCCCGCGGGTGATTCCCAATGGTGGACTGGCGTTCCGGCACGCCAGCGTGGTGCGCGCTAGTTCCGGCCAGAACATCCAGGATGCCAACTTGCTCAAGCTGCGCATTACCCATGGCTTCAAGCTGAAAGTGCCCTTGATGGGATTGATCTACAGCCGTTATCTGCAGTGGCTCGATACAGGCGCGAGCACCTTCAACACCGAGATGATCAAGGACCAGCGCATCCCGGTCGTGACCCACGTCACGCTGCGGATGCAGTCCGACGCGATCGAAGACCAGACGGTGTCGACGCCCGGCATGGGCAACGGTGGCACGCCGACCAACCCGGGCGATCCGCCGGCAAACTCGGCGAATCCACCGGCATGCGGCAGCATCGCATGTACGGCGCCGATCACCGGCACAGGTGGCGGCCCGGGTGATGGAGCAGCAGGCAACGGCGCCGGACCGGGCGAAGGGACGACGCCAGGTGGACCCTGTTTTAGGATCATCTGACGAAGAGTGCGTTTGCGCTTGCTGTTACCTGTCAGGAAATAGAGCACATGCTAGACTTTGCTTCCGTCCTGATAAAGAACAAACATGTCACTGAAAACCAAGGTCGCACTCTCCGGCCTCGCTCTGCTACTCACCACGTGCGCCTATGCGCAAACAGCGGCGCCGATGCGGTTGCGCGGGACAATCGATGCCATCGATACTCAGACCGCCACCATGACCACCCGTGAGGGAACGGTGGTCAAGCTTGCCATCACCAAGGATACGCAGTACGCCTACGTCAAGGCGATGCAGATGTCCGACATCAAGTCCGGGTCGTTCATCGGCGCCGCAGGCAAGCCCGGCAAGGATGGTTCGATCGAGGCGCTCGAGGTGGTGGTGTTCCCGGAAGAACGGCGCGGCACCGGCGAAGGGCACTATGCGTGGGACCTTTTGCCTGAAAGCAGCATGACCAATGCGACCGTTGCCGCAATTACGCAGGGCACTAGCGGTCAGGATCTCAACCTGGTGTACAAGGATGGCTCGAAGAAAGTCACGGTGCCGAAGGGTACGCCGATTGTCACCATCGTCGGCGGGCAGGCGTCAGATGTGAAAGCAGGCTTGCCTGCGTTTGTCGTTGCGTTACCAGGCGAGGCAGGTACCTATGCCGCCAGCCGGATTATCGTTGGCAAGGATGGTGTCGCACCACCGATGTGACGACGTCGCTGGAAGTATTGACAGACAAGAAAGCCGACCTCGCCGTCGGTTTTTTATTTACACCGCAGCCCCAGCTGCTTGCGCATATCGGATTTTGCTGTGACCAGTTCTTGTCCGAGCGCCACCAGGTCCACCGCTGCGACCAGCATTTTTGGAAACACCACCGTCTCTTCCTGTTCCACGTGTTCCACAATGCGTTCTGCCAGAGCCTCCATCTTCAGATCGAATGCCGGTTCGGCGGGATGAATGTCGCCGAGTTCCTTGATCAGCTCCTTGGCATCGTCATGTCCATGCTCTGCCGCATCGATGAGCGCGTCGTTGGCTAGTACCTGACGTGCTTTGGTGTAGAAGATTGCCTCCTCGATCGCCATATGGATCAGCAGGTCACCGCAGACTTGCCTGGCCACCGCGAATTTCGCGTCGACGGAATCACCGAGGCGCAGCTGAGCGAAGCGACTGAACAACAGTTCGGAACGGCGATGGTCTTCGGTCAGAAGACCGATCGCATCGCGCTCGACCGTCCGCTCAGTGGCTGGTTGCGTCGCAGACTGCGGTTCGTGAAGCGTCCCGGGCGGTATTGGCGGAACCGAAGTCGTACCTTGCGTTGATCCGTGTGATGTGGATTCGTTATTCATGGCGAGCCCTCGGCGATAGCGTATCTTTTTAATTTACAGGCGCTTCTCGATTGGGATTTGCGAAAGCGCAGACTTTGAACTTCAAGCCGGGCGTGTGAGCGGGGGAACAGCCTGGTTTCAGCAGGTCAGAAACGGTAACTCAGTCCGACCCGCAAGACAGGAAAATATCGGTACTCGCGTAGCTCGTCATTGAGCCGCCTTGATTCAGCGGCCAGCGGTGGTCCCAGTGCGTCGGCGAGGAATCTACATCCGGCTCCCGGCAGCGTGCAACCGCTAAATGCAAGGGTCGTTCGCGGCGATCCCTGGTACATCACACCAAGGTCGGATGAGACGCTCCAGCCGCGTCCGTTATCGGGTGACTGCCAGCCGACGCCGAAATAGGGAGCGATCGTGCGGAAGTCGATCTGACCAACCAGACGGCCGACCTGATTGGTGCTGTAGGTGCTATTTTCGAAAGCAAATGTTGTGGAGCGGCTAGGTACACCGATACCGTCGACCACGTTATTGTTGTAGATGAGACCGGAGGTGAGCCGGAATCCGTTCTGGGCAGGATGCCAGTCCAGCAAGGCGTCGATGGTCCGCAGGGACGCCTTCAGATCGTAGGCGACCTGACGGGTGTTCTTCTTGAACTTGTAACCGCCCAGGTAGTTGATGCCGACTCTTGCGCTCAGGCCGTATTGCGAAGCGAGCGGGATGCCGGCATGAATGCCGACGCCAGTGGTGCCTAGGTCGGCAGTCCATGTCACCTCGGCCCGGGCACTCGCGCTGGGCAGGATCATCATGCTGAGTGACGACAGCAACGCTGATGACAATTGGAGTCGATTCATTTTTTAGGATTTCAGAATTGAATAATCCAGCAAGAATTGGGGAGCACCGGGACCGCACCGTCTGGCTGGCGCAACCCGCCTGCTAATACGATACGTGCCGACCTGCGGGAAACTGCTGTGCGTTGACATCCGGCGTGGCGGCGAAGTAAATGATTAGAAACGTAGCGGCATCGGCACGGGTTGGGATTGCTCAGCAATTCATGCTGTAGCGCCCAAATTGGTAGGTGAGTTGGCGTACAGATGCATGTCGGTCGGCGCGCTATGCTAACGCAGGCAATTTGTGAAGCAGGCCATGCCGAAAAACGCGCGAACAGGGCGACAAAAATGGACCAGCCGGTCGGACGCATTCGACAAAGTGGTACGCGCATCGCACCCATGGTCGCCCTGGAGGCACCCGACGGCGCCTGGAGGCGGAGGGACGATGCGCAGGCGGTGGCAGGTTCGGTTCTGGGCTGTAAATTCGGTGATAGACTCGGCGCGAACGAGGCGCAACACTGCAGGCTAACTCGGTCTGCATCACATACTGAGGAATACCATGACAAAAGCTTTTGTCTCGACGGTGCTGGTCGCTGCCCTATTCGGCGCAGGTCTGGGCATGTCGGCACCATCGCAGGCCGCCGCTTTCGGCGGGCTGTTCAATTCCTTCGGTTCGATGCTGGGCCGCCCGGGTGGCGAAGACATGGGCGTCGATGAAACGCTCGTGAAGATGAGCGAAAAAATGAATCGCACGATGCCGCAGTCAGTCGACGGCGATACCCGACTCGACAAGGTCAGCGCGGAGCCTGGGCAGCAAATCGCCTATCACTACACGATGCTTAATCTGCGCAGCAAGGAGGTCAACACGACCAATTTCTACAAGGTGTTCCGGCCGACCCTGCAGAAGCGTGTGTGCGCCTCAGAAGAGTTGAAGCTGTTTTTCCGGAACCGGATAACGGTCGCCTATGCCTATCGCGGCAAGGATGGCGAAGATATCGGCAAGCTGGCGTTCACGCCGAAGGATTGCGGCTACACCACGTAGGAGCAGGCAGCGCGGTGCGGCGCGCCTGTCAGGTGTTGGGCGGGCCGGCCTGGGCGATGCGCGCGGGCAGCGTGAAGTGGAAAGCGGATCCGACGCCCAACTTGCTTTCGACGCTCACCGCTCCGTCGTGCGCCTCGATGAAGGTCTTGAAGATTGACAGCCCCAGTCCGAAACCATCCGATTTGTCTGGATGCGATTCGTATTTGTCGAAGATACGACCTAGCTGGTCTTCCGCAATCCCCTCGCCGTTGTCGCTGACCGTACACTCGACTCCGGCGTCCTCACCCAGCGAGCGGGCGCGAATGGTCACTTCGCCACGCGGCGTGTAATTGATGGCGTTGGCAATCAGGTTCTGAAACACGCGTCGCAGCAGGCTGGCGTCGGCGTAGACTTCGAGGTCGACCGGTACCTCGTTGAGCAGGCGCGTGCTGCCGGTGCCGGCGACCGGATTGAGGTCATGGATTAGGCCTTCGACCAGCGGCCACAGATCAAGCGAGCGCCGTTCGAGCCGAACGCCGGTCTCGGTCTGAAGATTGGCGTTCTCTTCCAAAACCTTATCGACCAGCACCGATAGATGACTGACATTGCGCGTCAGCGTCTTGAGCATCTGCAGGGTCGGTAACCGGCGTTCGCCTTCCGTCAGCGTCATTTCCAGTACCCGCGCGGCCAGGCCGATGGCACTGAGCGGCGTGCGCAGATCGTGCGCGATAAACGCCAGGTATTCTTCGCGCCGGTGCTGAACCTTCAGCGCCTGCTGGGTCGCGTAGGTCTGAACGGCGGAGCCGATCGCGGCGTCGAGCACGTGGTTCATCACGTGGAACGGCTCGCCCTGCAGGTCCAGCCCATGCGCGAATGCCAGGTCGTGGATGCATCCGCGCAGGATGTTGTATTCGGTTACGACTTCCTCGATTTCAAAGCCGTCTTCCAGGCGTTGCAGCCCGTGCGCAGGTGGTGTGCCGCCCATGGAGACGCGCGGGACACCCTGCTCACGTTTGGCTCGGAGTTCGTTGCTTAGTTCGACCAGTAGCCCCGGAATGTGGTCGTTCAGGGTAGGCAGATCCAGATGGCGGGCGGACGGCAGTTGCTTGAGCAGGGCGCGCCAGTTCGCCAGGAGCTCGACCCGTCGGTCGTCGATCAACTGCGCCAGTTTTTCCAGTTTATTAATTTCGTTCGTCCTTGAAGTGCGATTGCACCCGATCATTACAAAATGGTCAGGGTGCCCGGGCGGACACTGCCGCGCCAAGCAATTTCCTTTGGTTAATGCCACGTGCACGGTTTGCCTTCCCAGGCACTCACAGCACGCGTTAAGTTAAGAGAATATCATGCGCGGAGGTCCTGCCGCACCGCGCAGCGGGTCAATCAGCTCAGTTTCCAATGGAACCTTTTCTCCGGAACCCTCTCATAATTTTTACTTGGGCAGGGTTGCCGTAGCTCCTAGTGCGGTCACTACCGATGAACCCTACCACACACTGTCCGTTCACCTGATAGGAAATGCAATGCCAACCAAGCAGGAAGCCGACCAATACGCCGCCGATGTCGTTGAGCACTTTGATGCGTTCGTGCACTGGGCTATCGCGCACTGGCCGAATCCGCACACACCCCTCGTCGCTGACGACTTCAGCGCAGGACGACGTGAGATTTCTGTATTGCTCGGTACTCGACTCGACGCTGCCGAAGACGGTACGAGCACTCCGCGCAGCGATGCAGGTGCGATGTCGCCGTCCGAGTCATCTGATCCCTCTGCACAATACGTCAACGTGAACCCTGCGCCTTGGCCTTGACATTCCCCTAACGACAGCTGTTTGATCTGTGGCGCATGCACGACGGCACAGGGGTTAAACACGCGCATACGGTTACTTTTTCCTTTCTGCTATTTCATTTACGGTCGGCTAACCGCAGAATGAATTCCTTAGTCATTTCTGAGGTGGGCATGGAAAAAGACGATGCGATTGTAATCATGAGCAAGCTCGCCTCGAAGCTCGATGACGTACTGGTAATGGAAGAGTTGGTCTCGGCGTTTGCCGAATTTCTCGCCCATATCAAGCCAACTGTTTCGGAGCAGGATTTTGCATTCCTCGCCACTGTCGGCGCGATGATCTACCGCAAGGGCGGTCGCCACTATGATTCCAGCTTGGAAACAGATTTGTTGATGGCGCGCTTGCGAACCATTCCAGCGGAGTGATCCATCCCTTGTGGGGTAGGTATATTCTTTCCCTGAATTCAAGCCTGAAGACATGTATCAAAAAGGTTATTTATTGCTAATTATTTCCTGAATGACCTAATAAAAGGATGGCGTCGAACGAATTGCTTCTATAGTTATTCGGTCTCCTCCTCCTCCTTCTCGGAGGATTTGCCCGCCTACCGCAAGGTTCGCGGGCATTTTTTCGTCCCTATGTGACGCAGCGAACCGACTTCCATCGGCGCTTTGCCTACCGTCGAACATCGGGTCGGCGGTAGCAGCCCGATTGCCGACGCTGCGTTTGTCGGCCCGCACGCAACGCATCCATCGCCGGGCCAGGCTCTTAATTTGATTCAAGGGAAAACTCAATGCTCCAGATCGTTCAGATTTTCTCAGTCCGCCCTCCACTGGGCGGCGTTACCGGGCGTTTTGCGCTCGACACGATTCCAGTTCACGAATCGCCGCTTGTCGCGCACCGGGCGCCCATTCCGGAAGATGAGCCCATTCCCGGCGAGGAGCCCGAGCCGGACGAAGACCCGGTTCCGCACCCCGATCCGGTCATCCGCGAGCCGGATGATGCGT
>JACMRD010000119.1 GCA_014376645.1 Herminiimonas sp. | reverse complement strand
TTATTTTAACCGACCTTCCACCGACGGATATTCGTTCCAGTGCAACTTCTCGCGGAGGGTATCGTAGTAGCTCCAGCCGTGCGGATGCAGGAACGTGATGGCATGCGCCGAGCGCTTGATCACGATGCGGTCATGATGCTGCAGGCTGGCCAGCGACTGCATGTCGAAATTGACGCTGGAGTCGCGCCCGCTGATGACTTCGATCACGATTTCGCTGGAGTCCGGCACCACGATCGGCCGGTTCGACAGCGCGTGCGGTGCGATCGGCACCAGCACCAGGCCGCCCAGGCTGGGATGCAGCAGCGGTCCGCCGGCCGACAACGCATACGCCGTCGATCCGGTCGGCGTGCCCACGATCAGGCCATCCGAACGCTGGTTGTACATGAAGTGGCCGTCGACCTCGACCCGCAGTTCGATCATGCCGGAACCGGCGCCGCGCGACACCACCACGTCGTTGACCGCCATCGCCTGAAAGATCGGTACGCCGTCGCGCCATACAGCGCCTTCGAGCAGCCCGCGCTGCTCACTTTCGATCGACCCGCCAAGCATGTCGGTAAGAACCGTGATCATGCGCTCGACCGGTATATCGGTCATGAAACCGAGTCGCCCCTGGTTGATACCGATCATCGGCACGTTGTGCGGGGCGAGCTGACGTGCCACACCGAGCATCGTGCCGTCGCCGCCGAGCACGATCACGACGTCTGCCTGACGCCCGATCTCGGCCAGACTGGCCGCGGCGGTCTGCGGCAATGCAAGGTGTTCGGCGGTCTCGGTCTCGACCAGCACGCAGCGTCCGGTGCCGGTCAGGAATGCCGCCACATCGGTCAGCGCGGAGGCAATACCGGACACCGGCGCGCGGCCGACCAGCGCCACGGTCGGAAAGAGCCGGTTGTCGGAGGAGGCGTGGGGGCTTGAAGTGGCAGGCAACATGCCCCAGATTAGAACATAATTTGTCCTGACGCAGCAGCGGGCTGCGTCGTACCGATTGGAATAAATGTCGACCACGCAGCCAAGCAACCACGCTCCTACCCGTCCGATCCGGGCCGTCCTGTTCGACCTCGACGACACGCTGTGGCCGATCGTGCCCGTGATCCGCCAAGCCGAACAGACTCTGCACGTCTGGCTACAACAGCATGTGCCATCCGTGGCGGAACAATGGTCAATCGAGAGCCTGCGCGAGAGGCGCGTGGCGATGATGCTCGAGAATCCGAATTTCCAGATCGACCTGTACGCACTGCGGCATGCCGGCCTGACCGAAGCATTCATCGCCAGCAATGCCGATACGGCCATGGTCGATCATGCGATGCAGATCTTTGCCCACGCCCGCAATGCCGTCACGCCGTTCGACGACGTGGTGCCGGCGCTCACCCGCATGGGACGCAGCTGGCGGCTCGGTTCGATCTCGAACGGTTTTGCCGATTTGCAGGCGATCGGACTGGCGTCGCATTTCGGCACGTCGCTGGCGGCGCACCGGTTCGGCAGCGCCAAACCGGATCCGGCCATTTTCCACGCCGCCTGCGCCGCATTGGAGGTCGATCCGGCGCACGCGGTGTATGTCGGCGACGACCTGCGGCTCGATGTGGAGGCGTCCCAGAACGCCGGCCTGCGGGCGGTGTGGATCAATCGTTTCGACCGCACCCTGCCGCCGACCATTCGCCCGGATGCCGTTTGCACGACTTTGCTGGAACTCGAAGACTGGCTTGCCGCCGCCCCGCGCCGCGCATAATGCTGGCGTCAGGTTCCCGCGCTCGTTAGAATGTCCACCATGCAACTAGATCCCCGTGCTCAAACCCTGCTAAAGGCCTTGGTCGAGCGCTATATTGCCGACGGCCAGCCGGTCGGCTCGCGCGCTCTATCGAAGATTTCCGGTCTGGACCTGTCGCCGGCGACGATTCGCAACATCATGTCGGACCTGGAGGAAATGGGCTTCGTCGCCAGTCCGCATACCTCCGCCGGACGGGTGCCGACGCCGCGCGGCTACCGGCTCTTCGTCGATACCCTGCTGACGGTGCAGCACAAGGACGAAGCGGCGCTGGAGATCCACCTGCAGCGCGCACTGCACAGCAGCACGCCGCAAAAGACGATCAACAACGCCGCCCACCTGCTGTCATCGCTGTCGCAGTTCGCCGGCGTGATCCTGACACCGCGTCGCGAATCGGTCTTCCAGCAGATCGATTTCCTGCGTCTGTCCGAAAAACGCATCCTGCTGGTCATCGTCAGCCCGAGCGGTGACGTGCAGAACCGGCTGTTACTGACCGAAGCCGATTACACGCCGTCGCAGTTGATCCAGGCCGCCAACTACATCAACCAGCATTACGGCGGGCTGAGTTTTGACGATGTGCGCGCCCGCTTGCAAGGTGAGCTGCGCCAGCTGCGCGACGACATGACGCGCCTGATGCAGGCTGCGGTCGAGGCAGGCAGCGATGCCATGACCGACGACAGCGACGACATGGTCATCTCGGGCGAACGCAACCTGTTGAGCGTGACCGACCTGGCGTCGAACATGACGTCCCTACGCAAGCTGTTCGACATGTTCGAGCAAAAGAGTGGATTGATGCAGTTGCTCGACCTATCGAGCAAGGCGACCGGGGTGCAGATCTTCATCGGCGGCGAGTCCAGCCTGGTGCCGATGGAACAAATGAGCGTCGTCACCGCGCCGTACGAAGTCAACGGCAAGATCGTCGGTACGCTGGGGGTGATCGGGCCGACCCGCATGGCCTACGAGCGCGTCATCCCGATCGTCGACCTGACGGCGAAATTCCTGTCGAATGCATTGAGTCAGGGCTAACGTCCGCGGTGCGGGCAGGCGGTTTTGGTGCAGTGTCCATACAGCGCCAGCGCATGGTCGGCGATGTCGAAGCCGCGCTCACTGGCTATCTTGTGCTGACGCTTTTCGATTTCTTCGTCGTAGAATTCTTCGACCCGGCCGCAGTCCAGGCACACCAGATGATCATGGTGCGAGCCTTCATTCAGTTCGAACACTGCCTTGCCCGTCTCGAAGTGATTTCGATGCAGCAGACCGGCCTGCTCGAACTGGGTCAGGACCCGGTAGACCGTGGCCAGGCCGACGTCCATGTTCTCCATTAACAGCACCTTGTAGACATCTTCTGCACTCAGGTGGCGCACGGCGCTGTTATGAAAAATGTCGAGAATCTTCAGACGCGGCAAGGTCGCTTTGAGGCCACTGGCTTTCAGGTCGTTCGGATTGTGGGGCATGTTATTGGTCGGGTTCATGTGATCTGCTTTATGATATAGCGTTTTCGCAAAGCGACTCGATCAATTGAGACTTCCCATGCAAATGCTGTTTTCGGTACCTCGCTCCCCGCGTCCCCTGCGCACCACGGCAAAAATCAAAGCGATGATCGCCTGCAAAACGATCCTGCTGACGGCACTAGGCATGATGTCGCTGAGCGGCTGCGTGACCAAGTTCCCGCTCGGAACCAGCACCACGCCGGAGACCACGGCCTCCAGCACCACCGGCGCGCAAACCACCGGTCCGACCGGCCTGCGCAGGATCCTGGGTGTGCTGGCGCCGTACAAGGTGTCGGTCCAGCAGGGGAATTTCGTATCGAGTGAAATGCTGACGCAGCTCAAGGTCGGCATGACGCCAGAGCAGGTACGCTTCGCGCTCGGCACGCCGCTGCTAATCGACATGTTCCACTCGTCGCGGTGGGACTACATCTTCCGTCTGCAGCGAGGCAATGGCGAGGTCACGAGCAGCCGCGTGACGGTGTTCTTCAAGGATAATCGGGTCGCCAGTTTCGAGGGCGGCGACCTGCCAACCGAAACCGAATACCTGGCGCGGATTGCCGGCGCCGCGCCTGCTCCGAAGGAACTGCCAGCCGTCACGCCATCGGTCGGTGCACCGCCTTCCGCACCCGCTCCGAAGTAGTATTTTTCCCTGGCGCCAGAGTAGAGCCGTTGCCGTAACCGGCCTCTGCCCGGCGCCGCCAGCCGCAGGATCATCATGCAAGCATTGAAAATCGCAGTCGCCGGCACGTCCGGCCGGATGGGCCAGATGCTCGTCGAAGCCATCGGCCAGTGCGCCGACACGCACCTGACCGGCGCGCTCGACGTGGCCGGCGCCGCCTGCATCGGACGCGACGCCGCCTCCGCCGGCCAGCCGAGCGGTGTGGCGATCAGCGCCGATGCCGATGTCGCGCTCGCCAATGCCGACTTCGTCATCGATTTCACCCGACCCGAAGGCACGCTCAAATTGCTTGCCTACTGCGTCGAGCATGGGATCAAAATGATCATCGGCACCACCGGCTTCGACGAGGCCGGCAAGGCGGCAATCGCGGCGGCGGCGCAGCACACGGCAATCGTGTTTGCCCCGAACATGAGTGTGGGCGTGAACGTCACCATGAAACTGCTGGAAATGGCGGCGCGCAGTTTTTCCGAAGACTATGACATCGAGATCATCGAAGCGCACCACCGGCACAAGGTCGACGCGCCATCCGGTACCGCGCTGATGATGGGCGAAGTCATCGCCACCGCGCAGGGCCGCCAGTTGGCGGATGTGGCAGTCTACGACCGCCATGGCGTGACCGGAGCGCGCGACCCGGCCTCGATCGGCTTTACCGCGATCCGGGGCGGCGATATCGTCGGCGACCACACGGTGCTCTTCGCCGGCACCGGCGAGCGCATCGAGATCACCCATAAATCGTCGAGCCGGGTCACCTACGCACACGGCGCGTTGCGCGCAGCGCGGTTCCTGGCCGACAAGCCGAGCGGCCTGTTCGACATGCAAGACGTGCTTGGCCTGCGCTGACACCGGTCCGCCCGCCAACCTGTTCAGACAACCTCATGACACCCTCCTCCGGCTTGGCCCAGTACTGGTCGCAGACCGACGGCATCTCACATGCAGTGGCGATCCTGCTGGCGCTGATGTCGGTGGCCAGCTGGATCTACATCCTGTCGAAGAGCTGGAGCGCCTGGCGCATCCGCCGCAGCGCCGGCGCGCTCGACGCGTTCTGGCAGGCGCCGACCTTGCCGGACGCGATCGCCCTGCTGACCCAGGCCGATGGAGAACAGGTCTACGCGCCGCTGGCGATCCAGAGCGCGCAAGCCGCCAGTCTGGGCAGCCAGTCCGGCTCGCTGAACGCCGCCAGCGATCCGGGCGAACTGATCACCCGCACGCTGCGGCGCGAAATCAACCGCGTGTCCTCCCGCCTCGAATCCGGCCTGACGCTGCTGGCCTCGATCGGCGCCACCGCGCCCTTCGTCGGCCTGCTCGGCACGGTCTGGGGCATATACCACGCCCTGACTGCCGTGTCGCTGGCCGGCACGGTCCAGATCGACAAGGTCGCCGGTCCGGTCGGCGAGGCCTTGATCATGACGGGCTTCGGCCTCGTCGTCGCGATCCCCGCGGTGCTCGCCTACAACGGCTTCAACCGCATCAACCGCGTCACGCTGGCCGAGCTCGACGGCTTCGCCCACGACCTGCATTCCTACTTCGTCGGCAAGTCGGCGCGCTGAGCGCGGGGAGTCCACCATGGCATTCGGCAGCTTCAACAACAACCGCCCGCACGCGATGATGAGCGACATCAACGTCACGCCCATGGTCGACGTCATGCTCGTGCTGCTCGTCATCTTCATCATCACCGCGCCCATGTTCACGCACGCCGTCAAGCTCGAGCTGCCGCGCGCGCAGGCGGCCGCCGCGCAGCAGCAGGCCGACACGGTGACCGTCTCGGTCGACGCGGCCGGCGCCGTGTTCTGGAACGACGCGCCCGTCGACGACGCGGCCCTGGCCACGCGCCTGGCCGGCGCCGCCGCGCGCTCGCCCCAGCCCGAGCTGCAACTGCGCGTCGACAAAGCGGCCCGCTACGAGGTCGTCGCGCGTATCATGGCGGCGGCCCAGACGCAGGGCCTGACCAAATTCGGCTTCGTCACCGATCCCAACAAGGAGAATGGCCATGGCCAGCACTGAATTGAACGGCGCCGCCATCGTGGACATGGACAGCTTCCACGCCGAAAGCCGCGCCGCGTTCGGCTTCCCCGACTACTACGCCAACACCATCGACGCCTGGGTCGACTGCCTGAGCTACCTGCGCGACGAAGACGGCATGACGCGCTTCCGCCTGAAGCCGAACGAGGTCCTCGAGATCGTCATCGTCAACGCCGACGCCATGCGCGCCGCCGTGCCCGACCTGCTCGAGGAAATCACCTACTGCATCGCCGGCATCAACGAACGCTACGACGACTACGGCGAGAAGCCCGCCCTCAAACTCGTGCTGCGCTAAGCGTCAAGCGCTGAGCGTCCAGCGATCAACGCAGGGCATCAATTAGCGCACGGCCTTCACATCGAAGGTCGGGTTGTAGATGAGCCCCAGCAGATTGCCGAAGGGATCGAGCAATTCAGCGACTTTGATATCGCCGCCCACGCTTTGCACGGGCTCGTGCACACTGGCCCCGAGGCCGACAATGCGTTCGACTTCGGCATCGATATCGTCGACGCCCCAATACACGGTGCAGCCCTGCACACCGGGCACGCCGTCGGGCACCAGGCCCAATTCGAAGCCGCCGATCTCGAAGCCCACGTAAAACGGTTCGTCGAAGTACGGTGCCTTGCCGAACACCTCGCTGAACCACGCCTTGGCTTTGGCCAGAACTCCAACCGGGTACTTGGTGGTGCGCATGCCGTGAATCATGTCGATTTCCCAATATTATTGAGCTGCGATGATGCCACAAGCTGTTCTACAATCCTAGCGAGTTGATCGAGATCGGCATTAGAACCCCGAGGCGATGCGCGCGCCTCTGCAATGAGCGCGGCGAGCCGCTGCCCTATTGCATTGAGGTCGCCCACTTGTCATGATGGTTGGACCACGCCGTTCAAGAATGGTTCACCCTGCGGCCGCCTTCCGTCGCCGCTTCCAGGCCGACCCGGTATAATGACCGGTTCATATCCTCTTTTGGCCGCCGCACACCATGCACGATAAATATAGTCCCGCCGACGTAGAACAAGCCGCCCAATCGCACTGGAAGGCGATCGACGCCTACAAGGCCGTCGAGAACGACCCGCGCTTCCCCAAGGGTAAATACTACGCGTGCTCGATGCTGCCTTACCCGTCCGGCAAGCTGCACATGGGCCACGTGCGCAACTATACGATCAACGACGTGATGTACCGCTACCTGCGCATGAACGGCTACAACGTGCTGATGCCGATGGGCTGGGACGCGTTCGGCATGCCGGCCGAGAATGCGGCGATG
>JACMRD010000118.1 GCA_014376645.1 Herminiimonas sp. | reverse complement strand
GGCTGGAAATCGACCGTGCCCATGCCGATTTCATCGAGCAGCAAGCGGGCGATCGGCGTCAGGCGCGCTTCGGTGTAACGCATGGCAGCGGCGCCGTCACCGTCGCGCGAGCCGAAATTACCCTGGCCGTCGATCAGCGGATAGCGCAGCGAAAAGCCCTGGGCCATGCGCACCATGGCGTCGTACACCGACTGGTCGCCGTGCGGGTGCAGCTTGCCCAGCACGTCGCCGACCACCGCCGCCGATTTGCGCGGCTTGGCCGTGGCATTCAGGCCCATCTCGTTCATGGCGAACAGGATGCGGCGCTGGACCGGCTTCTGGCCGTCGCAGACATCGGGCAGGGCGCGACCCTTGACCACGGAAATCGCATAGTCGAGATAGGCGCGCTCGGCAAAAGTCGCCAGCGTCAGCGATTCGGCGCCTTCGGCCGGCGGCAGGTCAAACAGGTTGGATTGATCGTTCATTCGTCGCTAAGGTATCTGGGTAAGGTCAGGTTCATTCGGTAGGCAACATCGGCGCCAGTGGCAGCGGCAGTGCCAGTGCAGGTGGCATGTTGGCGCGGCCGGGGATCGTCATCTGGACCCGGCGCCGGTGTTCACCCGGTTCGCCGGACGCACTGGTGGTGATCGCTTGAATCGCCTGGATCGGTTGATAGAACTGGTAGAACTGGGTTACCAGTTGCACGTAGTTGCGGGTTTCCGGATATGGCGGCACGGTGTTGCGATACTTCTGCACCGCGCCTTCGCCGGCATTGTAGGATGCGATGACCAGGTCCGGCTTGCCGGGAAAAAGCGTCCGCAGGTCGTGCAGATAGCGCGCACCGAGCCGGATGTTGGTCTTCGGGTCGAACAGTTTCTGGTCGATCGATTTCCTGGCATCGCCGGCCACACCATACCGTTCGGCGGTGGCCGGCATTAGCTGCATCAGGCCGAGTGCGCCCTTGGGCGAGACTGCGGTCGGATTGAAACCCGATTCCGCCGCCATGATGGCTTTGAGCAGGGCCGGCTCCAGGCTGAAATCGCGTGCCGCCTGTTCCAGCAGGGTTTCGTATTTTTTCAGGTTCGGATGCTGCACCAGGTACAGGAACAGCGGCGAGCGATTGCGCGGCACCGGCGCGGTGCCCGGCGTCGGTCCCTTGAACTGGGCGGAGTTGAATTCCTGGTCGCCGCGCACGAACAGTTGATAGCGTGCGTCGAGCTTCTCGGTCGAAAAATGCGCAGTCCCCTCGGCATCGATGTAGCCGAAGATGTCGGCGTGCGCCGCTCCTGCTGTCAGCCATCCGGCCGAGGATAGCAACAGGTGGGCAAGCCGGATACGCAACCTGGGCATCAGATGTCCGCTTCGGCCTCGTTGCCGTGTTCTTCGATCCAGGCCCGGCGCGCCGCTGCCTCACCTTTGCCCATCAACATCGTGAAGCGCGATTCGGAGGCTGCCTGGTCGAAGTTGCCCAGACTCACCGGCAACAGGCGGCGCGTGTCAGGGTTCATGGTGGTTTCCCACAATTGTTCTGCATTCATTTCGCCAAGACCCTTGAAGCGCGAGATCGACCAGCCATTGTCCTTGACGCCATCCTTACGCAGCTTGTCCTGGATTGCTTCAAGTTCGCCGTCGTCGAGCGCATAGATCTTTTGCGCCGGTTTCTTGCCGCGCGCCGGCGCGTCGACCCGATACAAAGGCGGCCGTGCCACGCAGATGTGACCTTTGGCGATCAGCATCGGGAAGTGTTTGAAAAACAGGGTCAGCAACAGGACCTGGATATGCGAGCCGTCGACGTCGGCGTCGGACAGGATGCAGACGCGCCCGTAGCGCAGTCCCGACAGGTCGGGGGTGTCGTGCACGCCATGCGGATCGACGCCGATGGCCACGGCCATGTCGTGGATTTCATTGTTGGCGAACAGCCGGTCGCGCTCGGTTTCCCAGGAGTTCAGCACCTTGCCGCGCAGGGGCAGGATCGCCTGGAATTCCTTGTCGCGGCCCATTTTGGCGGAACCGCCGGCGGAGTCACCCTCGACCAGAAACAATTCGTTGCGGGTGATGTCGTTCGATTCGCAATCGGTGAGCTTGCCCGGCAGGACCGCCACGCCGGAGGATTTTTTCTTTTCGACTTTCTGTGCCGAGCGCAGGCGCGATTGCGCCTGGCGGATCACCAGTTCGGCCAGCTTGCGGCCATAGTCCACATGCTCGTTGAGCCACAGTTCCAGCGCCGGCCGGCAGAAGGTCGATACCAGCCGCACCGCGTCGCGCGAATTCAGGCGCTCCTTGATCTGCCCCTGGAACTGCGGATCGAGCACCTTTGCCGACAGCACGAAGGAGACCCGGGCGAAGACGTCTTCCGGGAGCAGCTTGACTCCCTTGGGCAGCAGGGCATGCATCTCCACGAAGCTTTTCACGGCGCCGAACAGGCCTTCGCGCAGTCCCGATTCATGGGTGCCGCCGGCCGAGGTCGGGATCAGGTTGACGTAGGATTCACGCACCACGTTGCCGTCCTCTGTCCACGCCACCACCCACGCCGCGCCTTCACCTTCGGCAAAGCCTTCGGCGTCGGCGCTGGCGTACTGCTCGCCTTCGAACAGCGGGATCACCGGCTCGGCGCCGGAGCTTTGGGCCAGCGATTCGACCAGGTAGCCGCGCAGGCCCTGGTCGTACTGCCATGTCTGAACCTCGCCGGTTTTGGCCGTGACCAGCGTGACCTTCACGCCTGGCAGCAAGACCGCTTTCGAGCGCAGCAGGCGCTGCAGGTCGGCTGTCGCGATGACCGGCGAGTCGAAGTATTTCGGATTCGGCCAAGCGGTAACGCGGGTGCCGGATTTTTTTTCATCGCGCGCGATCGGACGGGTCTTGAGCTTTTCGATCACGTCACCGTCGGAAAAGGCCATCTGGTGCATGCCGCCTTCACGCCAGACCGAAATTTCAAGGCGCGATGACAGGGCATTGGTGACCGAGACGCCGACGCCGTGCAGGCCGCCGGAAAACGAATAGGCGCCGCCCGAACCCTTGTCGAACTTGCCACCGGCGTGCAGCCGCGTGAAGACGATTTCGACGGTCGGTACCTTTTCTTCCGGATGCAGCCCGACCGGAATGCCGCGGCCGTCGTCCTCGACGCTGATGCTGCCGTCGACGTTCAAGGTGACCATGATCTGTTTCGCGTAGCCGCCGAGTGCTTCATCGGAGGCGTTGTCGATGACTTCCTGGATGATGTGCAGCGGGTTTTCGGTGCGGGTGTACATCCCCGGGCGCTGCTTGACCGGCTCGAGGCCTTTCAGGACGCGGATCGAGGATTCGCTGTACTCGGACAGCGGTGCTTTTCTGGTTGCCATGCGGTGTAAGAGTGCCCGGTGAAAGTGGGTGGTGAAATTCGGTGGTGAAATTCGGTGGTGCGGTGCGGCGGGGCTATAGGCTGTCGCCCTGCCGAACTGGGAAAAGTGTCTGCATTCTAAAGAAAAATTCGTCAGGCGGGTGTCAGGTCAATCCAACGCTACTTGCTGAGAAGGCGCATGCCGCGCTCGAGGCCGTCGATCGTGACCGGGAACATGCGGTCGTTCATCAACTGCTTGACCACCGAGATCGACTGGCGATATTGCCAGAGACCTTCAGGCTCGGGATTGAGCCAGATGAATTTCGGGAATGCGCTGGTAAAGCGCTGCAACCAGGCCGCGCCGGCTTCCTCGTTGTCGTATTCTACCGAGCCGCCCGGCTGCAGGATTTCATACGGGCTCATGGTGGCGTCGCCGACGAAGATCAGCTTGGTGTCGGCCGGGTATTTGCGCAGGATGTCCCAGGTCGGAAAGCGCTCGGCATGCCGGCGCCGATTGTTTTTCCACAGGTAGTCGTAGACGCAGTTATGGAAATAGAAGAATTCCATGTTCTTGAATTCCGTCTTCGACGCCGAGAACAGTTCTTCGGTGCGAGCGATGTGGTCGTCCATGGTGCCGCCGACGTCGAGCAGCATCAGCACCTTGATCTTGTTCTTGCGCTCGGCTTGCATCCGGATGTCGAGATAGCCGGCATTGTTGGCCGTGGCGCGGATGGTGTCGTCGAGCGCCAGTTCTTCTTCCACGCCTTCGCGGGCGAACTTGCGCAGACGACGCAATGCCACCTTGATGTTGCGAGTGCCCAGTTCGCGCTCGGCATCGTAGTCGCGGTAGGAACGCGCTTCCCACACCTTGACCGCGGTACGGTTGCCGCCTTCGCCGCCGATCCGGATGCCTTCCGGATTCTGACCGCCGTTGCCGAACGGTGAAGTACCGCCGGTGCCGATCCACTTGTTGCCGCCTTCGTGACGCTCTTTCTGTTCGTTCAGCAGTTGCTTCAAGCGATCCATGAGCTTGTCGTAGCCGAATTTTTCCAGTTGCTGCTTCTGCTCGTCGGTCAGTTCGCGCTGCATGCGCTTCAAGAGCCAGTCGAGCGGAATGTCGGCATTTTTTTCGAACACCGCGTCGATGCCCTTGAAGTACTGGCCGAAGGCCTTGTCGAACTTGTCGAAATGCGCCTCGTCCTTGACCAGCGTAAGGCGCGACAGGAAATAGAATTCATCGAGCGAGGTGTCGATCACGTTCTTTTGCATCGCCTCGAGCAGGATCAGGAATTCCTTGATCGAGACCGGGATCTTGGCATCTTTGAGCGTGAAGAAAAAATCGATCAGCATGATGCAGTTACCTCAGGCTTCAACGAGCCAGTTTGAATTGCAGGTGGCGGCGCACGGCCGGCCACTCCGATTCGATGATGGAAAAAACGACCGTGTCGCGCAGGCTGCCATCGGCCAGGCGCTGGTGATTGCGCAGGATGCCGTCCTGTTTCGCCCCCAGGCGGACAATCGCCGCGCGCGACTGCAGGTTCATGTAGTTGGTGCGGAATTCGACCGCGATGCAGCCTAGGGTATCGAACGCATGATTTAGCAGCAGCAACTTGGATTCGGTATTGATGCCGGTGCGCTGCGCACTCTGCGCGTGCCAGGTCGAACCGATCTCGACGCGCCGGTGCGCGGCGTCGACGTTCATGTAGGTCGTCATGCCGCACAGTGCGCCGTTGTCGTTGCGCCGCACGGCGAAGGGCAGCATGCTGCCGGCGGACAGTAGCTGCAGGCGACGGGCGATCTCGGCTGCCATGGCCTCCGGTTTCGGTACCGTCGTGTACCACAACTCCCACAGCTTGCCGTCGGCCGCCGCCAGCGCCAGTGCGTCGGCATGGTCGGGAGCGAGCGGCTCGAGCGTGACGTGGGCGCCGCGCAGGGTGATCGGTTCGATGAAGGCCATGCCGATACCGGTCCTTTCTCAGCGGCTGGTGCGCGACATGAAGACCAGGCGCTCGAACAGGTGCACGTCCTGCTCGTTCTTGAGCAGCGCGCCGTGCAGAGGCGGCACGATCGCCTTGGCATCCTTGCTGCGCAACGCCTCCGGCGGAATGTCCTCTGCCAGCAGCAGCTTCAACCAGTCGAGCAGCTCGGAGGTCGACGGTTTCTTCTTCAGGCCGGGTACGTCGCGCACTTCGTAAAACGTCTGCAGCGCCTGCGCCAGCAAGTCCTTTTTCAATGTCGGAAAATGGACGTCGACGATCTGCTGCATCGTGTCCTTGTCCGGGAATTTAATATAATGGAAAAAGCAGCGGCGCAAGAAGGCGTCCGGCAGTTCCTTCTCATTGTTCGATGTGATGATGACCAGGGGCCGGTGCCTGGCCTTGACCATCTCGCGGGTTTCGTAGACGTAAAATTCCATCCGGTCGAGTTCGCGCAGCAAGTCGTTCGGGAACTCGATGTCGGCTTTGTCGATCTCGTCGATCAGCAGCACGACCTGTTCATCGGCAGTGAAAGCCTGCCACAATACACCCTTGACGATGTAGTTGTGGATGTCCTTGACGCGTTCGTCACCGAGCTGCGAATCCCGCAGCCGCGACACCGCATCGTATTCGTAGAGGCCCTGCTGCGCCTTGGTGGTCGACTTGATGTGCCACTGCATGAGCGGCATGCCGAGCGCCGCGGCTACTTCTTCGGCCAGCATGGTTTTGCCGGTACCGGGCTCACCCTTGATCAGCAGCGGGCGTTGCAGGGTCAGGGCGGCATTGACTGCCAGTTTCAGATCACCCGTTGCAACATAACTCTGGGAACCTTCAAAGCGCGTAGTTGGTCGCATGTGGTGTAATTTAGTAAAAAAGAATTTCGAGTATATGCGAGAAGCCGTCGCGCGGTCCCCGGACGACGCGCTGCTCGCCGGATTTCCGGCGCGGCCGCCCGGTTCCATTTTGTCCCTTTCTACTTCAGCGGAACGGTCGGCGCTATCCCGATCATCCCAGCCGGTGGCCGGAATCGGCGGCCGATTCGGCGCTGGGCCGGCGCTTCGCTCCATCGACATAGGGTTGCACATGCACACGTTGCAGGTGTCACACAGCGCCGGGACACGACAAGGTTCATATTAAAAACACAATGAAAATCACACTCCTAAAGATGTGGGCCATTTGGCGCCGCTTTCGGCGCGGATCGAATCTGCCGCGCCACCAGCATCTGCAATATGCCGCCCAGGTCGAGCAGCTGATGCGGCGCGCCAATCCCTTCGCTTCATGGCACGAGCGCGCCAACTGGATGATCGACGTGACGCAGTGGATCCGGCGCGAGACGCGCGTGTCGTTGCTCGACGAGGGTGCATGGGAGCGGGTCAAGCATCAGCGCACCAGGTTCCTGCTCGATTGGCTCGATGCCGACCGTGACGTGCGGCGCGTGGTGCAGGCGACCCTGCACAAGACGCTGCGCGAAGCGGTCGGGCCGGAACTGTTCGCCGGCACCGGGCTGCCGCGCGAGCCGGCTTTTTTCAGCGAACTGGTGGTACGCATCGTGCGCAAGGCGTTTCCACTACCACCGGCCCACCACGATCTGTCGACGCTGTTCACCGCGATGTTTCCCGATCCGAGTGACGCCGACTGGCTGCTGGGTCTGGACCATCAGACCCTGACGCGCCTGTGGCGTCTGTGTGCCGACGAAGGCATCGCCTACGGCTATCTGCAGCAGGTCGACGAAGCCTTGCTGTACTTGGTGACGACCATCGTCGCCGTCGGCGTCAGCCCGGCGTTCCGCCAGCGGCTGGAGCCGAAGGGACCACTGCAGGCAACCCCGTTCATGGCGCTGCGGCGGGAACTGGAAACCTATCTGCAGGGTGCGCCGGACAATGACATCGCCCTGCGCAGCGTGCGAATGCTGATCGCGGTATGCCAGGCGCAGACCGACCGCATCTATGCGCATCTGGACGAGCACGGCGTCTCGGTCGGCCTGGTCTACCACCTGCAGCGCATGCGCGCTCAACTGGCGCGCATGTCGCGCCTGATCGATCTGCGCGCGGCGCAGAACAGCGACCGGGGCAGCAGCCAGGCGCAGGCGCTGCTGGTCGACCTGATCAACGCCCATCACCATCGGGCGTCGGTACGTGGACTCATGCGGCGCAGCTTTGCGCTGCTGGCGCGCAAGATGGTCGAGCGCAATGCCGATCATGGCGAGCATTACATCGCACGCGACCGGACCGAATACCGGGTCATGTTCCAGGCAGCCTGCATCGGTGGCTTTTTCACCGCCTTCACGGCCTTACTCAAGGGCCTGATTGCCGGTGCCGGCCTGGCGCGTTTCTTTGAGGGTCTGTTCGCCTCGCTTAATTATTCCGTGAGCTTCATCACCATGACTGCCCTGGGCGGCGTGCTGGCGACCAAGCAGCCCGCTGTCACCGCGCCGGCGCTGGCCTCCAAGATGGGCGAACTCGACACCGTCGACGGCCTGCGCTCGTTGATGCTGGAGGTCGCGTGGCTGCTGCGTTCCCAGGCAGCGGCCGTGTTTGGCAACCTGTTCGCCGTGATTCCGACCATGGCCGTGATTTGCGTCGCATATTTCTATGCAGCCGGCACGCCGCTGATGAATCCGGCCAAGGCGCACGCCAGCCTGCAGTCGCTCTCGATTCTGGGCCTCACACCGGTTTTCGCTGCCTTCACGGGGGTGCTGCTATGGCTGGCAAGCTTGGCGGCAGGCTTTGCCGACAATTGGTTCGCGCTGCACCGGTTGCGCGAGGCGCTGACGCACCACCGCCGGCTGGTGCATGCGGTGGGTGCGACCCGCGCCGCACGCTGCGGCGACTGGGTCGAAAACAACCTCGCCGGCCTCGTCGGCAATGTCTCCCTCGGGCTCTTGCTGGGAATGACGCCGGTACTGGCCGGCTTCTTCGGCCTGCCGCTCGACGTGCGCCATGTCACGCTGTCGACCGCGACCCTGACCGAGTCCGTGGTGACGCTGGGTTGGCTGGCGTTTGCGGGGCGTGAATTCTGGCTGGCGGCTGCCGGTATCTTCCTCATCGGCCTGTTGAACGTGGGCGTTGCCTTTGCCTGTGCGCTGACCCTGGCGTTGCGTGCGCGTGAAGTGCCGGCACGCATACGGCGCCTGGTGTTTCGTGCGGTGCTGCGGCGCTTCACGGCCTCGCCGCATGCGTTTCTGTTCCCCGAGCGTCAGGCCACATCGGCCCCTGCTACCCAGCCGCCCAAGGTCGACGAGCGCGACGACACCCCGCAATCCGGCACGCGGTAGGGCGGTGAACGGCGCTGCGGCGGGCTGGCAGATTCGGCAATTTCAACAAGTTGGCCTCGACGATCCTTGGTCATCGCAGCTTTCTTGAGGTAAAATCGTGCGGTTTCAGTGCGCCCATGTAGGCCTGTCGAGTCGTCGCCGGATGCCATCGCGATGTCAACGCTGCGCGCACTTCCGCTTTTTGCATTCAACCTCTTCAGCCATGATGAAAAAATTTATAACATTGCTTGTCCTGTCGAGTCTCGCCACTGGTGCGTCGCTGGCCGTGGCCGCAGATTTGGTCGGCAACCCTAAAGCCGCAGACGTCTCGATGTGCATCGGTTGCCACGGCATCCCGGGCTACAAGGCCAG
Source organism: Herminiimonas sp. (assembly GCA_014376645.1). Taxonomy (GTDB): domain Bacteria; phylum Pseudomonadota; class Gammaproteobacteria; order Burkholderiales; family Burkholderiaceae_D; genus JANXSS01. The sequence goes on along the minus strand of JACMRD010000118.1, from coordinate 4,930 downwards.
CTTTCCCGAGGTCTACCAGGTGCCGATGCTGGGCGGTCAGTCCGCCAAGTACATCGAGAGTGCGCTCATTGCTTATCGCAAGGGAGACCGCAAGCATCCGACCATGCGCGGCATCGCCGGCAGCCTGAAGGATCAGGACATCGCCAACCTGGCAGCATATTATTCGCAGCAGAAATAAGGCGTGACCATGAAGACAACCACCCTCGCATCCGTCCTGGCGCTGTCGCTGCTGGCCACGCAAGCCATCGCTGGCGGCAACATCGAAGCCGGCAAGGCCGCTGCACAAAAATACAATTGTGCCGCCTGCCATGGCGCCGATTTCAAGAGCCCGATCGATCCGAGCTATCCGAAGCTCGCCGGTCAGCATCAGGATTATCTCCAACACGCACTGGTGGCCTACCAGCGCGGCGCCGACGGCCCGAACGGGCGCGGCAACGCGATCATGGGCGCGCAGGCCAAGGCACTCTCGCATGACGATGTAAGTAATCTGGCGGCTTATCTGCATAGCCTGCCGACGAGCCTGATCGTACAAAAGTAACCGAAGCGGCCGCATCGGCGGCGCTGCACAAAAAACCACGCTCCGCCGCGTGGTTTTTTTTCGTCTCATCGAGTTGGTGGCCCACCCCAATTACATCGTATGCCATTTCCCAATCTGCTCTAGATGAGGATGACACCACCGCCACTGTGCAGAATGTTTTACATATCAAACGACAGCATCCGATATGGGCGACCCCGCGCGCCTACGGCGGGCCGACTGTTGCAATAAATTAAAACATTATCTGAAATCAAACCAAGGGAAAGGGTGCCCATTTAGGCTGATGGCGGGAGGGCATTTGCCCGCCACGTCCGCAGATAGGATATCCACATGGGCAACTGCATCACCACAACCAGGCATCCAGAACCGAGTTTGCCAGAGCCATTGCCACCTCGTCCATCTGGCAACGCCTCGGGTACCTCAGTCGGGGCAGGATTACCATCCCACGCTCCAGGCAGGTCGAGCACTTCCCTACCCGCAGGCTTGGAGGGATTGCCGGCGCTGCGTAGCAATACCAGCACCACGCAGGCACAAGCAGATGCCAAGTCGACACCAGCACATTTCGATGCGCTCCCAAGGGAACTCAAGATAGAAATCTTGCAGCATCTTGATGGGCCCACCTTGGATTCTGCCGTGTCCGTTTCGCGTAATTTTAAAACCTGCACCCAATTTGCCCGTCGAGATCAGGTTGAGGAACTGGCAGAGCAGACTGGGCGTTTCACGCAGGTAGTCTTGCCTACCCGCCTGGAACTGGTGGGTATGGGCATACCCCGTCCAAACATTCGCAACATTCTAAATACCCTGCAGCCGACGCCCATCGGCGCCGTAATCGTGCCGGGACAGCTCACAGCCCATATGCAGGCCCATGCTGAGTTACAGCAGCAGGTTGAAATGGGCCACGTAGTGCCCCGCGTTGCGAATTACATTACCGATCTCGGACAAGTCAATGACCAGGGACTAACCCACGGATTTGGGATGCGGACTTACCAGAACCAACTTGGCCAACCTGGTCGACGGTATGAAGGGGCATTTGATAATAGCCAGCCGCATGGACTAGGTTATGAGGTCTTTGGAAATGCCGATCGGTACGAAGGCAACTATGACAATGGCCGACAGCAAGGCCACGGGACCTACCTTTTCGCGAATGGCGCTCGCTACGAAGGCCTGTTTGAAAATGGTCAGCCGCACGGCCAGGGCACGTTTATTTCTGTTGATGGCGATCGCAACGTAGGGATCCATGAAAATGGCATACGTCATAGCCAGGGCACGTCTATTGATGCTGATGGTGATCGCTATGAAGGCATGTTTGAAAATGCCCAACCGCACGGCCAAGGCACGGTAATTTTCGCTAATGGTGATCGCTATGAAGGCATGTTTGAAAACGGCCAGCGGCACGGCCAGGGCACGGCAATCTTTGCTAATGGTGATCGCTATGAAGGTATGTTTGAAAATGATCAACTGCACGGCCACGGAACGTTAATTTACGCTAATGGCGCTCGTTACGAAGGCTTGTTTGAAAATGGCCAAGAGCACGGTCAAGGCACGTTTATTTACGCTAATGGCGCTCGCTACGAAGGCATGTTTGAAAGTGGCCTACAGCACGGCCAGGGCACGTTAATTTGTGCTAATGGCAATCGTTACGAAGGCATGTTTGAGAATGGCCAAGAGCACGGTCAAGGCACGTTAATTTACGCTGGTGGCGATCGCTATGAAGGCATGTTTGAAAATGGTCAAGAGCACGGTCAAGGCACGTTTATTTACGCCACTGGCGATCGCTACGAAGGTATGTTTTGAAATGGTCAAGAGCACGGTCAAGGTACGTTAATTAACGCTAATGGCTATCGCTACGAAGGCATGTTTAAAAATAGTCGGATCAACCCTTGGGCACACTTATTTTCGTTGTTAATGGCGTGTTTCAAATCAAGGTAGTACTTTGACGGGTACTGTCAAATTATCGAGCACAGTCGAAGTTTCGTAAAAAAGCTGGATGTCAAATTCCAATATTTAAGACGACTTCCGCTATCCGCCCGAGGTTATCAGCCATGCTGTCTGGATGTATTTTCGTTTTACGCTGAGTTTTCGCGATGTGGAAGAAATGCATGCTTCTCGGAGCATCATCGTCACCCATGAGACGGTTCACCTGTGGACGTTGAGATTTGGGCAGTATTTAGCAAACACCGTACGCAGAAAGCAAGCGCAGCGTGACGAAAAATGGTCTTTGGATGAAGTCGTTCTCACGATCAAAGGTCGGCATCATTATCTTTGGCGTGCCGTCGATCAAGATGGGTTTATTCTTGACATCTTGATGCAAAGTCGCAGCAATCGACATGCTGCGAAGCGCTTTTTCCGCAGGATGCAAATTGTTCTGACGACTCGGGTCGGTGGAAAAATCATTGATTCATGTCATTAAGGCTTGCCCGTGCGCCGGTACTATGGGAATGAAAATATAAAAATCCTGATTTAAAACAGGTTTCTCAGTTAGGCCAGAAATTCTGGATATGAGAAATCGCGTTTGGGAGGAAATCAATAAAAAAATTTCAAAGTTATCGAGCAAAAATTAACAGTTTTCCAAGGGGAATATATGAACAACGTAGGCAGAGGAATACCCAACAGCAATCTTCCTTTTAGAGACCGCATTGATGCAGCGATGTGTGATGTGGTGCCTGGAGCGAATGGTACAGAGCAAAACGCAAAGCATGGCAATCCTAAAAAAAATGTCGAGAATCCTGTGATCGTCGACATAAATAGCGCCGGAAGCTCGTCAAATAACAGTGATTTATTGGGAATAAAAAAGAAACAGCAGCCAGATAGAACGTACGATGGTGGAACGTCGCCTAGGCCGCAGGGAAGAGGTCTAGGCACTATCCACGAAATGCTTACTGTACGTAAGAGCGAGCAAGTGCATCAGGAGCAGCAACGCACCACGCCGGAGACGAATAACTGGTTACCCCCAACAGCATACCCCCAAGCATCACACCTTCAAGGTCAGGGCCAACCTTCGCCCAGTTTCTTTTCACCGACCACTCGGAAATATATTTGTGCGGCAATTGGTGTCGCGGGAGGCAGCGCCGTCGGGGTTGGTGCATACATCGGCTATTCAATAGCCCATAAAAAACTGGTAGCCGACGGATTGTTAGGTAGCAATTCCCCGCCATGGATGGCACCGCCGTTTTAAGAAGAGAACCATTCCCGAAAATCGCTGACGTATAGATATACCTCGCTAATATGGACCCTGATCATGGTGACACTTGCAAAATACTTCCACGATTCTACCGGCATCGATCTGACGCTTAAACCTCACAGGCAAAATACTGCCGACATCGACGAGGCATCCGCGCGACAGGCCAGATCTGGCAGAGAAAGGCAATTGGTGCCTACGGCCCTCGAAGCACTTTATGATGTCGTTGTGGGTTTAGACCGGGTACGGAATTACGGATTCGACCGCAATTCGAGCGTGCCTGTACGCCTTAATGATCGTGAACTTAATCATGTTGTTGACGTCGCGCAAAAACTTAAAATGAAGTATCGCGAGTCAGACGCGCAATACCGTTATTTAGGAACCATTGAAACGATGGCAGGCAGCTATCGCGATATGTTGTTAGGACGGCGCGACGGCGTGTCCAGACGAGAGGGTAGGCATGGTACGAGGCACTCGCTGATTCATGTAGGAAATGGCACGGTTTATGAAATGACCAACTCGATGCAGGAAACGGAAATCGAACGGTTCAGACGCAAAACGAATATGCGAATACCCGCCGTAGAGGGGGCCGCGCCTAATCCCGCATCGTCGACCGCAGACGCCAAAGGCCGAAAGGTCGTGCTTGGCAAGGGAGCTTTCGGGATTGCAAGGATCGCACGAAATATTGTCACTGATGAGTACGTTGCCGTAAAAAAGACCCATCCAGTGGTTGACAAGAGAAGCGAGAGACTAAAATTCGATGCCGCTCAGCCGTCAAATTTTCCGTTGCTTCCAGAAGCAAAAAAAGCGGCTCTTCGTGCTATCAGCGACGCAGTGATTCTTCCTTCCCATGAAGTCAAGGCGCTCAGCAAGGCGGAGACAGGCATTCCGCGAAAAATAACTAATATTAAAGAGGCGCCACCCAAAGAAATCGAAAGAGCGGAAAGTATTTATACGTTCTCCGAGCTTGGCATTTCCACTATAGACGATGTCAACAAGATCCTGAATTTTGCAGATATCCACTTTGCAGGCAAAACCGCAAGCGACCCCTTATCGGTTGCAGCGATAAAAATATTAACCGACTATGCAAAGCTGAACGGTCTGATTGGCCCTGGATCCACACCACAAGAGCAGCTCGAATATGGCATGGCCATTTTCAACCATCCAAGCTTTCCTTTTAAAGACAAACATCAAAATCAAAAATTTCGCAATACTTT
>JACMRD010000117.1 GCA_014376645.1 Herminiimonas sp. | reverse complement strand
CAATGAAGACCAGATCCTGAAATTAGGCGCCGGCTTCGCACTGGTGCGCGCGCTGCTAAAACTCAATGCGCTGACCGACCAGCGCTTCGTCGAGGTCGTGATCATGTCGCGTAATTCATCCGAGACGTCGATGCGGATCTTTAACTCGATCCGCCATTACGAACTCGATATCACCCGCGCCGTGCTCTCCGGCGGCGCTTCGCTGGCACCCTATCTGCAGGCCTTCAATGTCAGCCTGTTCCTGTCGCTGCACGAGGACGACGTACAGGCTGCGGTCGACTCCGGCGTCGCCTCGGCGCTGCTGTACCAGAAGCCGGACAACGTGCTGGAAGACCTGGGGCAGATCCGGATCGCCTTCGATGGCGATGCGGTGATTTTCTCGGACGAATCCGAGCGTATCTTTCAGGCCCAGGGCATCGAAGCCTTTGAAAACCACGAGCGCGAGAACGCCAAGAAGCCGCTGCCCGAAGGTCCGTTCGCGCGTCTGCTCAAGGCGCTCGCGTTCATGCAAAAGAATTTCTGCAGCGAGGATGGCCGCGCTGCACCGATTCGCACTGCGCTGGTCACCGCGCGTTCGTCACCGGCACATGAACGGGTCATCCGCACTCTGCGCGCCTGGGATGTGGCGATCGATGAAACCTTCTTCATGGGAGGCGTCGCGAAATCGGACGTGCTGGCCGCCTTCAAGCCGCACATGTTCTTCGACGATCAGCATGGGCACTGCGACAGTGCATCGACGCGAGTGCAAACCGGGCGCGTACCGATCCGCGGCTAAAAAAAAGCCGCCCGGGACAGGGACCGGGGCGGCTTTGTATCAAATGCCTGGTTCGGCTCGGCAAGGCGTTGGAAAACGTAGCGAGCGGACCGAGTTTTGGCGAAGAAGTGCAGCCGTACGCCTGTACGGTGAGCATCGCAGGCCGAAAATCGGCCCGCACAGGTGTTTTACGACACCCTGCTACCGCTCCGAGACGATATCCACCACGCACAATGCCGTCATGTTGACGATCCGGCGCACCGTCGCCGACGGTGTCAGGATATGCACAGGCTTGGCACAACCGAGCAGGATCGGACCGATCGCAACGCCATTGCCGGCAGTCGTTTTCAACAAGTTGTAGGCGATATTGGCCGCGTCGATGTTCGGCATGACCAGGAGGTTAGCATCGCGCTTCAATGGTGAATCAGGCATCACCGACTTCAGCAGTTTCGCGTTCAGCGCCGTATCGCCGTGCATCTCGCCATCGACTTCTAGGTCCGGCGCATTCTGGCGGATCAGCGCGAGGGCGGCGCGCATCTTCTGCGCAGACTCGCTGTTGCTCGATCCGAAGTTCGAGTGCGACAGCAGCGCCGCGCGCGGTAACAGGCCGAAGCGACGCATTTCTTCAGCTGCAAGAATGGTGATTTCAGCCAGTTGCTCGGCAGTCGGATTCTCGTTGACGTGGGTGTCGACCAGCACCAGTTGCCGATCCTGCAGGATCAGGCCGTTCATGGCGGCATAGACGTTGACGCCGTCGCGCTTGCCCAGCACCTGATCGATGTAGTGCAGATGGATCTGAGTGGTGCCGTAAGTGCCGCAGATCATGCCGTCGGCATCGCCCTTGTGGATTGCCATCGAGCCGATCAGCGTGTGGCGCCGGCGCATCTCCAGCTTGGCGTACTGCTGGGTACCGCCCTTGCGGATGGTCATCGCCAGATAGGTCTGCCAGTAATCGCGGTAACGCTCGTCGAACTCCGTGTTGATGACTTCGAAGTCCACGTCCGGCCGCAGGCGCAGACCGAATTTTGCAATCCGCTGAGCCAGCACGGCGGGACGGCCGATCAGGATCGGCTTGGCCAGTTTTTCATCGACCACGACCTGCACGGCGCGCAGGACGCGCTCTTCTTCGCCTTCGGCAAAGACGATGCGCTTCCTGGCCGCCGGTGCCTTCTTGGCGATCTGAAAGATCGGCTTCATGAAGGTGCCGCTGTGATAGACGAACTGTTGCAAGCGGTCGACATAGGCATCCATGTCGGCGATCGGGCGCGAGGCCACGCCGGAATCAGCCGCTGCCTGGGCGACAGCCGGTGCGATCTTGATCATCAGTCGCGGATCGAAGGGCTTCGGAATCAGGTATTCCGGACCGAAGCTCAGGTTCGTGATGCCATAGGTCGAGGCGACAATGTCGGACTGCTCGGCCTGCGCCAGCTCGGCAATGGCGCGAACGGTGGCGATTTCCATTTCACGCGTGATGGTGGTGGCGCCACAATCGAGCGCACCGCGGAAAATGTAAGGGAAACACAACACGTTATTGACCTGGTTTGGATAGTCCGAACGGCCGGTCGCGATGATGGCATCGGTGCGGATCGCCATGACTTCTTCCGGCAGGATTTCCGGTGTCGGGTTGGCCAGCGCGAGGATGATCGGACGCGCCGCCATGTCCTTGACCATCTGCGGCTTCAGCACGCCGCCGGCGGACAGGCCGAGGAAAATGTCGGCGCCGGGAATGACCTCGGCCAAAGTGCGGGCGTCGGTCTTCTTGGCGAAGCGATCCTTGTCCGGGTCCATCAGTTCGACTCGGCCTTCGTACACCACGCCAGCCAGATCGGTGACGAAGATGTTTTCAATCGGGAAGCCCATGTCGACGATCAGGTCGAGGCAAGCCAGCGCGGCGGCACCGGCACCGCTGACGACCAGCTTCACCGACTTCATGTCCTTGCCGACCACCTTCAGGCCGTTCAGGATGGCGGCGCCAACGATGATCGCGGTACCATGCTGATCGTCATGGAAGACCGGAATCTTCATCCGGTCGCGCAGCTTGCGCTCGATGGCGAAGCACTCGGGCGCCTTGATGTCTTCCAGGTTGATGCCGCCGAAGGTCGGTTCCAGCGCCGCGATGATGTCGCACAGCTTGTCTGGATCGCTCTCGTTGATCTCGATATCGAAGACGTCGATGCCGGCGAACTTCTTGAACAGGACGCCCTTGCCTTCCATCACAGGCTTCGATGCCAGCGCGCCGATGTTGCCCAGTCCCAGCACCGCGGTGCCGTTGGTGATCACCGCCACCAGGTTGCCACGCGCCGTGTAGCGATACGCATTGGCCGGATCAGCCACGATCTCTTCGCATGCGGCAGCAACGCCGGGCGAATATGCCAGCGCCAGATCGCGCTGGTTGGTCAGTTGTTTGGTGGGCGTGACGCTGATCTTGCCGGGCGTCGGGAATTCATGATATTCAAGCGCTGCCTGACGTAGCTGGAGGCGCAATTCTTCTTTTTGGTTAATCATCGAATCCATCGCTGCTGTCATCCTGTGAGTGATTACGTGCGGAAAGGTGTCGATTTTATCAGACCCGATTGCACAATCCGGTACGAATTTCTACAGGGTTGGCATGGTTTGCGCCCGCATTGAACCTTGGTCAAAGCCTGAGCTGTCAATTTATCAATAAAATAAAATACTATCAGTAGTATATTTTTAATTAATTTTGACAATCATTGATTTTCCCCTATGATCTGCTCCATACCCGATCGACAGCGTTCGTCGGTGCTGACACTCCAGGAGAAAATCATGGCAAACCAGAGCAATGCCGTTCAATCGGTCACGATCACCAACCTCGAAGCCGCCTTCGCCGGCGAATCGATGGCGCATGTCAAATATCGCTACTTCGCCAAGCTGGCGCGTGAAGCCGGCGCCGAGGATGTCGCGAAGGTCTTCGAAGCGACTGCCGAACAGGAAATCCTGCACGCCTTCGGCCATATCGATCTGCTCTATCCAAAAGCCCTGCTGACGCCGGCAAAATCGCTTGAACTGGCCATCGAAGGCGAGACCTACGAATACACTGAGATGTATCCGAAATTCCGCCACCTCGCCGTCGAGGAAGGCAACGCAGCCGCCGTCGCGGAGTTCGATGAACAGATCGAGGAATCGAAGGTCCATGCCGCCAATTTCAAGCGCACACTGGAAATCGCCGCCAAGCGTTTCGCCGCCTTGGCCAAGGTTGAGGAACGGCATGCCAATCACTACCGTGCCACGCTGGAAAATTTACAGAAGCAAGCCTAAACTGCGGCGCACCCAAGCTACGACCAACGCTTCGGCCAACGCTTCGATCAACGCTTCGACCAATATGACGACCAGAGAATGACAATGAAAAAATACCAATGCATCGTGTGCGGCTTCGTCTATGACGAGACCATCGGCTGGCCGGACGACGGCATTGCTGCCGGCACTCCGTGGGCCGATGTGCCTGCCGACTGGGAATGCCCGGACTGCGGCGTCGCCAAGGCTGATTTCGAAATGGTCGAAATCTGAAGCGCGACATGAACCCCATCCTCATAATCGGCGCCGGCATGGCCGGCTTCACCGTTGCCCGCGAATTGCGCAAGCTGGACAAGGAGCGTCCGTTGGTGATCCTAACCAGCGACGCTGGCGGTTTCTACTCCAAGCCGATGCTCTCGAACGCCTTCGCGCAGAAGAAGGAAGCAGCGCAACTGCTGACCCAGAGTGCAGAGCAGATGGCCGCGCAACTGGGCGCCACCATCCTGGCCGCGACCCGCGTCACCGGTGTCGACACAGTCGCCAAGATCGTCACCACTGAGACCGACCGCATCGCCTACGACCAGCTGGTGCTGGCCGTCGGTGCGCAACCGATCCGCCTGAGCATCGACGGCAACGGCGCGGATCAGGTCCTGTCGGTCAATAACATTGCCGACTACGCGCAGTTTCGCGAACTGGTCGCTGCACCGAAGCACGGCGCCTCGGCGCGGGTGACGATTCTAGGAGCCGGCCTGATCGGCTGCGAATTCGCCGACGATCTGGCCGGCGCCGGTCATGCCGTGACGCTCATCGATCCGGCCGCCCTGCCGCTGGCGGCGCTCGCCGCGCCGGCGCTCTCGCGCGGTCTGTACGCAGCACTGACAGCGCGCGGGGTCGCTCTAAAACTGGCGACCACCGCCAGTCGGATCGATCGCAGCGGCGACGCGCTGCACGTCACCCTCGCCGACGGTAGCGCATTCGACACCGACATCATTCTGTCGGCGGTCGGCTTGCGCCCGGACCTGAGCATAGCGACCGCAGCCGGCCTGGCGACGGCTCGCGGTATCCTGGTCGATGCCAGCGGCCAGACCAGCGCGGCCGACGTGTATGCCGTGGGCGACTGCGCCGAGTACACCATCGATGCAGCCGGCAGCACCCGCATCCTGCCGTACATCGCACCGCTGATGACCGCGGCGCGCGCCATCGCCCGCACCCTGACCGGTACGCGGACCGCCATCGACATCAAAGACAGCCCGGTGATCGTCAAGACGCCGAGCTACCCGATCGCGCTGGTGCCGCCGCCACAGCAGGCACTGGCTACAGGCGCCTGGAACGACGAGCAGATCGACGGCCGCACCATCTGCCGTTTCTATGATGCCGGCGGCTTGCTGGCCGGCTTCTGCGTCGCGCCGCAGGACGCGGCAATCCGTGGCAGTCTGCTCGCCGCGCTGGGCAGTCCGGCACCGGCGGCCAACCCGGCCTGAGCCAAGTACCGGACCAGTCAGACCGATTCGGTACAATCGCCGCATGTCCGAATTCGACCTGATCAGGCAGTACTTTACCCGCCCTCCCGATGCCAATGCGCGCATCGGTCTGGGCATCGGTGACGATTGCGCGCTGCTGCGCGCGGCCGCCGGTTGCGATCTGGCGATTTCGACCGACATGCTGGTCGAGGGCCGGCATTTCTTTGCCGGCGCAGAGCCGGAGGCGCTCGGCCACAAGTGCCTGGCAATCAATCTCTCGGACCTGGCAGCGATGGGTGCGGCGCCAGTTGCTTTTACGCTGGCCCTGGCGCTACCGGCGGCCGAGCCCGATTGGCTGGCGGCATTCTCACGCGGCTTGCTGGCGCTGGCCGACGCCAGCGGCTGCGCCCTGATCGGCGGCGATACCACTCGCGGTCCGCTGACCATTTCCATTACGGTGTTTGGCGACGTCCCTCCAACGCTGGCATTGCGGCGGGATGCCGCCCGGCCTGGCGATGAAATCTGGGTCTCCGGTACCCTGGGTGATGCACGCCTGGCGCTGGGCGCCTGTTTGAACGAAACCACGCTCGATGCGGGGCAGTTCAACGACGCGTCGACACGGCTGCATCGCCCGACGCCACGGCTGGCGCTCGGCATGGCGCTGCGCGGCATCGCCCGTGCCGCGATCGATATTTCCGATGGTTTTGCCGGTGACCTCGAACACATTCTGGAACGCTCGGGTTGCGGTGCAAGCGTCGATGTCGATGCGTTGCCGCTGGGCCCTGTGTTGCGCAGCCAAGCGCGCGCGCTGCAGCGCTCGTGTACGCTGGCCGGCGGCGACGATTACGAACTCTGTTTCACCGCTGCGCCGGACCGGCACGACGCGGTACTGGCCGCCGCCCACGCGAGCGCCACGCCGGTTGCGTGCGTCGGCATCATCGACGCCCTGCCCGGCCTGCGCCTGCATGATGCAACCCGCCAGCCCTATTTCCTGACGCAACACTCCTTCGACCATTTCAAGACCCCATGATCACTCTCGAACCGACCAGACGACAATGGTGAAACGACCCAATGCCCGATTCATGTTCTCGCATCCGGCACATATCCTGGCGCAGGGATTCGGCAGCGGCCTGGCGCCGATCATGCCTGGCACCTCCGGCACCCTGTATGCGTGGCTGTCGTATGCCCTGCTGACCGCGCGCTGGCCGGACATCTTTACGCCCCTGAACTGGGCCATCATCATTGCGGTCGGATTCGTCGTCGGAGTCTGGGTCTGCGGCAAGACCGGGCGCGACCTCGGCGTTCCCGACCATGGCAGCATGGTGTGGGACGAGATCATCGCCTTCTGGCTGGTGCTGTTGCTGCTCACGCCGGCAGGTGGCGCGACGCAATTCTGGGCATTCGTCTGGTTCCGTTTCTTCGACATGATCAAGCCGCCGCCGATCGCCTGGTTCGATCGCAGTTTCAAGGGCGGCTTCGGCGTGATGTGGGACGATATCGTGGCAGCGTTCTACACGCTATTGGTGTTTGCCTTGTGGCGTGTGCTGTAAGCATCGACACGGCGATGGTAAAGTAAGTTACGAACACCGCAGAACACCGCAGGCGCCGCACCCGAAACAGGATCTTCATCGGATGACGGACCGCATTGCCCAACCTGACACGGGAGACACAGATGACAGAACACATTGATGAGATTACCGAATTGGCAGCCGAGACCGGGCGCGTGCTGCAAGCCAGGGGACTGCTGCTGGCCGTGGCCGAATCCTGCACCGGCGGCGGCATCGCCCATGCCGTCACCGAGATCGCCGGATCGTCGAGCTGGTTCGACTGCGGCTTCATCACCTATTCGAACGCATCAAAGACCGAACTGCTCGATGTTTCGGCAGCCCTGATCGCGCAGCACGGCACCGTCAGCGAAGAGATCGCCGCCGCCATGGCCGAAGGCGCGCTTTCCAACAGCAACGCTCATATCACGTTGTCGACGACCGGCATCGCCGGGCCCGGCGGTGCCGTCCCGGGCAAACCCGTGGGCACCGTCTGCTTTGGCTGGGCCCGCAGCGACCAGACCCACACCGAGCGCCTGGTGTTTGCCGGCGACCGGCACGCGGTCAGGCAGCAGACCGTGGCCCATGCGCTGCGCGGCCTGCTGCGCTTTCTCGGTAACGCATGATGCTGGACCAGTTCCAGCAGGCGCAAATCGACGTCAATGGCGTGACAATCAACCTGCACCACGGCGGCAACGGACCACCGCTGCTGCTGTTGCACGGCTATCCGCAGACCCATTTCATCTGGCACCAGATCGCCGACCGGTTGGCGCAGCGATACACCCTGGTGATGCCCGACCTGCGCGGCTACGGCGATTCGGCGCGGCCTGAAGGTCAGCCTGACCACGGCAATTATTCGAAGCGGGTCATGGCGCAGGACATGGTGGAGGTCATGCGCGCACTTGGCCATGAAAGATATTTTGTCTGCGGTCACGATCGCGGCGCAAGGGTCGCGCATCGCCTGGCGCTGGATCACCCGTCGGCAGTCAGCAAGCTGATGCTGCTCGATATCTCGCCTACCAGCACGATGTACGGCGCGACCGACAAGGCTTTCGCCACTGCCTACTTCCACTGGTTCATGCTGATCCAGCCGAAGCCCGTTCCCGAGATGCTGGTCGGCAACAGCGCCGCATTCCTGCTCAAGGCGATGCTGGGTGGCTGGGGCTCGGGTGGCCATGCCTACATCGATCCGGCGGCGATGGCCGAGTACGAGCGCTGCTTCGTCCGCCCGGACGCGATTCACGCTTCCTGCGAGGACTACCGCGCCGCTGCAAGCGTCGATCTGGAACATGACGCAGCCGACGCGCATCTGCGGATCGGCTGCCCGCTGCACCTGATCTGGGGCAAGGACGGCATCGTCGGCCGGATGTTCGATCCGATGGTCGACTGGGCCGCGAAATGCAGCGGTCCCGTGACCGGCACCGCGTTTTCATCCGGGCATTTCATTCCCGAACAAAAACCTGATCAGCTACTTGATGAAATGACCCGCTTCTTCAGCGTCTGACGGCGTTGATGGCATCGCGGGTGTCGCGGGCCACACGGCGCGCGGCGCGGGCGAAGTCTTCACCGATGGCTTGATCCGGCGTTGCGTACAGGATCGCGCGCGACGAACTAATCATCATGCCGGTGCCATCGACGGTGCGACCGGCAGCGACCGTGGCGTCGATGTCACCGCCCTGGGCGCCGATGCCCGGCACCAGCAGCGGCATGTCGCCGACCTGCTCGCGCACCCGCGCCAACTCCTGCGGAAAAGTAGCGCCGACCACCAGTGCGCACTGGCCGTTGGTGTTCCAGCGCTCGGCCACCATGCGCGCCACATGCAGGTACAGCGGCGTACCCTGGCTTTCCAGAAATTGCAGATCCGATCCACCCGGATTCGATGTGCGGCACAGCACGATGGTCCCACGATCCGCCCGCTCCAGATAGGGCGCGACCGAATCGAATCCCATGTATGGATTGACCGTAACGGCATTGGCGCCGTACCGCTCGAAGGCTTCGCGTGCGTACTGTTCGGCAGTCGCGCCGATGTCGCCGCGCTTGGCATCGAGGATCACCGGGATCTGCGGATAGGTATCGCGCACGTAACGGCAAATTTCCTCGAGCTGTTCTTCCGCGCGCAATGCGGCGAAATACGCGATCTGCGGCTTGAATGCGCACACCAGATCGGCGGTCGCGTCGATGATGGCCTTGCAAAACCGGGTGATCGCGTCAGATTGGCCTTGCAGGTGCGGCGGCATTTTTGCGCTGTCCGGGTCGAGACCGACACACAGGAGTGAATCGTTGGTCCGCCATGCGCCTGCCAGTTGTTCGATGAAAGTCACGCCACTGTCCTTTGTCATTCGTATCTTGTAGTGGCATCTGCCGGTTGGCCGTATTGTAGCCCGGCGTGCTATGGTTCCGGACTGAACAACCAAATCGACGGGAGCAGAAAATGACGGGAATCCACATCCGACGCATCGTGCGCTGGCTCGGTCTGCTGATGGCAGCATCGCTCATCGGCGGCTGCAGCTACAACGAATTCCAGACCAAGGACGAAGACGTCAAGGCCGCCTGGAGCGAAGTGGTCAACCAGTACCAGCGCCGCGCCGACCTGATTCCGAACCTCGTCAATACCGTCAAGGGTTACGCCAGCCACGAGCGCGACACCCTCGAAGCCGTCACCCGTGCGCGCGCCGCCGCCACCAGCATGCAGGTCACGCCAGAAGTGCTGAACAATCCCGAGACCTTCAAGAAATTCCAGCAGGTACAGGGAGAACTGTCGTCGGCCCTGTCGCGCCTGCTGGTGGTGACCGAAAATTATCCGCAACTGAAAGCCGATGCCGGATTCCGCGATCTGCAGTCGCAGCTCGAAGGAACTGAAAACCGCATCACCGTGGCACGCAACCGCTACATCGCCAAGGTCCAGGAATACAACGTGCTCACGCGCAGCTTCCCGAGCAACCTGACAGCGATGATCTTCAAGTACAACGTCAAGCCGGCCTTCACGGTCGAAAATGAAAAAGCGATCTCGACGGCGCCGACAGTAAACTTCGGAAAATAGCCATGCAAACGATGATGCGGCTGGCCGTCACTGATTCGCCACGAATCCTGCGCATCTGGCCCGGCGCGTCGCTGCGCGCGGTGCTGGCAGCTGTCGTCGCCTGCCTGCTCTGGACCGCCGGCCACGTTCATGCCGAGGAAACGCGTGTGGCGGTGCCGGTGCTGACCACCCAGGTCACCGACACCATCAACCTGCTCGACCCAGTGCAGCGCACCACGCTGGAGACCACGCTGCACGACTATGCGGTGCGCACGGGTACTCAGATCGGCATCCTGATCGTTGCCAGCACGGCGCCGGAAGCCATCGAACAATATGGCATCAGGGTAGCGGACGCCTGGAAACTCGGACGCAAGGGGGTCGATGACGGCGTGATCCTGATCGTCGCCCGCGACAATCCGAAAGAGCTGCGCCGTCTGCGCCTGGAAGTCGGTCGCGGCGTCCAGGGCACCCTGACCGACGCCCAGGCCAACCGCATCTTGCAGGACGTGATCGCACCGCATTTCCGGCAGAATGATTTCTATGGTGGGCTGGTGGCAGCGACCGCAGCGCTACGCACGCTGCTCGACAAGGAACATCTGCCCGCGCCACCGCAACAACCAGGCAACCAGGCTGCGCAGTCCAGCGCGGACGACCTGGTGGGCCTGCTGCCGATCCTGTTCGTAATGCTGGTCGGGATCGCCCTCATCGGCTCGCGCATGCGCCGAAGCGGCAGCGGCCTGTCGTCCAATGGCTGGGGGCGCACCGCCGGTGTGATCATCGGCAGTCAGATTGGCCGTAGTGGGTTCGGCGGCGGCGGATCCGGCGGTGGCGGTAGCTTCAGTGGTGGCGGCGGTGGCGGCTTCAGTGGCGGTGGTGGCGGTTTCGACGGCGGTGGCGCCTCGGGGAACTGGTGATGGGCCGGCTTCAGCGTATCTTTACCCATCTGGGCACCACGTCCAGGCAGGCACGCCGGGCATTTTCGACGACGACCCTGAAAGCCTTGCAAGAAGTGATCGCCGAGGGCGAAACACTGCACCGGGCCCAGGTGCGTCTGATCATCGAGCCGGCCCTCAGCTTGTCCCACATCCGGCGCAATCTGTCCTCGCGGGCGCGGGCGCATCGACTGTTTTCTCGCTACCGGATCTGGGACACAGAAGAAAACTCCGGCGTCCTGATCTACATTAACCTGGCCGATCGCACGGTGGAGATCGTCACCGACCGCGCCGTCGGCCACGCGGTCAAGACCAGCGACTGGGAAGCCGCCTGCGACACCATGACCCGCGGTTTCGCGCTCGGCCAGTTCCACGACAGTGCGCTGGCCGGCATCCGGCATGTGAACCAGTTACTGGCGGAGCATTTCCCGGTCCGCGACGGTGATCATGACCGAAACGAGTTGCCGGATCGCCCGGTCATGTTGTAACCGCCGCTGACTGCCAGACGCTTCAACCGTTTTCATAGATCCACTGCAGCAGCAGATCCTGGGCTTCCTGGCCACGGCTGGCATTGGCGTGATTGATCAGGCTGACCACGGCATACTGCTTGCCGGAAGCGGCCTGGACATAACCGGCAATCGCCCGGACCTCGGCCAGGGTGCCGGTCTTGATGTGGGCATTGCCTGCCACGCCGCGGTCCTGCAGGCGGCGGCGCATGGTGCCGTCGAAGCCGACCAGCGGCAACGACGACACGAATTCCGGCATCGTCGAGGCACGATATGCCATCACCAGCATGCGGCCGAGGGTAC
This sequence comes from Herminiimonas sp., assembly GCA_014376645.1. Taxonomy (GTDB): domain Bacteria; phylum Pseudomonadota; class Gammaproteobacteria; order Burkholderiales; family Burkholderiaceae_D; genus JANXSS01. The sequence goes on along the minus strand of JACMRD010000117.1, from coordinate 2,150 downwards.
TGGGCGCGATGCGTTCGATGCGCGACAGGCCGGCGCCGTTTTCGATGATCAATTCCGGATTCTCGATGCCGCGCGTGGCCAGCCAGGTCTTGACCACGTGGGCGCCGCGCTCGGTATTGCCGGGTTGTTTGCCGACCTCGGTGGCCAGCGTCAGCAGTAATTGGCGCGCCATGACGTTGTTGCTGAACTTGTTCATGTCCCGTAAGACTTCGGGCAGGCTGACCGATTCCCGTTCCGCGATCTGCCGTGCTTGTGGCGGCGCGACACCGTCCACCACGTTACCCGTGAACGTACCGCCGAGATCACGCCACATCTGCCGGAACACAGCGCCAAAATACTGCGTCTGCGTCATCCCGTACGGATGAATGAACCAGTCCTTTTCACCGCAGGCAGCCGGCATCCGGCCGTCGAAAGCGATCTGAGTGGCGGTCACGATCAGCCGCAGCTTGGCCTGCCAGTTGCCGCACTCTTCATTCGATAGCTGCGGCGGCACCAGCGTCACACCGGCCAGGGCCGGATCGCTCGTGACGGTTGCCACGCCGGTCGCCGCATCCGGCAAAAAATGCAGGCCCAGCGCCTTGTAACTCAACAACAATCCATCCGGCCCCGCGTTGTACGGCTTGCCAGGATCGCCATCGAAGCCCGCCGGATCATGTATTGCCTCGTCGAACACGCTGCGATCCAGCACCACATTGCCACGAATGTCACGCACGCCACGCGCCCGTACTTGCCGCAGCAGCAGCCAGAAATTCTCGAGCACCAGTTTCGGGTCCCCGCCGCCCTTGAAGACCAGATCGCCATCGAGTACGTCGCCGGTCTGCAAACCATTGGCGAATGCGCGGGTTTTCCAGGTATACGTGGTACCGAGCAGGTCGAGCGCCGCGACGCTGGTTACCAGCTTCATGGTCGAGGCAGGGTTGAAGGCACCGAGCGTATTGGCTGCGATCAGGATACGGCTGTTGTCGATTTCCTGAACGTAGGTGCCGACCGCACTCTGCGGAATGGCCGCGCGCTTGAGAGCAGCCACGACGGTGGGCGGCATGGCTTGCGCGGCTGCAGGGGGGCATGCCAGTGCGCATGCGACGAGAAAGCTGACGAGCAAACCGGCAAGTGGAGCAGTCGTGCGGCAGACGAACGGTCGGAGCGTGCGCATGGGGAAGGGGTCGCCGGTTCGGCATGATTTTTCAGCCGCTGATTATCCCATGCAACTGTGACCCCATCCCGGCACTGCCCTCCCTTTCCAATCCATTACCGTCTTGTCAAAGCGCCGATTCTCATCAGTGTTCGCGATCCGTTGCGTAAAAAGCTTGTTCAATTATCCGCATCGCATGCGTTTGCGGTTTGTCATCTTCGTATCCGGGGTGCGGAAGATACTGGGCTCGCGATGCAGAATATTACGCGGTTGCTACTGGGGTCATGCGTTGTGTAATGTCTTCAGTGATGTCGTGATCAGAAACCCCAGCTATGCTCGTTTTACGTTCAAGGAGCCCTAAAATGACTGTCCCATCCGTAGTTCAACCTCCTGTAAATCAGAGGGTCCCGACTTCACCGCCTGGTCCGGCCTCAGCCACCCAAAAGCCAGCCACTCCGCACAATGCAGGTGGCATTTTTGATAAAGCGAAAAAAGCCCTCAAGGACCACATTGCCGGATGGGTTGGCGGCCAGGAAGCTACGCCAACGCACACCCCAACCAAGGGTCCATCGCTTGAGCAGAAAAATGCATTGAGGCTCCTCCCTCCCGAAGATCGACTTGCTTTATTGATTGAAATCAGGGACGGACATAAGAATGTCCCGGAGCAGAGGAGAAAGTTACAGAAGGCTGTTAAAGCACATATCAGAATGCAACTTGATCCGACGGACGAGATCTCGCCAGGGTTATTTGCCACTGGCTTCGACCATGTGCGGCATATCAAATCAGTTGATGCCGTCATTCCTGATGGTTGGTTTCCGAGGGGCGACGAAATCTTGATTACGGAAATCGTCAACGCGTCGATCGAGCACCTTTCCAAAAATGACGCATCGACACCGCCGCCAGCCAATGCCATCAGTTTCGAGCAAATCATAGAGGGTACAAAACCGACCAGCAACCCTGAGGCGCAGTCGCTTAGTGCCCCGATATGCGGGGTTGACGGCATCGGAAATCGCGTGGT
>JACMRD010000116.1 GCA_014376645.1 Herminiimonas sp. | reverse complement strand
GAAATTGAGCGAGGCCTCGCCTGCGGCCGGGTCCTGTGCCCGCGCCATCGGCGCGGTTGCGACCGCGCAGATCAGGGTCGCGACGGTACTCCAGCGGCGCCACTCGGCGGCACGGGGAAACGGGGGTAGGGCTTGAGTTGATTTTGTCATTGGGTACGTTCAGTTGAACTCTAACGCTATGAAATTCGTATCGCCTTCACGCCGGCGCTGTCCCAGCAAATTCAGCAGATTCGCCAGTCTTTCTTCTTCACCCGGCGCGGCCTGTGCCCTGCCGGAAAACCGCAATCGTCCGTTTTCCAGTTTGCCCGATCCGCTCAACAGCAACGGCCCGCGCGGACTGCTCAGTTGCAGGCTGGCCTGCTGGCCCTGCCAGTCCATCCGCATCTGGTAAGCGCCCAGCGGCTTGATCGGCGACAGCTTCGAGGCTATGTCGGTCAGGTCCAGTTGCATCGATCCGGTCAGATCGATACGCGGACCCTGGCGCGCCAGTTGCAGCACGCTCCACGACAGCCGCATGGTGCCGGTCGGCACGACCGTGTTGAGGGGCGCGCCCAACGCCACCAGGCGCTGTGCCGGCATCGTGATCGCTGCCGGGCTGATCTGCCATTGCGACCAGGAACCGGTGATCTGCACCGACTCACTCAGCGCATCCGGATTCGAGAGCGTCGCATCGACCACCCCGATCAGGGCCAGCGGCGACAAACGCCAGCTGAAGCGGCCGGGCAGCAACGGCGTCACCGGATCGAGACCGCTGGGCGCCGCGCCGATGAAGCCGGAGCCGCGCCAGATGCTGCCCTGCGGATCACCGAGCGTCAGCCGACCGGCACTCTGCCGTTCCAGCAGGGGCGCCATCCATGACGCGGGACAAAACAGCAGCACTGTGATCGCTACCGTCAATATCGCCGCGAGCAACCATATCACGCCCCGCCGCACTGACCCGCCGGTGGTGGAATTCTTTTCATCACGGCCTGTCGTCCGTTTTCGGTTGTCGCAGGCTCAAGGTTGCATTAACGATATCAGTTTGCGCCTGTGCGATGAAGCTGCTCTCGACGATTGTCAAACGCGCGTTCTTCTGCATGTCGTCAATCCAATCGAGCAGACCGGCGAACGAGGCGCCGTTGACCTGCACCCGCACCAGGTCGCCGCTGACCACGATGCTCTGCGCCTTGAAGCCGCGCCGGGTCAGCGATGCCTCGATGCTTTCGCTGGTGCTGAGGGTGGCCGGCACCTGCGGACGGACCGCCAGCGCCTGGGCCTGACCCGCCAGCCCCTGCAGGGCCAGGGCTTGCTGGCGCAGTTGCGGCAGATCCTTCTGCAGCTTCGACACGCCGTTGAGCGCCGGCGCGATCGCAAGCAGGTACAGCACCGTGGCGGCGACTGCCGCGCCGCCGATGCCAAGCATCTTCCGCTCGCGCGGATCGCGCTCGAGCCAGAACGTGTCGAAGGCATCTTTTGCCTGGTGCAGATTCATTTAATGCTCCGGATTTGCCAGACGCCTGGCGCGGATTGCGACAGGCTCAGATTCTGTTGCGCCAGCGCCGATTTCATCCGGGCCAGCGGCACGTCCGGTTGCGCCTTGGGCTTGACCAGCAGGCTGCGGTCCCGATACTCGATGCTCGCCAGGGCTGGCCGTGGCCCTGCTGCGGCACTCTGCTCGACATTGGCCCAGGCCGCGGCAAACCCGGCGGCCAGCGCCGCGAAATCGTCGGGCGCCGCCTGGCCGGCATCATGCTGGGCCGCCGCGATCTTCTGGCGCATCTGCGCGGCCGGGTCGACGATCACGGTTTCCTTCGGATAGGCGGTCTTGTAGATCTGGACCATCGAGGTGCGCAATTGCGCTGCTTCGCGCGCAAGGCGCCACCATTCATAATTCAAGGCGCCGGCATTGAGTAACAGCAGCAGCGTGGCGAGGATCATCGGCCAGCGCCAGCGCCGCCAGTCCAGTCCCGGGCTACCGGCCACGCCAAGGCCCGTCAGCAGGTTGAGCGACGTGGTCCGGGCGCCGGCGATCCAGTGCATCCAGCTGTCGGCAAAGACGGTCACGCGCTGATCCAGCGGCAACAGCGCCTCGGCTGCGTGCTGGAACATGATCACCTGTTCCTGTGGCACGTAGAGCGCCACTGGGGCAGTCGGCACGATCGCGCAGAGGGTCTCGATTGCATCCTGCGGCGCGGCCTCGGGCGTGTCGGGCAGCAATGGCAAGCCGAGACCATCCTGCTGCGCCAGCCGCAGCGTGAGATCGAATTCGGTACCGAACGGCGTGATGGCGGCCGCCACGCCGCCCGATGGCAACGGGAGGCACAGTTGCGACGGTAACGCGACGATCTGGCGGGCGCCATAGTTGTTGAATGTCTGCAGCAGGATTTCCAGCCAGCCACGTTGCATGACTGCCACGGTGCGCAAGCCGTCATGGGTATCACCGGCCACGATCACGCATTCGGCCGGGTCTGAAATGAGCTGGTCCTCGACCAGGTTGGGCAGCGCTGCGCGCAGGCGGGCCGGCGACAGTGGCGGCAGCTTCGGATGCAGCAGAGTCACGTCGCTGGCCGCCAGCAGCAGCACTACGCGCTGAGCACTGCCGATCAGGCCGGCCAGTTCCGAGAGCGCCGCCTGGCCTTCGCGTTCGATGGTGTCGCCACCGGCCACCAGCGCATACGGGCACGGCAGCGCGATCCAGTGGGCAGCATTGTCAGCCACGGATTTGGAGGGCAAGCGAATGTGGAGAGTGCTCAAGGCGCGCTTTCTGTCATGGGGTCTTTCATCAGGTTTCGCGAATCCACAGCACCGTCGAAATCGCCCCCTTGCGTTGAATCAGGGCTTGCACTTCCAGGCCGGCGCGATTGAGCCGGACCTTGCCATCGACCAGGAAATAATCGGTGCGCACGGTTAACCCCGTTGTCGGCTTGCCCCGCAACCGGGACAGCATGTCGGTCGTATCGCGGGCATAGGCCCGATCGCGCTCGAGAATGATGGCCTGGGCTTCGGCGATCGACAGTGTATCAACTCTGGCGGCCAGGACTTCGGCCGACGTCGTGTTGAAATTGACCGCTGTCGCCACCGGCAGAATGATCACGAAATTTTTCAGCTGTGTGACGATCGCCGGCGTAAAGCCCGGAACCGCCAATAAATCGTCGACCTGGGAGATTTCCATGGGCCGGTTCGGGTCCTGGGGTAGCGCTGCGGTACCCACCGGTGTACCGCTGGTGGTGGCCGGTGTCGCTGGCGTCACGGCGGCCGTAATCGGGGAAGCCTGCCCAGTTGCTTGCGGCGGCGTCTGCGGCGCCTCTTTCAGCTGGCTGGCAGCCATCGCGTCAGCCGCTGCCAGCGCCAGTGCAGGATTGATCTTAAGGCTCCTCAACAAGTTGGCGAAAGCCTGCACTTCGACCGGAATCGTCTGACCAACCACACTCAGACCGCACAGGTTCAGGCGCGACTGGGCATCGATGATCTTGCCGGAAATCGAGGCATCGCTCGCTTCACTGTCGGAGCGGCCGTTTTCGACGTAGGAATCGAGCCGGGTTTCCGCGAGGCCGACGGCCCAGGGTTGCTGCAGGGTGTCCACCGTGGAATTGACCTTGTAGCTTTCCGACAGGATCAATCGCGCCCAGTCGAGCGCGCCGCGCAGGATCCACTGCTTTTGCAGCTGCATGCGTTGATTCTCGATCGAGCGCACCTGGACCTGTTGTTGCCAGAATAGGCTGGCGACGATGGTAACGGCCAGGGTAGTCAGTAACAGCGCCGTGATCACTGCCACCCCGCGCTGCCGCGTTGCACGGCCTACAGCCCGCATCGGCAATCCGTGCCGGTGCGCAAGCCGGCTCATACCGCCCCCACCAGGAACACCTTCAGCATGCTCGTGGTGCGCCCGCGCAGTTGCAGCGAGACTTCCAGTCCCGTCGGCGTCGAGGATGCCGCTGGAAAGCCTGCAACTGCTGCCGGCAACGGCGCCGACGCCACCGGCGCTGCGCCGGTGGCCAGCTGCCAGCCACCTGTGCCCTGCCACAGGCGCACTGTCATGGAGGTCACGTCCGATTGCAGCACCAGCGCCTGCTCGGCATCGGAGTCGGCCGCCGCCGCTTGCCAGGCGCCGGCCAGCT
>JACMRD010000115.1 GCA_014376645.1 Herminiimonas sp. | reverse complement strand
GCTTTAAGCGGATGGGGAGCAGAAAATGATGTGAAAAAGAGCTTGAACGCAGGGATGGATCACCATATTACCAAACCGGTAGGTATCAATGATGTCGTCAATTTTCTGGCGAGAGTTGCCCAACGTCAGGATAGCGAAAAATTACCGAGCGACCCATCGAATTCATACACGCATTGACCCGCAATACGCCTAAAAAGATCGGTTGATGTTCGCAGTCTGCCTTCGTCCAAACGTGGGAGTGGCTGCTTTGGGTCGATACACGCTTTCGCAGACTACGCATTCGACATGAGCAACGAGCAGACATCGATCAGGCGTTCCTTTCGCTCGCTTGCTCGCTCATTTGTTGGCGATATCTGGAATGGTTTTGTAAGGCGTTCTAAGTGATCATCAGTCAGCGCGTCAGTCACCAGTTGAGCCACCCGTATTCCGTCAATCCGCTTTGACCGACGCTACGCCGCTGTCTGGCACGGGGGCTATTTTCTTACTTGAAATGCTGGTGATGCCATGCTTGGCCAGTTCTATGAAGCGGTCCCGAAAATCCGGCACACTGGCCGCAAGTTTTTGAAATGCTTCAGATCCCATGATTTCCTGGAGCGGACTCCCATGACCGCCATCCTGAACCAGGCGTAAGGGCGCTTCCTCAAGTCGGGTCAATGCCGAACTAAACAACCTTGACTCGAACTCAGGATCAATCCGGTTCGCTTCCTTCCGATATCCCTCATACGCTTTCGCAACCGACGCCTTGAATGCATAGTCTTCTGCAAGACGAAAGCGCTGGCCGATTTGTTTTGTCGCGAGCCAGGCAAACCAGAGGGGGCCGCTGACGCTCAGCAGCGACAGCACAAGGTGAATCGTGATCGGCCCCCAGTGTAGTTCCGGGCCAGCCAGCAGCGTCGAGAGCGTATCAATCCGGTGCGCTCCGAGGTATGCGCCGGTGACTAGCGCGATGATCAGCCCACCGACCCACATCCACATCGACCAGCCCAGACGTTTTGCCCGTTGATCGAACGCGCCAGCGAGGCCTTTTGTCGTCGTAATGCGGTACGCTTCCTCGCATTGCTCGACAATCTTTTTCGCGTGTTCGTCAAAAGCAGTAATCCGCTTCGATGCTCCCTCGGCGGTTTTTTCGTACTCTTCAACGTGGCTGAAGCTTTTGGTGGACGCTTGGTAAAGTACCTCGATGCGCTCGCGTGCTTCTTGCAATGTCTGTAAATCTGCCGGCAAGGATTCTGCTGCAACGGTCGCGTCATTGATCATGGCGATCTGCGCAGTCAGCCCCTCTTTGTTTATATTGATTTGGTCAACTTCGGCCTGCAGATTTCGTAATCGCCTGGCAGTTTGCACTGGCAAGGCTTTTACGTTCGTTACCACCGCCCAAGACAACACCGGCTCTAACAATTGCGTAAGCCATTCCAATGTACCCAAATAGGCCGGGATTGCTTGATGACCGTTTCCATTGAACATGTAGGGAACCGTCGTCGAAGCTACCAGCGCCAATTTTCTTGGAACATCATTCAGTAGCTTCACGATCTTGGGGTCTAACTCGTCAAGGTCTGCTTCCCGAACCCGTGTCGCCAGCCCTTGCGGAATAGCCGCCAGGTCATGCCGGGTCAACACCGGATGATTCCAACCGTGGGCTTCCTGCAAGGTTCGCTCGTCAGCCCAGTTACTTAAAACGGCGGTCGCAAGCGTATCAAGTGATGTGCAAAGGGTGCCGAGAGAAGCATGCATGCGATATAGTTTATTTAAGGAAATGCTGCGATCTTACTGGTTCCACGAAAAGTTAGTAAAGAAATAGCGGTTACCGCATCCAGGGATGACTGCACGCAAATGTAAATAAACATTCGCACGGCACAAGATATTTACAATCCTGCCTGTGAGCCGTCCAAGTTCAGGCGTTCACTCACTCACGCGCAGACCTTATTTACGTTTTTTTGTTCCTCATAATCGGTGTAGAGGCTGACCTCAGCTCATGCGACCGGCGGTGCGCGCGTTTTGCTCGCGTTCGAGCTTGGTGATGTAACGCTGCACGGCCGCCAGCATGGCATGTGGCAAATCGACGAACAGACAGCCCAGACGGCGCACGTGCTTGCCGTTGTGCAGACGGACCTCATGGGCGTTGCGGATCTCCAGCGATGCCACTACCAGCGTGCCGCCCGGCAGATCGATCCTGCAATCCCGGTAGACGCGGCCGACGGTCTGGTCCAGCACACCGTGTTCGTCGATGATCGCGATGCCGCCGCCGCTGACGTTCTGCAGCACCACATTAATCGAATGGTGTTCGCTGGTACTGGCCTGCGGAATGGTGATGCTGCAGCTGACCGGCATGACCAGCGGTGTCGGCACACGGTAGTACTCGCGCCGCTGCAGGCGGATCAGCGTTTGGGGCAAGGTGATCCTGAAGGCTGGTAGTTCGGCATACAGGCATGATTCGACCCTGGTGGCGAAGAACAGGATGCGAATTTGTTCGAGCGCGGTTTCGAACGCGATGCTGTCGCTGTCGATGATGTTCTGCTTCACGCCGAGCTGGTTGGTGGCGTCGATGATCACGTTGCCCGCGACTTCGTCGATGGCCAGGATCGCCGTGACGATCGAGACATTGCCGCGATTGGCCGTCAGGTTGATCAGTTGCTTTTGGTCGCAGATGTTGCGTAACAGGGCAGTGATCTCGCGGCGCGAATGCACTTGATACGGCGCCAGGTCTTGTGACAGTTTGTCTTGTAGGGCGTCCATCGTCGGTCCGTGATCCGTTGGCTAAAGTGGGCGAACCGTTGCCGGCTGCGTAGGCGCCATCATACCTTGCCGCCGCCCTGGTGGGCAGCTTCGATCTGGTACAGCCATGCCAACAATTCTGCGACTGCGCGATAGAGCGCCGGCGGAATGCGGTCGTCCAGTTCGACCTGCATGAGCAGGGCAACCAGTTCCTTCGATTCGTGCACGAACACGCCATGCTCTTTCGCACGTGCGATGATCTGCTCGGCCACCAGGCCGCGTCCCTTGGCCACGATCTTCGGTGCGCCTGCGCTGGTTTCGTAGGTGATCGCGACGGCATTCTGGAGTGGCAGCAGCTTTTCGAACGCCGGCGGCGGGGGTGTTGTCGGCGCCACGGGATCAGCTCTCGCGGTGGATGGTCAGGCCGTCCAGGGTCGAGCCGGCGGCATCGAGCGCGCTGGCCAGCTTCGGACCCTGGCGCTGCAGCGCGGTCGTGACATCGTCGCTGGCGGTGCGCACCTGGATCTGCACCCGGTCGCCCGACAGGTTGATGGTCGCCGACACCACGCCCAGGCTCGGCAAGCTGAACGTCACCACGCTTTGCCAGTGCTCCGCCACCGCTTCGCCGGCCTGTCCACCGGCGCTGCCGGACTGATCCTGGCGGCTCACGTCCCACTCCATGCGCTGGCCCGGCCACAGTTCTCCCTGCCACAGGACGCGTTGATGTTCGAGCGTGTTGAGCTGCAGGTTGATCATCTGCGCGGCGGCCGGATCGATGGCGCCGAGTCCGCCGGCAGTCGATGCGGGCGGCAGGGGCGCGGCACTGAAATATTCCTGCAGGTTGCGCCGCGCCTCCAGCACCGCCGGCGGCATCTTCGCCAGCAGGGCGGGATCGGCATCGCTGCCTCGCAGTGCGGCGGGATCACCTTTGGCGGACCGCGCCTGCGGTTCGCGCAGCAGGTCGGCCAGCGTACGTTCGCCATTGGCCCATTGCTGCACGTGTGATTCATAGAACAGGCCGCTAAAGGACAACGAGTCGTGCAAGGCCGATGCGAGTTGCGGTGCAGCGGCGCCGGCCGCTGCTGACAAGGGTGTCTTCCCGACCAGAGCGGTCGCGGCGCCGTCCTGTCGCGCAGCATTCAGGAGTGCGTCGATCAGGCGGCCGGTGTTTGACAGCGCAGCCGGCGCGGCGCCGCCATCGGTACCGGCCGCAGCTGCCTGGCCGGCGGCGTTCGACAGATACAGTGCCTGGGCGATGCGCGCGCCGGGCGCCAGTTCGGCCCGCGTGGCGCCGGCGCTCTCGGCCAGTACCCCGGCCGATTGGGCGTCGAGACTGAAAGTGGGTCGCGGCTCGGTCGCCAGGAGCGTCAGCGCCAAGCCGTCACCGACCTTGCCGCCGGAAGGCAGCGCCAGGCGCGCCGCCGTGTCGGCGATGCGCACCAGGAAGGTACCGTCACTGAAGCGCGAAAGGATCTGTGCCTGGAACTGCTTGCCAACTTCGAGCCGGACCAGGCGGTCGATGCTTTCCTGCCGGACGTCGCCCAGCGGCGTGATGGCGCGCGCCGGCTCGACCGCCGCCAGGGGCCGGGGACCAGTGAGGTCGGTCCGCGGTAACACGGTGTTCAGCCGGTCTGGT
>JACMRD010000114.1 GCA_014376645.1 Herminiimonas sp. | reverse complement strand
CCGGGTCACCTGTTGCAGCGCCACCAGGCGCGTCAGTACCGGGGCCGGCAGGCAGGCCTGGTTCGGCTGCGGCACGATCGGGGCCAGCGTCCCGTCGAAGTCGAACACACACAGCACACCCGGGCGGACAATGCTGTCGAGACGGGCTCGGCCTGCATCGGAGAGCAGTGGCGTCATGATGCCGCCGCGCGCCGCAGATAGGGCCGGCTGTGGGCGCGGATCTTGGTCATGATGCGCTCGCGCCGGCGCAAACGTGCGGCATCAAGCAGCATGTGACCGGCCCAGCGGAATACATTGAAATCGCGCACCAGTACACGCATGCTGCGCATGCGGTCACGCTGTTCCGCCGCCGGCATTACCAGCGCCCGGTAGATTGCATCGGCGCTTTGCTCGATATGGTAGGGATTGACGATCAGCGCTTCGTGCAGCTCGCGCGCCGCGCCGGTGAACTGACTCAGAACCAGCACGCCGAGTTCGTCGTCGCGCGACGCGATGAATTCCTTGGCCACCAGATTCATGCCGTCATGGAGACTCGTTACCAGGCAGACATCGGCGGCGCGGTAGTAGCGGTTGACTTGGCTGGTATCGAACTGCTCGATCTTCAGCAGGATCGGCGACTGCGCACCGGCCGGGAAGCGCTCGTTGATGCGTGCGGCCAGCGAGCGCACCCTGGTTTCCAGGCTCTGGTATTCCTCTAACGAAGAACGGCTGGGGGCGGCGATCTGCACCAGCGTAAAGCGGCCGACCATGTCGGGATGCAGTTCCAGCATCCGCTCGATCGCTTCGAAGCGCTCGATGATGCCCTTGGTGTAGTCGAGGCGATCGATGCCGATGGCGACAAGTTGTTGATGCGACAGGCCGCATTGATCGCGCACGCTGCGCCGGCAGCCGGCAACGCTGGTCACAGCATCGATCGGACTGTCCGCCACGCTGTCAGGCCAGGCAATCGAGATCGGGTACGACGCCACTTGCGTCAGCTCGCCGCCATACGAGATGGTCGATGCTTCATGCTCGATGCGGGTTTCCAGATAACGGTCTACGGTCTCAAGGAAATTCTTGCAATGGAACGGGGTATGAAAACCGAGAATCGTGCTGCCCAGCAGGCCTTCGAGGATTTCGGCGCGCCACGGGCAGATGCCGAACGATTCCGGATTCGGCCACGGGATATGCCAGAAGGTGATGATGGTTGCCTTGGGCAGGAGTTCCCGTACCATTCGCGGCACCAGCGCAAAATGGTAATCCTGCACCAGCACTACCGGATCGTCGGTGCGGGCCTCTGCCACCACGGCTTCGGCAAAGCGCCGGTTGATGGCGACGTAATATTCCCAGTCAGCAGAACGGAAGACCGGGCGCACGTGGGCGATATGGCACAGCGGCCACAGACCTTCGTTCGAGAAGCCGTAGTAATAACCGGCCTCTTCTTCCTTTGATAGCCAGATGCGGCGCAGGGTGTAACTCGGCTTGTCGGGTGGTACCGCAACCCGGTCCTGCCGGTCCACTGTTTCGCGGTCGGCCGAGCCGCTGCCGTGGGCGATCCACGTACCTGAACAGGCCCGCATCACCGGCTCCACTGCGGTGACGAGCCCGCTTGCCGGGCGATGCACGGTAATGCCCTGTTCACTGTGCACATGCAGGTACGGCTCGCGGTTCGACACCACCAGCACTTCGTCGCCGGCGAGTTCGTCGTGCAGCAGCGAGCGCAGCTTGTCCGGCGTCCAGAGTTGCGGCGAATCGACCAGCACGCGCCGCTCGAGGTTGAGTTCGCGCAGCATGGCATGCAGGTCGCCGACCAGCGGCTGGATGTCGACCTGGCCGGCACTGGCCGCGTTGGGCGTGCGCTCGCCACGCAGCATGCCCTTGACCGCATTGATCCAGCCGCGCCAGCTCAGGTGCGCCACCACCACAGAGATGAGGGAGATGACCATCGTCAGCACGCCGAACAGGGCGAGCACGTAGAGCCGCGCCTCGGCACTGCGATGCTCGATGAAGCTCATGTCATGCACCAGGATCAGCCGGCCAAGGCTGCCGTTGTCACCCTCGATGGTGCGTTCGGCCACATGCAGCGAGCCCTGCGCCAGGTTCACCTGCGCGGGCAGGGGGCGCCCGTCCGGCGGCGCCTCGCGGCATCCGAGTGCCTTCGGATACGTCAGCGTCTGATAGACCACGCGGCCGCGGTTGTCGCAGAATGCTATGGCATACAGACGCTCGTCGCGAATGGCGCGGTCGAACAGTTGCAGGATGCGGTCGCGGGCATTCAGCGGGACGTACTCGGCCAGCGGATCCTGCATTGCGTTTGCAAGAGACTGCGAGCGGATGTCCAGATCCTTGACGAACCAGTGCAGGGTCAGGCTATCGACCAACGGCACCACCGCGAAGGCAAACAGTCCGAGGGCCAGGGCAAGCGGAAGAATGAACCGCAGGGACAGGCGGAACAGGCGCAATGAGAGGATTTTTCGAAGCAGCATGAAGGGATCCAGAAAAGTAGTGCACCGCATCGCCCGCGCCGAGCTGGCTGCGGCACGCGTGCAGACGCTGAAGCTGGTGCGACGCACACATCCACGCCCCGGCGCGCCGCCTGCTGCACTGCTTGCCAAATGCTAGCAGTGCAGGCCCGAACGGGATGCGAGGCAGCGCAGATGCGAGAGCGCATTCTTAGAAAAATGACGGTTGGTCCGGACGGTCGGACCCGGCTCCGGTTCTGACCAGAAGCCCATTTCGACAGGCCGGGCCACCGAAATGGGCTCTAGGTGGCCCAGCGTACAAAGGGCCGCATACTCTGGCACTATCCTTTGCCATTCTGGCGTAATGTTGTCCACAATCTACACATCCGGACGGTCCCGAACCAGCGGCATGCAGGCGTGCGACCCGCGCGTCGCCTGACGATGTAGCGCCTTCCCGCCCGTAATCGCGACCATGCATTTCGTCACTTTCTGAAAGCTTCCACCCGCATGAAGACATTCGCTAAAATCCTGGGTATTGTTCTATTAGCCGTCGCATTGATCGTGATCGCTGTGGCGATTTTCATCAGCCAGTACGACTGGGATCGCGCACGTCCGTGGATCAATGAAAAAGTATCCGAAGCGATCGATCGCCCGTTCGTGATCGATGGCCACCTGGCGGTGCGCTGGGACCGGCCGGCTTCGGTGACGGGCCTTCGCTCGCTGGTGCCGTGGCCAACCTTCACCGCCGAAAAAATCCGCGTCGGCAACCCGACGTGGGCGAGACGGCCTGAGTTTGCGACTGCAGATGCGGTCACGTTCGTCGTCGAAGTCCTGCCACTGCTGGCGCACCGTATCGTCATTCCGCAGATCGCTCTCACCAACCCCGTGATCGACATGGAACGTAATTTGGACAACCAGAATAACTGGACGTTCCGCAAGGCCCCGAAGTCTCCCGCGAAGTGGCAAGTCAGTCTCAGCGAGCTGGTTTTCGCCGACGGCGTCCTGACGGTGGTTGACCAGCCCACCAAAATCGACATGCAGGCGATAGTGGCGACCATCGGCGCGCCGATTGCGCTCGGCGCTATCGTGGACAAGCAGCAACAGTCGAATAAGGAGGCGGTCACGGCAGTCGCAGGCACTGCAGCGACGGTGAAGCCGGGGGCCGCGCCCGCCGCTCCGGCAACGGACGTCAAGCCAGCGGACATCAAGACAAAAGACGACAAGGCAACCGTTCCGGTCACCGCTGCATTGCCAATGGTTAAGGGCGAGGAAGGCTACGGTTTCGGCCTGACCATGAGCGGCACCTATCGCGGCGCCAAGCTCAACGGTACCGGCAAGATCGGCGGCGCGCTGTCGCTGATCGATCGCCAGCGTCCATTCCCGCTGCAAGCCGACATCCGACTGGGCGACAACCATGTGATCGTGAGCGGAACCATCATCGATCCGGGTGCGCTGGCAGCGGTCGATGTGCAGCTTTCGCTGGCGGCGCCGAACATGGCCGATCTGTATGACCTGACTGGCGTCGCATTGCCGGACACGCCGAAGTTCCGCACCAGCGGGCATCTGACCGGTAACCTGTCGGCCGCCGGGAATCACTTCAAGTACGATCGGTTTGCGGGACAGGTCGGGCAATCCGATCTGAACGGTACACTCGAATTCACCTCCACACCGCCGCGTCCGCGCTTGACCGGCACGGTGCATTCGAAACGTCTGGCACTGGCCGATCTGGGTCCCGCCATCGGTGGCGCCAATCCGAGCGTTGCCGCAAAGCCGGCTGCCAGCACCAGCGAGCGTGCCTTGCCCGGCAAGGCCTTCAAGACTGACCGCTGGCGTGCAATGGACGCCGATGTGGTGTTTACCGGTGCCAGCATCATCCGCAATGAAGCACTGCCGATTACCGACATGTCGACTCACGTCATCATGAAAGACGGGGTACTCAGTTTCGATCCGCTGAAATTCGGTGTCGCCGGCGGCACCATGACCGGTACGATCCGGCTGGACGGCAGCAAGGCGCCGCTCACTGGCAAGTTCGACCTGGCGGCGCGTCACCTGCAACTGAAGCGCATGTTCCCGACCTTCGCGCCGATGAACACCAGTTTTGGCGAAGTCAACGGTGACGCGCGCCTGTCGGGGCGTGGCAATTCGACGGCAGCGCTGGCGGCGACGGCCAACGGTGAAATCAAAATGTTGGTCAACGACGGCGCCATCAGCAACACCTTGCTGGAGACGGCGGGCCTGAACGTCGCAAACATCGTGATCGGCAAGCTGTTCGGCGACAAAATCGTGCAGATCAATTGCGCCGCCGCCGATTTCGTCGTGAAGGATGGCGTACTCGACTCGCGCGCGTTCGCCCTCGATACCACCGACGCATTGATCAACGTCGATGGCACGATCAATCTGGCGACTGAACATATGATGCTGAACGTGTACCCGCACACCAAAGGCTTTCGGGTGTTCTCGCTGCGGTCCCCGCTGTATGTCAAGGGCACCTTCAAGCATCCCGACGTCGGCGTGATGAAGGGACCGCTGGCCATCCGCGGTGCGGCCGCGCTGGCACTCGGGGTTGTCAATCCGTTCGCGTCGCTGTTCGCCTTGCTGGCGCCGAGTCACAAGGATGCAACGCCGTGCCCGGACATGGTCGCCGAGGCCAGTAGAAAATTGAAAGGCGCCCCGGCCATCGCTCGTTGATCGTCACACGGTGGATTACCGCCATCTTCTTCAGGAGGCTGGCGATGTCTCGCGCATGGTCTGAAACGTTACGTCGAAATTGAGATGCACGGGGGTCACGCCATCCGGCAAGTCATACCGCTGTCGGAGTGCCTTCTCTTTGTTCCGGATGGCACCGATGCGGCTGGCGAGCAGGGCATCGATCTCGGCCGCGCGTGCCGCAGCCTGTGGCTGGCCCGGTCCGACGCAACGTTGCGCCTTGTAGGTCGTGATCGCCTGCTGCGACGCACTCTCCCGATTACCAGCGCCGGCATCAACAGGGGGGCAGCTTCTCCCCAGTCAGATGCTCGATCGTCAGCCGCTCGGTTTCCTGGCTCATGTAACGCCAATCCCGTTTCTGCGCGCCCGGATGGGTGGCGGTCCAGTGCAGATCGCCTTCGAGGTCGATTGCCGGGCAGGGCTTCACCACGTGGCCGACGATGTCGGCGGTTTCGCGGATGTAGCTACGGGCCCAGGTTAGGGTCGAACACCGCGTGCAGGGCTTCCTGCCCGTCGCCGGCCGGGCTGCGTTGCCTTGTCATAATTCCGGCAAGCCCGCCGAAGGGCTCGATCCGGGAATAGTCCTCGACCGTGATTCCGGTCTTCGTTTCATGGTTCAGCTGGCGCTTCAGTTCAGCGAGATCTGCGAAGAAGTCGTGCGCGAGCCGACTCGCCACCACCTCCGCACCGAAGCGTGCATTGAGTGCTTCCATTGCGTCGTCCCGGCAGATGCTTGCCACAGGAGCTGGCGGCGGACCGGCCGTGAAGGCGCTGGTCAGCAGCGCGACATTACCGGTGCGTGAATGTGAGCGGGCGATGGATTTTCGCAGAGTCATTCTTTCGGCGGGCGCGGTGCATGTCGAGCCTTCGGCGGGGCTCGGCCCGGCATCCGAATGTGCTGCCGTCTCCGGTGTGGGATGAGCGTTTGAGGCCGCAACGTTGCCGTTGTCAAAGTTACGGTTGTTATAGCCGGCCAAGCGGATCTTGAAGAAAATCACGATGTCTCCGGATGGTAGGCGGTGCAGCGCATCTGCCCCCGCCTGTCGGTATGGATGGCCGCATCGGAAGCGGCATGCCGTCTTGTTTTTGGTCGTGCGAGATTAATTTCCCGTATAACCTGGCGTATTGCGCGACGTCGAAACTACCCTGATCCAGGGTGAACGTGGATCGCGCAGTGGCACGATCCGGATGTCGAATTGACGGTAGAATCGGAAAACAAGATCAACGAGACTGAGCGAGACGCAGCATGACGGCAGCCGCCCGGGTTCAACCCAATGACTATTTCAATACGCTGGACTGGAAGGCCTTGACGGCGCGCTCCGGCTGGCGTGGCCCGTGGCTGGTGCTGCATTGCTGGGCCGTGATCGGTGCGGCGATGGTGGTCGG
>JACMRD010000113.1 GCA_014376645.1 Herminiimonas sp. | reverse complement strand
CCAGGGCGAAGTGATCGAACGGCTGGATGAAGCTGACGTCGTCCGCTCGCTACGGGGGCTGCATGAAGAAGGTTTCCGGTCAGTGGCAATCGTCCTGATGCATGGCTACCGGTTCACCGAACACGAGAAAATCATCGGCCGCTTGGCAAGCGAAATCGGCTTCACGCAGGTGTCGGTCTCACACAAGGTCAGCCCGCTGATGAAACTGGTCTCGCGCGGCGACACGACCGTGGTCGACGCTTACTTGTCGCCGATCCTGCGCGGCTATGTCGACCAGGTCGCCAGTCACATGGACGGCGTGCGTCTGCTGTTTATGCAAAGCAATGGGGGCCTAACCGACGCCCATCGATTTCAGGGCAAGGATTCCATCCTCTCCGGGCCGGCCGGCGGCATCGTCGGCATGGTGCGCACCGCGAAAACCGCCGGTTTCGAGCGCATCATCGGATTCGACATGGGCGGCACGTCCACCGATGTCTCGCATTACGCCGGCGAGTTCGAGCGCCAGTTCGAGACACAAATAGCCGGCGTGCGCATGCGCTCGCCAATGATGAGCATTCATACGGTCGCAGCTGGCGGTGGCTCAATTCTTCACTTTGACGGCACCCGGCTGCGGGTTGGACCGGACAGCGCCGGCGCCAATCCGGGACCGGCCTGTTACCGGCGCGGCGGTCCACTGGCCGTTACTGACTGCAATGTCATGCTAGGAAAAATCCAGCCGGCATTTTTTCCAAAAATGTTTGGCCCGGGTGCCGACGAAGCGCTCGATCGCGCAAACGTACACCAACAATTCATCGACCTGTCCGACCAGATCTTCGCGGCGACCGGACAACGCCGCACGCCGGAAGAAGTCGCTGAAGGTTTCATCGAAATCGCAGTGGGCAACATGGCCAATGCCATCAAGTTTATCTCGGTACAGCGCGGCCACGACGTGACCGAATACACCTTGGCCACTTTCGGTGGCGCCGGCGGCCAGCATGCCTGCCTGGTGGCCGATGCGCTGGGAATGACCCGCGTGTTCGCCCATCCCCTGGCCGGTGTGCTCTCGGCGTACGGCATGGGTTTGGCGGACCAGACGGCGATGCGCGAGCAGGCGGTCGAACTGGCCCTGGACGACGCCGTCATAGACACGCTGGCCGCGCGTCTACAAACGCTGTCGGGCGACGCCCGCGGCGACCTGCTGGCGCAAGGCGTACTACCCGCGCAGATCGAGGTCATCGAACGCGTGCATTTGCGGTACGACGGCACCGACTCGGTGATTGTGGTCCCGTTCGCTGCTGCCGGCAGCATGGCTGCCCAGTTCGAAGTGGCTTACCAGAAGCGCTATTCATTCCTGATGCCCGACAAGGCCCTGATGGTCGAGGCGATTTCAGTCGAAGTGATCGGCGTCTCGAGCGAGACCGCGGAAGCGGCGACGATGCTGCCGCCGCGTGTGGGAGCGCTGCAACCGGCGCAAACGGTACGGCTCTTTTCCGGTGGCCAGTGGCATGACACCGCCCTCTATCTGCGCGACGACCTGCGCCCCGGCGACCGCCTGCGCGGGCCGGCCATCATTGCCGAAAAAAATGCGACCAATGTAATCGAACCCGGCTGGGAGGCCACCGTCACGCCACTCGACCATTTAGTCTTCGAACGGATCGAAACGCGCCGCCATCGGGTCGCCATCGGCACCAGCGCCGATCCGGTCATGCTGGAAGTCTTTAACAATCTTTTTATGAGCATCGCCGAACAGATGGGACTGCGCCTGCAGAACACGGCGGTGTCAGTC
Source organism: Herminiimonas sp. (assembly GCA_014376645.1). Classification (GTDB taxonomy): domain Bacteria; phylum Pseudomonadota; class Gammaproteobacteria; order Burkholderiales; family Burkholderiaceae_D; genus JANXSS01. Next base: position 4,457 of record JACMRD010000113.1, on the reverse strand, counting down.
AACATCAAGGAACGGCTGGATTTTTCCTGCGCGCTCTTCAATGCGCAGGGCGACCTGGTCGCCAATGCGCCGCACATCCCGGTGCACCTGGGCTCAATGGGCGAGAGCATCCGCACCATCATCCGCGAAAACGTCGGCAAGATGGTGCCAGGCGATGTCTACATGTTGAACGACCCCTATCACGGCGGTACCCACCTGCCTGACATCACGGTCATCACGCCTGCGTTTGACCGCGCCGGTTGCAACATTTTGTTCTACGTCGGCTCGCGCGGTCATCACGCCGACATCGGTGGCATGACACCCGGCTCGATGCCGGCCAACAGTACCGTGGTCGAGGAAGAGGGCGTACTGATCAACAATTTCCACTTGGTGCATGCAGGGCGCTTCCTGGAAAAAGAAACGGTCGCGCTGCTGTCTTCCGGCCGTTATCCCGCCCGAAACATCCGCCAGAACCTGGCCGATCTGCAGGCCCAGGTCGCCGCCAACCAGAAAGGCGTAGACGAACTGCTCAACATGGTCGACCACTTCGGCCTGGACGTGGTGCACGCCTACATGCGCCACGTACAGGACAATGCCGAGGAAGCAGTGCGACGCGTGATCTCGGCGTTGAAAGACAGCCACTACAGCTACCGCATGGACAACGGCGCCGTGATCGAGGTGGCAATCCGGGTCGACCGCGAAGCCCGTATCGCCGACATCGACTTCACCGGCACATCGCCACAACTGCGTGACAATTTCAATGCACCGAGCGCGATCTGCATGGCAGCGGTCCTGTATGTTTTTCGTACCCTCATCGACGACGAAATCCCCCTCAACGCCGGCTGCCTGAAGCCGCTGAACGTGATCATTCCACCGGGCTCGATGCTTAATCCCCATTATCCTGCGGCAGTCGTATCGGGCAATGTCGAAACCTCGAGCTGCATCACCAACGCGCTCTACGGTGCGCTGGGGGTGCTGGCCTCGGCGCCTGGCACCATGAACAACTTCACGTTTGGCAACGAGCAGTATCAATACTACGAAACGATCTCAGGCGGCTCCGGTGCTGGTGACGGCTTCAATGGCACGGACGTGGTGCAGACCCACATGACCAACTCCCGCATGACTGACCCTGAAGTGCTGGAATGGCGCTACCCGGTGCGGCTCGACAGCTACGAAATCCGTGAAGGCTCGGGCGGCAGCGGTGCCTGGCACGGTGGCTGCGGTGGGACGCGCAAGGTGCGATTCCTGGAAGCGATGACGGCCTCGATCCTGTCGAACAACCGGATCGTGCCGCCATTCGGCATGCATGGCGGGGGGCCGGGTGGCTGCGGGCACAATTACGTGGTGCGTGCCGATGGCAGGATTACGTCGCTGAGCTTCGTGGCGAGCACCGAGATGGCACCGGGCGACGTATTCGTGATCGAAACGCCGGGCGGCGGCGGCTTCGGTACCCGCCCGGCTATCGACTGACTTTTAGGACTTCAACGACGCCATATCGATCACGAAGCGATATTTCACATCACTCTTGAGCATGCGTTCATATGCGGTGTCGATGTCTTGGATCCGGATCATCTCGATGTCTGACGTCAGGCCATGCTCGGCACAAAAATTAAGCATCGCTTGCGTCTCCTTGATGCCGCCGATGAGCGACCCCGCCAGGTGGCGCCGCTTCAAGATCAAATTGAGCACCTGCGGCGATGGATGCGGCGTGAAGGGGCGCCGACCAGTGTCATCGTGCCTTCGCGCTTTAGCAGCACCAGGAATGCGTCCAGGCTGTGCGGCGCCGCCACGGTATTGAGAATGAAATCGAAACTATTGGCGTGTTCTGCCATCTGCGCAGCGCAGCGTCCTTCTTGTCCGGCGAAGTGGTATACAACACCACGTGCGCACCCATCGCATGCGCGATCTTCACACCCATGTGACCGGGACCACCGAGGCTGACGATACCGACTTTTTTGCCCGGGCCGACATTTTAGTGCCGCAGCGGCGAATACGTAGTGATGCCGGCACACAGCAGCCGCGCTGCCGCGGTAGGGTCGAGCTTGTCCGAAATATGCAGGACGAATTTTTATCGACCACGATCTTGTCCGAGTAGCCGCCGTAAGTGATGCTGCCGGTGTGTTTGTCGGGGCTGTTGTAGGTGCTGGTAAAGCCGACCTCGCAATACTGTTCCAAACCTTTGGCGTAATTAGCGCACGATTGGCACGAATTGACCGTGCAGCCGACACCGACGGTCTGGCCGACGCTGAAGTTTTTTACGTATGCGCCGACCTGTACCACCCGACTGACGATTTCATGACCCGGCAGGCGTTGGTGCACTTCAAAGTTGAAGGCGACAGCACCCCGACCTCTACCCAATTATGCTGCCACTTTTTGACTGCGAACGGCGTTTGGGCGTGCAGCGATCAGCATGCGGTTTAACACAGCGACCCTGACGGTTATGTTTCAAGTATCAACTGCAGCACTGAGTTAATGAAGTGAATCTGGTTGAAGTTGTTGGCGATGAGTGTGTTCAGTATAAACGGCCAGAGGTGTTCGAAATCCCAGGCTCTGGCGTGGGCGGGTATTGAGCGACAAAGCAATCTCGTCGAGCTCGTCCTGTGAGTAGACCGATAGATCTGAACCCTTTGGCATGTACTGGCGTAGCAAGCTGTTGGTGTTTTCGTTGGAGCCGCGTCTGCGGGGCTTGCGGACCTGATTATGATGACGCAGGCAGGCAAGCATCTCCTGCTTCAGTTCGCCGCGGGAATGAAGGTACAGCGCGTCATAGATCGTATCGTGAGAAACCGTCTTGCTGGAGCCGTCTGGCCACATGGCCTTGAGCATGGCCGCGATCTGGTGCGGCGTCATGTCTACCTCGATATTTAAAAATTAAATTTCGAAGCGACAACTGGGCTGACATAGGGGGAGTATTACTTGGATACGTGCTTCGTTCCGGGAGCTGAATCGCTTACCCAAAAAAAATACCCACCAAAGTTACTCGGCGGGTTGGATGAAATGATTTTTTAGATCAGCGGTGCGGCCTCATTTGTTTCGGGCGTAGTTGCCGTCACGGTATCCGTAGATTTAGGGTCGGAAGTATCATCGGTGGTCGTGATAACGGTATTGACCTGACTCAAAAAAGTGTCGCCCTGGATTGTCGAGGCCGGAGTTGTGGCGGACGCAGACGAGTTATTGTCGTTGTGGCCACCACCACAGGCAGCGAGTACCGTTGTAACGGCAGCGGCAGTAACGATCAGCTTCATTTTCATGATGTTAGTCACCCCTTAGTTATTGCCTGGCAACGGCGTATTGAGGTATGGGAACACTGGCTTGAAATCGGCAGCAGTCTTCCGGACCCCATCGGTTAGCGGTAGGCCACCAGCTGGGGCATCGGACGGCTTACAGCCAACTTTATAAATGTCTGTGGTGCCAGTCAAAACACAAAGCGCACCCATCGAGACCCGGATCGAAAGGTCAACGACATCGTCACCTGGACGGCGTCCGTTTGGAAAGCCGGCAGTGTCCCCACCAGCCACACCGAGAGCGCTTTGGGCAGTAATTGCAGTTGGGGCGATACTCGTGTTCAAGCGCAGCATTTCAGAGGGCGCTACGTTTGGCGGCTGATTCAGTCCCGAGATACCGGTCAGGAATGCTGCGACCAAGTCCGTGCGTGGAAAATTGGTTGGGGCGACTGCAGATGGGAAGAGCGACTGAATCAAAGCTGGCAGCGCAGGGTTGGTCACGTAATCCAGAAATTGTTTGTCGTCCTTTGGCCGCGACGAATTAAACCGATCCTTGTCGTCGAGTCCAATAACCACTTCGTTGACCAACGGCATCCCGACTCGCGATACCTGGGCCCATGCGCCACCTTCCTTGGAAGCGTTGCTAATGCTCGTGCCAGGATTAGGGTTAATTAGACGGCCTTGACGAACACTCGACGTTGTGAACGCACCAATCACCGGCGTTCCGCCTGTTGCTAAGCAGGCAATCGGTAGCTCCATTGCAATTGAACTAACGTTCTTGCCTTCCAGATCGTTCTTGTTGCCACTGATTTCGGGTCCCAACGGATTCAGGTTAAACAGGTCAAAAATCTTACCCACGGCAATGAAGAACGGCTCCTTGCGCTGGCCAACAAATACCTTCGCTGTGCCGCAATTCGGGATTACAACGTCGTAGATGTGTTGGTTGGCGTAGGTTTCGTAACCGGTCGTACTACCAAACGTTTTATCGCCAATATTGTCGACTGGCTTGTCAAAGTCAGCGCCGCCGCCCGGTGCGGTCAGCTTGGTAAAAGCGCCTTTACGGCGATCGCCAACCACCTGGGTGATCGTAAATGTCTCGCGTACGTTCAACGTCGCTGGATTGACGCCAGAGATCGGGCCAGAGTTAATCAGCGGAATGCGTATCTGTTTGCCGCCCACAGGAAGGGCAGCATTTTTCGACGTGCTCTTGAATCGGAACTGGAATGTCAGATGGTCTTGTCCATCACCAACGTT
>JACMRD010000112.1 GCA_014376645.1 Herminiimonas sp. | reverse complement strand
GGATTTGGCAACGCGTTCGCCCTGCCCATTGTAGAAATAGCGCGCAAGCAGACGGTTGGCGCCGTCATGCACGGCGATCGGACGGCGGGCACTGTTGTAGACGATGCGGCGACTCGGGTCGGGCAGGGATTGCGCATCGGTGCGCTCGCTGATCGGACCCACATTCCAGCGTGCCAGAGGTACGCCGGTGGAATGGTAGAACCAGGCGCTTTGCAATTGCTGGCTGTCGTCTGAAGCGGATGCGGGGGAGGCGCCTGTCCGATGCGCGACGGTGCTGCGGGTCGCCTCCGGCGTGCCGCTCTGTGTCAGTGCGATCAGGCGGTTTGCACCGGCTGCGTAATGATAGCGGCGCGCTGTCTGCGTGGTGGTTTCGGTGATCCGGTTGCCGCCCTTGTCGTACCGCATCCGGGTCGGTACGCCATCTGCATCGGAGGTGGTTAGCCGATCGAGGCGGTCGTAGTCGAAATGCTCGGCAAGGATCGGTGGCGTCCAGCGCGGGGCGGTCGTGCCGGTCTGGCGGCGCAGCTCGGTCAAGCGTCCGGCGGCGTCGTAATGGTTGGCCTGGCTGTAGATGATGGTGCCGTTGGCGATCGGCCGGCGTTTGAACCAGGCTTGTACCTGCGACCAGGAGCCGGCCGCTTCCAGATTCGGGCGGCGTGCTTCCGTCAAGGCGCGCAGGGCGACGATCTGGCCGCGCTGGTCAAACTCGATCTGCTGGCCGATGCCGCTGCCGGTGGTGTAGCCGGTCAGGCCGCCGAGGATGCTTTGCCTGATGTCGGTGACGACGATCTGGTCGTCGAACAGGATTTCACGCAAGGCGCCACCGGTGCTCGTCGCGGCGCCGGCATCCGGTCGGTCGCGATAGCGGTAGGTGATGTGATGCCGGTCCGGCAGAGTGACGCTGGTTGGCCGGCCGGCATCGTCGTAGCGGTAGGTGGTGGTCATGCTTAGGCCGGGCAGGGCGGCGTCGCGGTCCGCGGGCGCAGCGTCGACCCGTGCCATCCAGCGGGTTTCGGCGGTGATCTGGCCGAGTGCGTCGGTCTGGTAGCGCACGCGCTCGATCACACGGGTCGGATCGTCCTCGGCAACCGTGGTGGTGGCGGTCAGGCGCGTGCCTTCATAGGCATGGGCGACCAGCGCGGGTGAGCGGTCCAGGCCCATCGTCACCAGGCGGTCGGCATGATCGTAGCGATAGCGGACCGTGATCCGGGTTTCGTCGATTCGCGCCACGACGTGACCGGCCAGGTCGTACCGATACAGCGTGACGCCGCGATCCGGGCTGGCTTCGGCTACCTTGCGGCCGAAATCGTCGTACTGGCGCCGGGTTGTCACGCCGTTCGGGTCGGTGATGACGGTCGGAGTGCCGTGGCTGTCGCGGGTCAGCGTCATCCGCGCCGCGTCGGGGGTATTGTCGGCGCGGGTCTGCGCGACCAGCAAGCCGTTGTCGTCGTGGGTCAGGCGGGTGGTGGTGCCGAGCGCATTGGTGAGGGCAGCGATCTGGCCGGTGTTGCTGTAGTCGAAATGTTCAATGCTGCCGAGCGGATCTGCGATGTCGGTGATGCGGTTGCGTGCATCGTAACGATACGTTGCGCTGCGCAGCACGACTGCATCAGGGCTGGTGGCGCTGGTAGCGCTGGTAGCGCTGGTTGCGCGGGCCCGGTCTTCGGTATCGAGGTCGATGGCGATCCGGCTGCCGTCCGGCAGGATGCGTTGCGTGATGCGGCCGGCGCCATCCCGGACGAAACGGTTGATGCGGTTGCCGGGCAGCGTGATCGTCGTGAGAGCGCCCCGGATATCGTAGCCATAGGTCAGTGTGCGCACCTGCTGGCGCTCCAGATCGAGCCTGCCCGGTCGTAGAAAGCCGGCCACTACTGACACCTGGGTCGGCTGGCCGCGCCAGTTCCGGGTCAGGACGGTGGTCTGGCTGACGCTGCCGTCGCTGGTGCGGATGCGGACCGGCCGCAATGCGGCGTCACGTTCGAGGATCTCCGTGACGCCGCCGCCCGGTGCTACGGCTCTGGTCAATAGGCCGTGGGTCGGATCGTATTCGTTGCGGGTGATGTCGCTGTTGTCGGGGCCGGGTTTGTCTGGTGCGTTCGGCAGCGGGCCGTCGACTTCGATGCGATGCCCGTGCAGATCGTGCCGGTAGCGCACGGTACGGCTGATCGGTTCTGCATCCGCCCGGTCATCTACCGGCGGTGCGTAGCCGGTGTCGGTGATTTCTGCCGGCAGCAGCCGGTCATTGGCTTGCGTGCCATAGGTAATGTGCGTGATCAGCTCTTTGCCGGGCACGACGCTTGGCCGCGCGATCATGCCGGGTACCGGCAGGTTGTCGGCATAGACGTAACGGGCCAGCATCGTTGGTACGGTGGCCTGTCCCCTTGAATAAGTGTGCCGGGTGATGCGCACCGCGCGTCCGAGCAGGTCCAGTTCCGTGTGTTGCGTTGCAAGGGCTTCGCCGTCGGTGGCCAGTTGCGTGGCATCGACCAGGCGTCCCAGCCGGTCGTAGCCATAACGCATGTTCACGACACCGCACTGGAAGCATCCGGCGCCGCGCGCTTCCAGCAACCGGAATTCGCCGCCGACGATCGCATGCCGGTAAACGGTGATTTGGCCGAGGCTGTTGGTCAGCCGCGTCTGCCCCGGCGTGGCAAAGTCCAGCACGACCTGGCCGATGCCGGTGCCTTCGACCAAGCGCGCCGGTTTCACTGGCTTGCCGTCGGCGCCCGTTGCCAGTCGCGCCGGTGTGCCGCGCACGCTCAGTACGGCCCGGCCGTCGATGTCGTAAAGGTAGGTGGCAAGGCGTTGTGGCGCTGGTGTGGCGGCGCCCACCACGCTGATGCCGGTCAGGAATGTCGGACGCCTTGCATCGTCATGATGGTAGATCCTGCCGCTGTCGTCCGGATATCGGACGCCGGCCAGGTTCGCCCCGACGGTCGCTGCCGGCGCGGTCGATCCGTTAGGCAGCACGTTGCCGTATCGGTAGGTAAAGGTACCCACCGGGCTCGCGATCGAGGCCACACCACCGAAGCGTCCACCACCGGTGGCTGCCCGCTCCGGATAGCGCAGCCGCAACTGCCGCCCCTGCGGATCGGTCACCTGCATCAGCACCCCGGCCGCATCGCGCTGCAGGCTGACGAATTCGCCGGTGGGGGCGACGATCTGCAACAGCTTGCCGTTGCTGTCGAAGTTCAGGACCCGCCCGTCGGGCCAGGTCCAGGCATAGTCCTCGCCGCGCGTGCGCTTGAGGATCTGCATGCGGCCGTTGGCTGGATTGGCAGTCGAACACAAACTTGGATTGTTTGCATCGCGGCTGAAAATGACGCGGGTGCCGTCGGCCTGCATGATCTGCAGCGTAGTGCCGATGACGTAGAGATCGGTTTCGTAGGACAACTTCCAGCCGCGCCCGAGGATGCCCGGCGTGGTGCCGACGGTGCTGTAGGCGCTGTTGTAATGCCGTACGATTTCCAGGCCGAGCACGCCAGGCAGGGCCGGTAGATCATCCTCGCGCTGGTACTTGTTGCCGGAGATGACGTTGATCGGATTGCCGGCTCCAACATTCACACCGCCCTGGTTGCCGATGCTGGCGATGGCCGGCGCACCACAGGTAGCGCCACCGGCGGGCGGCCCACAGGACGCCGGACCTGCCAGTGCCGTCGGGCAGCTCATGGTCACGCCGCACTCGCCGGTATTGGATACCGGTACGGCCGCAGCAGCGGTCGCCGGTCGCAACGACAGCATCACGACCAGATACGCGACGTAGACGAGAAATGGAAAACGCAGTAGCGGCAGGCGCGGGCGGAACGCGTGGCAAAATGGTAGAGCTGGCATGGATGCAGGCAGGCGGTAATGGCGTGGCGCTGCAGCGGGCAGCCGGCACCGACGACACGGCGGGCTGCAGGTGAAGGCCGACCAGGGGTTGACAAAATATCAACACGAATGGTCCGCAAAGACGTCGCACTGAGCGACGTTAATTTGAATAATTAAGACAGCTGTAAAAGAAAGGGCTGGTGCGGAAAAAAATGTTCAGTCCGGGAGCTGGACTTCCGCGATGATCGTCAGTGTGATTCAGCCGACCACCAGGCCGCGACCCATGCCGCGAGCGCTGGTCTGACCGTCCGGGCCGTAGAAATTACCGCCGCCGGTCTGGACGCGCAGGACATTCAGGGCGCTCTGGTTGCGCGCCATGTGGCTGTTGATGAGCACGCCATTGACGCGATTGATTTCCTGCGCCTGACGCGCCATCGCCAGCAGCGAGGTCCAGGCCGATACGGCGGCCGACTGCGCCAGTTTGCCGGTAGTCCGGCTATCGATCCAGGCCTGCATGCCGGCCTCGCTGGCAGGGTGGCCAGCCGCAGCCAGCAAGCGATGGCGTGCGGTCGCCAGTTCCGACATGTGTGCGATGACCGGCCCCTTGCGTTCGGTGACCATCGTCAGTCCTTCGATATCCGCGCTGATCAGCAATACCTGCTCCTGCTGCAGCAGGTCGATCAGTGTCCGGGCAGCTTGCTGCTCCTGCAGCAGACTGTCGGCAGGACTGAGAGCAGATTTCACGGCACCGGATACGACGGACATAATTAACCTCTGGATGGGCGGATCAGATCTTTGACAGTATCGATCAAGCCATCGGCGACCTTCCCGGCATCGACCTGGAAGCGCCCGCTGGCGATCGCATCTTTAATTTCCTGCACTTTACTTACATCGAACACGGCACTGTCGTTCGACACGCCGGCCAACGCCTGCGACTGCGACGACAGGCTGACGGTGTCGGTCGAGGTCTTGGCGACACCAGTTTTTTCGGTACTGCGGGTCGTGCGCCCCTGGTTGGCTACGACGCCAAGGCCGGGTGATTTTTTTGCTGCGTCATCAATTTTCATGGCGGTGTCCTCGTCTGGCCGGGGCTTTCCCCGATCTGTGCATAAGTATCGGCCACATTTGAACAAACTTTAACCGGCTTTTCAAACCAATGCACCCGATTTTGCTCGCCAGCAGGTCAGGCCTTCTTCAATAAGCGACTTCCACGATTCCACCAGCCTTGGCAATCCCGCTGATGACGAGGCCTGCCGGTGTGCGCGCCTGCACAGTCTGGCCTTCGGTGCCGTTGCCCAGTGCACGCGCTTCGGTCGATACGCGGAAACCGGCGCCGGCCGACAGCAGCCGGATCGTTTGCCCCATCTGGACTGCAGCCTGTGCACGCAGCGTGTCTTGGCGTAGCGGCGCACCGAGTTGCAAGGATGACATCGTGGTGCGGCCGACAGCCATTGCCGCATCCGTGATCACGCCGGCCGGCAGGGTACTCAGATCGCCGCGCATCCGCGCCACGTCGTTGCTGCTGATCGACTGCCCCTGCGCCAGCGGCACGGCGGCCACCAGATAGTCGGCGAATACATGCACGTTGGCGGTGACATAGATTGTCCACGCCGACGGCGCCGTGCAGCGCACCCCGACCGAGGTCTTGCCCATCATCCGGCTGCCGTGCGCCAGGAACGGTTCCGGCTGCAGGCAGGCCGGCAGGTTCAGGCGCGGTTCGATCTGACCGACATCGATCTTGACTTCACCGGGCAGGCCGATCGCCTGACGCTGCAGGAACTGCTCGACGCCGGCACGCAGCACCGCCGGGTCTTGCCGGGCCGTGGTCTGGGCGTGCACCTGGGTGACGGCGCCAGGCAAGCCGCCAACGAGCAGCGGCGTGAGCAGAACGACAACAGCGCGACAGAGAATTTTCATGATGGTTACCCGATTGGTTTCGAACTCCATCCTAATTGCCCGCCGCGCCGGCAAAGCAGCGAATAAACGGATCTTTGATCGTCTGATCGACCGATCGGGTGGCAAACGCGCTCGGTAATATCCAGGCTATGCAAATCCCCTGGCCAGCGCCGGGGCGCCAACAGGACCATGAAAGCGGAGGACGCGATGATCGGCAAACTCGACCAGGCAATGCAGTTCAATGAAGCGGCACTGAGCCTGCGCGGACAGCGCCAGCAGGTTCTGGCATCGAACATCGCCAATGCCGACACGCCGAACTACAAGGCGCGCGACATCGACTTCACCAAGGCTCTGCAGGGCGCGATGAGTCGCGGCAGCGGCGCCACGGCTGCGGCCCTGGCCACCACGGCCGGTGCCCATCTGTCCGCCAGCGGCGCTAGTAGCCCCGGCAGCAGCGGTGCCAGCGGTCCGCTGTTGTACCGTACGCCGACACAGGCCAGCATCGACGGCAACACGGTCGAGATGGATACCGAGCGTAATCAGTTCACCGACAATGCGATCCGCTACGAAGCCAGCCTTACTTTCCTCAGCGGCCAGATCAAGGGTTTGCTGGCCGCCATCCAGGGTTGATACCAGAGACTACCGAAAGCTCAGCCATGTCGCTATTTAATATCTTCAATGTCGCCGGATCGGCCATGACCGCGCAGTCGCAGCGCCTCAATGTCGTCTCCAGCAATATCGCCAACGCCGACAGCACCACCAGCTCGACCGGCCAGCCGTACCGCGCCAAGCAGGTCATGTTCTCAGCCCAGCAGATGGGTGGCGCCGATGCCACCGGCGTGAAGGTCACGCAAGTGGTCGAGGACAAGGAGGCGCCGCGCCTGGTGTACGACCCCAAGCATCCGCTGGCCGACGAAAAAGGGTATGTCGCCATGCCGAACGTGAACGTGATCGAAGAAATGGTCAACATGATGTCTGCCAGCCGCTCGTACCAGACCAACGTCGACACCATGAATGCGGCCAAGAGCCTGCTCCTCAAGACCCTGTCGCTGGGCCAGTGATGCCCACCGTGCCGTCCACTCCGAACCCAGCGGCCGCATCGGCCAGTAAAGGAACACCATGAGTACGATCGCTACCTCCGCCACATCCCCGGTGCTGTCGAGCCTGCAGTCGGCGGGCGCCACCAAGGTCGACGCCAACACGACGGCGGCGCAACAGGATCGCTTCCTGACGCTGCTGGTGACGCAGATGAAGAACCAGGATCCGTTGAATCCGATGGACAACGCTCAGATCACCAGCCAGCTGGCGCAGCTGTCGACGGTCAACGGCATCGACAAGCTCAACACCACGCTGACCGCGCTGCAGGGTAACTACCAGTCGAGCCAGTCGCTGCAGGCAGCCTCGCTGATCGGTCATGGCGTGCTGTTGCCGGGCTCGGAGATCGCGCTGTCGCAGGGCAAAGGCGTCTTCGGCATCGACCTGACGCAGGCGGCCGACAACGTCAAGGTAACGGTGCGGGACGCCTCCGGCAAGGCCATCCACACCATCGATCTCGGTTCCAGGGAGATCGGCACCTTTCCGCTGGAGTGGGACGGCAAGACCGACACCGGCGCCACCGCTGCCGACGGCACGTACAAATTCGATGTCCAGGCCACGCGCGGCGAGGTCACCGCCAGCGCCACCGCGCTCACATTCGGTCAGATCAACAGCGTCTCGACCAATGCGCATGGGGTCAAGGTCAACGTCGCAAACGTGGGTGCGGTCGACATTGCACAAGTCAGGCAGTTTCTTTGATCGCAGGTTGGTCCGGGAATTTTAATTCAATGCAGCCGCCCGATCGGGCAAGGAGAGCAACATGGGTTTTCAACAAGGATTAAGTGGCCTCAACGCCGCCTCGAAGTCACTCGAAGCCACCGGCAACAACGTCGCCAACGCTAACACGGTCGGCTTCAAGTCGTCGCAGGCACAGTTCGCCGATGTCTTTGCCAGCTCGCTTTCGGGCGGTGGCGGCGGCTCGACCCAGGTCGG
>JACMRD010000111.1 GCA_014376645.1 Herminiimonas sp. | reverse complement strand
TGTAGTGGTCGCTCAGTCCCGAAAACATGAAGATGCGGGTGAACTCGCGCGTCAGCACCGTCGTGGCGTAGTCGCCGTAGAACCTGGTGAATTTTTCTTCGACGCCGATGTGTTCGTCGTCGAGCAGCACTTCCCACTCCGTTTTCCAGCGCCCTTCGAACAGCTCGTAATAGACGCGTTCGATCAGGGCCTGCTTGGTCGGAAAGTAATGATAAAGCAGAGCATGTGTCACGCCGATCTCGGTGGCCAGCACCCGCATCTGACCGTCGAGTCCGTGCTCCGAAAAGAACGCAATGGCGCCCGCGAGAATCTGCGCCTCGCGCTCGATCAGCGTCAAGCGCTTGCGCGTCGGCGTCACGGTACTGGAATCGTCGGTGATTGCTGCAGTGCGCAAATCGTTCTCGATGGTTCGATGTAAAGTTCGAAAGGGTATTTACCAACTGATCAACATTGTGGCATATTGTTGTGCAGTTGGTAAATAAGCGTCGGTAAATAAAAAAGCAGCAAAATCACAGGGGGATAAAATGGAATTGTCCGGCGAAGTAATCATCGGTGTACCGCCACAGCAGGTATGGGCGGGCCTGAACGACGCCGAAGTTCTTCGGCAATCCATTCCCGGTTGCGAAGAGGTCCAGCAGATCTCGCCGACCGAGACCCACACGCGGGTCCTGTTGAAGATGGGACCGGTGCGGGCGCGCTTTGTCGGCAAGATCCTCATGAGCGATGTGCGGCCGGGCGCCGGCTGCACGCTGAACTTCGAAGGCTCGGGCGGCGCCGCCGGTTTTGCGCGCGGCAGCTCGGTGGTAGAGCTGACGCCGGACGGCACCGGGACCAAACTGCACTACAGCGCCAGCGCTTCCATCGGTGGCAAGCTCGGCCAGATCGGCGGGCGCATGATCGATGCGTCGGCCAAGCAGATGGCGGATCAGTTCTTCAATGCTTTTCGCGCTTGCCTCGATGCGCCGGCAGCGACTGAAGCGGCTGTAGCGCCTGCGGCTGGCGCTACAGCGGCGGCTACGGTGCCGGGTGCATTCACGCCGGTGGTGGCGACGCGGCCTGCCGTTGCGGCGGCGGTCGGCGCGCCCTCCGCTGGACTGGGCTCCGAATCGGTACGGGTGATGTGGTTCCTGCTCGGCGCGGCCTCGACCGGTTTCGGTGTCTGGCTTGCCAGTCGCCTGGCACACTGAGGAGGATCGATGAAAGCTCCTGCATTCGATTACATCAAACCGCATTCGCTGGACCAGGTCTTCGGACTGCTGGCCGAATATGGCGACGAGGCGCGCCTGCTGGCCGGCGGCCAGACCCTGATGGCGACCCTGAACATGCGTCTGTCGGAGCCGGCTATCGTGGTCGACATCACCGGCATCGAGGCATTGCGTGGCATTAGCCTCACCGCCGACGGAACGGCGCTGCGTATCGGCGCGCTGGCAACCCATAGCGAGATCGAGGCCTCGGCGCTGGTGGCGCAACACGCGCCGCTGCTGACAATGGCCGCGCCGCATATCGCACACCGGGCGATCCGTAACCTGGGCACCTGGGGTGGCTCGATCGCCTACGCTGATCCTGCCGCCGAGTGGCCGGTCTGCGTCCTGGCGCTGGACGCTACCGTGGTCGTGCGTGGTGCCGGCGGCGGGCGGCGCATTGCCGCCGCCGATTTTTTCCTCGACCTCTATACGACCGCCTTGCAGGACGGCGAACTGGTGACGGCCTGCGAGCTGCCGGTGCGATCGGCGCAACACCGTTTCGGGTTCGATGAACTGGCGCGCCGGCATGGCGATTACGCCATCGTCGGACTGGCCGTCGCTACCCGGTTCGCAGGACAGCAGCTGCACGATACGCGGCTCTCGTTCCTTGGTCTCGGCACCACGCCGCTGCGGGCCCGGCAAACCGAGCAGTTCCTCGACGGCCGTACGCTGGACGCGGCAGTCCTGCAGGAGGCTGCAAAGGTACTGGCAGCCGAACTGACAGGCGCCCTGGAGCCACTGGGCGACCTGACCAATTCCGCCGCCACCAAGCGCCATCTGGCAACCGTGCTGATGCAGCGCGTGCTCGCCGGCCTGAATCCGTAACACCGCCATCGAATCGAGAAACCATGTCCGATACCTGCACCATCCACGTCACCGTCAACGGCAAGCTGCAGCGCCATGAAGTCGCGCCGCGCACGCACCTGGTCGATTTCCTGCGCAATGATCTCGGTCTGACCGGTTCGCACCTGGGCTGCGAACACGGCGTCTGCGGCGCCTGTACCGTGCGCCTGGACGGCGACATCGTCCGTGGCTGCCTGGTGCTGGCGGTGCAGGCCGATGGCCGGCGCGTCGATACCGTCGAGGGCCTGACCGAGTCCGGCGTGCTGCGCGACTTGCAGCAGGCGTTTTTGGCGCGCAACGCTTTCCAGTGCGGTTTCTGCACCTCCGGCATGTTGCTGGCCGCAGCCGAATTGGTCGAGACCCAGCCCGATGCCGACCGTGAGTCCATTCGCCAGTTCATCTCCGGTAATTACTGCCGCTGTACCGGCTATCAGGCGATCGTCGATGCGATCGCCGACGTGCTGAATGCCCGCGCTGGTGAGCGCGCCACTGCAGCACTGCAAGCTGCCGGAGCGTCGGCATGAACGCGCCCGACAAAGCCGTCACGGGTCTGGCGCCGCTGACCGACGACCAGCGCTACATCGGCCAGCCGGTCGTGCGCAGTGGTGCGCGCAGGCTGCTGGAAGGACGCGGCCAGTATCTGGACGACATTCAGCTACCGCGCATGGCGCACGTGGTCTACTGGCGTTGTCCGGTGGCGCATGCACGCATCATCTCGGTCAACCGCGACTATGCCCGCATGATGCCGGGCGTGGTTGGCATCGTCGACGGCCATCAGATGGCCGAAATCTGCAAGCCGTGGGTGGCGACGTTGTCGCATCTGGCCGGCATGAAATCGGCGCCGCAATATCCGCTGGCGATCGATCGCGCCTGCTGGCAGGGCGAACCGGTGGTGGCGGTCGTGGCCGACAGCCGCGCCGAGGCCGAAGACGCGCTGCAATACCTGCAAGTCGAGTGGGAAGCCCTGCCGGCACTGACCGACATGGAAGCTGCCCTGTCGCCCGACACGATGGTGCTGCATCCCGACCTGGGCGACAACGTGTGCTTCACGCGCGATGTCGATACCGGCGGTGTCGACGAGGCCTTCGCGACTGCGGACGTGGTGGCGGAGACGACCTTTCATTTCGGCCGGCATACCGGCGTCACGCTCGAGTCGCGCTGCCAGATCGCCGACTGGCACGCGGGTGACGCCCGGCTGACGGTGTATCACTCGCAGCAGGCGCCGCACATGATGCAGGACTTGTACGCGCGCCAGTTCGACCTGCCGGAAGCATCGGTGCGGGTGATCTGCAAGGATGTTGGCGGCTCGTTCGGCATCAAGGTGCACGCGTATCCGGATGATTTCGCTACCGTCGCCCTGAGCATCATGTTCAAGCGTCCGGTCAAGTTCGTGGCCGACCGGCTCGAATCCTTCGTCAGCGACATCCACGCCCGGGAGCATCGGGTCAAGGGGCGCATCGCCGCCACCGCCGACGGGCGCATTCTGGCCTTCGAGATCGACGACCTGACCGGCATCGGTCCGTATTCCATGTTTCCGCGTACCAGCGCCATCGAGGGCAACCAGGTCGTCAACCTGGTCGGCGGTCCGTACCGCCACAAGCTGTACCGTGCCCATCTGGACGTGGTGTTCCAGAACAAGACGCCGACCTGCCAGTATCGCGGCGTCGGACATCCGATCGCCTGCGCCGTGACCGAGGGTCTGGTCGACCTGGCCGCGCAGAAGCTGGGCATGGACCCGCTCGAATTCAGAAAAATGAACGTGGTGCCGGACGATGCCTATCCGTACACCGGCGCCTCGGGCATCAAGCTCGAAATCCTGTCGCACGAAGTCTGCCTGCGCAAGATCGAGGCGCTCATGGATTACCCGGCGCTGCGGGCGGAACAGGCGGCATTGCGCAAGAAGGGCATCTATCGGGGCATTGGCTTTGCGACGCTGATCGAACTGACCAACCCGGGCTCGGCGTTCTACGGCATTGGCGGCGCCCGCATTTCGGCTCAAGACGGCGCTTCGGTGCGGTTGGAGCCGAGCGGCAGCATCGTCGTGGCCGTCAGCGTCGGCGAGCAGGGGCAGGGCAGCGAAAGCATCTACGCCCAGATCGCCGCCGATGCGGTGGGGGTATCGATCGGGCACGTGCGCGTCATCACCGGCGACACCGACGCCACGCCGTACGGCGGTGGTACCTGGGCCTCGCGCGGTGCCGGCATTGGCGGCGAAGCAGTGCTGCAGGCAGGCCTCGCTTTGCGGGCCAATCTGTTGGCCTGCGCCGCGCAGATCCTGCAGCGCGATGCCACCTCGCTGGCGGTGCATCGGGATACCGTGGTCGATGGCGATTCGCAGGAGCTGTTGCTGACCCTGGCCGAACTTGGGCGGATCGCCTACTTCCGGCCGGATACGCTGCCGGCAGGGTTCACCGCCGAACTGATGGTCACGCGCCATTATGCGCAGCGCGACTATCCGTTCATCTTTACCAACGGTGTGCAGGCGTCGTATGTGGAAGTCGATACCGATACCGGATTCGTCAAGCTGCTCAAGCACTGGGCGGTGGAAGACTGCGGTCGGGTATTGAATCCGATGCTGGTCGACGAGCAGATTCGCGGCGCGATCGTGCAGGGGATCGGCGGCGCGCTGTTCGAGGAGTGCCTGTACGACGATGCTGGCTTGATGCAGAACGGCAGCATGGCCGATTACCTGGTGCCGATGGCCGGCGAAATGCCGGACATCGTGGTCGGCCACGTGCAGACACCGACCGCGTCGTCCAAGCTCGGCGCGAAGGGGGCGGGTGAAGCCGGTACCGCCGGTGCCCCGGCAGCGGTGATGAATGCGATCAACGACGCCCTGTCGCCGATGCAGGTGGCGGTGTTCTCACAGCCGTGTACCCCGGAAAAAATCCTGATCGCACTTGGCAAGGTAGCGCCCTGACGGCAGCGCCGGTTGCCGGTCCTCAGATCGTCCTGGAATCCAGTGGGCGATCGGGCATAAGGGCCGCGCCCAAATCGGTTGAGTTGGCGTTCATCGCATCGAAACCGGTCGTCTTTTCCCACAGATTAGGACGACCGGCAGGATGATCGCGGTAGCGATGACGGCGAACCCGGCATCAGTCGCCGAAACGCCTTTGGTTTTCCTGGTCCAATTGCTGGATGCCTGTTTTTCCAATCGCGCGCTTCAAGATCGCACGTGCCTGCTTGATCGCTGCACGCTGTTGGTTGGTCGGATTCTCAACCCTGACGGACTGAAGTCCGCCTGATTCATCCGGCGCGTAGGCATACATGACCACTGGTTGTTTCGAAATGCATAAACCCATGTTTTCTCCAATAAATTTCTGAAGATACAAGAGCGCGAAGACTCGTACCTTGACAACATGATTATCCAGGCAATATCCGCGAATTGCGCAACGTGGTGTACCGGATTTCCTGCCTAGCTGACGAGGTCGCCGATGTGGTGCATCTGCCGCAGGATGCGCGTGCCGCGCTGGCTGAGCCGGGTCAGTC